>JBDTUY010000080.1:0-13399 GCA_040007495.1 Acidobacteriota bacterium | reverse complement strand
TGCGAAATGTGGCGATGCCCGGGTTCGGTTTCGTCGAAGTCTTCCGGCCATTCCTGAATCTGACCGAAGCGTCCGATTTGCAGCGGCAGCAACTTTGCACGCGCCGCAGCGACCTTGGCCTGGAACTCCGCATCGCCGCCCAGGATCTTGCCTGCCTCCAACACGCGTCCGAACAATGCCTGCAGAATTTCCGTGTCCATAGTGGGGCCCATCGCCAGGACGCCTGTCTCGCCGGATGGCAATCGATACTCGTTTTCGGGCGAAGTGGACGGGCCGGTAACCAGATGCCCTTTGCCATCCGGCACCAGGTAGTCGAGGAAGAACTGGGCCGCTTCTTTCATCACCGGGTAGGCACGCTGGGCCAGGAACTTGCGGTCGCGCGTGAAGTCGTAGTGTTCGGCCAAGTGAAGCGACAACCAGGCCGCGCCCATCGGCCAGACGCCCCAACGCGCGCCATCGATGGGCACGGCGTCGCCCCACAGGTCGGTGTTGTGATGCAGCACGAAGCCACCGGCCCCATAGTAGAACTTGGCCACGCGGCGGCCGTCTTCACGTGCATTGTCGATCAAGTCGAACAGTGGTTCGTGCAGCTCAGAGAGGTTGGTGGTTTCTGCTAGCCAGTAGTTCATCTCCGTGTTGATGTTGATGGTGTACTTGCTGCCCCAGGACGGCGTCAGGCTGTCGTTCCATTTGCCTTGAAGGTTGGCGGCCATGCTGCCAGGGCGGCTGCTGGCGATCAATAGATAGCGACCGTAGTGAAAATAGAGGGCGAGAAGATCGTCGTCGGCTGAGCCGCGCTGCATGCGGGCCAGCCGTTCGTCGGTGGGCAGAGCGCGTGCCGATGGGTCCACGGGAAGTTCCAGGCGGACTCGGCGGAAGAAGTGCTGATGGTCGGCAATGTGCTCGCGCAGTAACGCGTCGTAGGCACGGGCGGCTGCCGTCAAATCGCGACTGCACGCCTCAGATAGATTCTTTTCCCGGTAGTCGGTAGCGGCGACGATGGTTAGGGTTACGCTGTTCGCGGCGGTTACATCAAGGTGCCCGTCGACGCTGAAAACGCGGCCTCCGGTTGCGGCCGCGCTCACTTCGGCCTGGAAGCGAACCCCGGTTGCACGCTCGCCAGGGGCGGACTTCGGCAACGCCTGCCCCGTCAGGATCAAATGCCCAGAGGCCGCTTGGCTGGTGGCGTCCGCGGGCCGACTCATGGTCGCGCGGAAGGAGATGCTGCCGGGTTTGTCGGCACTCAGCCGCACGATGATCGCATGGCGGGGAGCCGAGGCGAAGACCTCGCGCACGTAGTGAACTCCGCCGGCGGTAAAGCGCACCGTCGCCACGCCGCGATCCAGGTCGAGTTCGCGGCGATAGCTCCCCGCGTCCGGTTCCAAGGCGGATTCCAGCCACAGGTCCCCAAGCGTTTGATAGACGGGCAGCGCCCGCGGGATGCTGATCAAAGCGCGGTCCGCCAGTTTCTGCGCGTCAGCCGGATGCCCCGCTTGCAGCAGCCTTCGGATCTCCGGGATCGCCGCCGGGGCCTCCGGATTACTGCGGTCGCGTTTCTCACCGGACCAGACGGTGTCCTCGTTCAGCTGGATGTGTTCCTTGCGCGGGTCGCCAAACACCATCGCGGCCAAGCGCCCGTTGCCCACCGGCAGAGCTTCCACCCACTTGGCGGCGGGCTGGCGATACCAGAGCTTCCAGTCACTGGTTTGGGCCACAACCAGACTGGAGCAAAGCGCGAGCGCGGGCAAAATTCTATATAGTCGCATCACTTGGGCAGCGGAAGTGCCGCCAGGTCTACTTTCCAATATGCGGCAATCGCGTTCAACTCGGCGTTCGTCAGATAGGTGACCGCACCGTGCTTGGGCCGAACAAAGTTGGTGCCCTTCATTACGCCTTCATTGAAGTGGCCCAGGTCGCGGTACGTAATGAAGTCGGTGGTCTCGCTAAAGCCCATGTTGTTGGGGCGCGCTCCATAGACGTCGTACATTAACACGTAGGAATTGGTTCCCAGCCGCTTAAACACATTCGGAGCCTCGGTCGAAACCGTTTCCGGATCGATACGCTGCGGATCGAACACGTAGCCGCCATTGATCCTGCTGGAGACGCCATGCTTGACAGTGGCCTTGGTCACGTAGTGAAGATGGAATTTGCCGCCGACTTGCACAATGTCGCCGTCGATGCCTGCCGCGTCTGAGAGCGGTTCCGGCTTGGTCACCAGCCTGGTGAACGCATCGTCGGTATAGGCATAATACATGCTGGTCTGGCCCTTGAGGCGAATGGTGAAGTACACCATCATCTTCTTGGCCGCTTCATCGTAGATCGTCTGTGGGGCCCAGCTTGCGCCGATATCCCCAAGTTCAGGAAACGCTTTATCCACGCGGAAATCCGAGTGCGTCCAATGAATCAGGTCCCAGGACTTCATCAACACGATCGCGCGGTTGTTGCCCCAGCCGTAGGTCTCCTCGGGACGCTCCCATTGCGTTGCTCGCAAACCGGCGCGCTGGGCGTAGATGTGCAGGTCGGTCATCGCCAGATAGAAGGCACCGTCGGGTCCGCGGGCGATGTGCGGATCACGCACGCCTTTTTGCTCGGCGAGCAGAGTCCCATCCAGAACGGGTTGGCCTTGGTTGACGTCGGCGAAGCGGTAGCCGTCGCGGCTGATCGCGAAATACCCGGAGTGGGTTTCGTCCTTGAAATAGACCATGACGTAGCCGCCAAAGTCTTTTTCTTGCAAGGCATGGGCCCCTACGGGTTTCTCAATCCGGGGGGAAACGATGACGGGTTGGGCAACCGCGGAACTCGCGAGCAGCAGCAAGCTGAGGAGTTTGATTCTAGCGGCCTTGGTCGGCATAAGTTTCATCTCAACTGAAACGCCCTACTGTTTACGATGCTCGCGCTCCACTGCGGCCAGGAAACTCGCCTCCATGCGGGCGACGGCGGATTTGTATCCAGCCGGATCCACGAAGCGCGCCGGATCGTAGGCATCACCCGGTTTGTACTTCTTGTGCAAGTTGATCTGCCCCGCGTGCGAGGCAAGAAAGACGTCCAATTCCAGGGCCTTTTGTTCGCGGAAGGTTTTGCGATACGCCTCTTCCATGCCCGGAAATCCTGGCATATTGGTGACGGTCACGCCTTCGTTGATCGACCCCATGTTGATGATGCCGACGCGATACGGCTTGCCGCCTTCCTGAATCGTGGTGGTGAAGCTCATCGCGCCCTTGGTGTGGCCGGGATGCAGGTGCATCGTCAGTTCCGTGCCTCCGAGGGTTATCTTTTCTCCGTCGGCAAGAATGCGATCCACCTTCACCGGATCAAAGAGAGCGCCGGGACTCTTGCCGAACAGGAAGTCTGCGGCACCCCCGCTTTCGACCAACTCCGCATCGGCCTTCGACATGGCAAGCTGCGCATGCGTGATCCGCTTCAGTTCCGCCAAACCGGCAACGTGGTCGAAGTGCCCGTGCGTGGCCAGCAGGAGTTTCACATCGGCGGGCTTGAAGCCCAGCGCCTCGATGCCCTGTATGATTTGCGGAACCGTTTCCTTCAGTCCGCTATTGATTAGGATGTGGCCTTGCGGGGTGGTGATCAGGTAGGTGGAAAGGTCCCAGGTTCCCACCCAATAGATGTTGCCGAGAATATGAAACGGAGGGAAGGGTTTCACCCAGTCCGGCTCGAAAGGCGCGGGTTGCTGGGCCGCTAGCGTCAGCACCACCGATGGCAATAGCAGCCAGCTTACGAAAGACCGGTTGGATCGATGCATTGGATTCTCCTTCGCAGTTTGATCTTACTCGATTGCGCGTTTTCCGGCGGCGATCACTTTGAGGATGGCCTCGGCATCATACACGCAGCCGCCCCACGATCCACCGCTTACATCCTGTAGCGCGGCCCACAGACGCGTCTCAGGGGGCAGGGCTGGGTCCGGAGCAAGGTCATCGCGAAACGGGCGTTCCGCCAGGACGCGTGTGCCTTCGTCAGCATCAAAGCTGCGGCCGGTCTCACCCACCAGGTTTATGGAACCTTCCAGCTTGTTGCGGTCGATGACGATTTCGACTATGTCCCCATCGCGAAGCTTGCCGATTGGTCCACCTGCCAGCGCTTCTGGTGTGACGTGACCAATACAGGCACCTGTCGACAGTCCGCTGAAGCGGGCGTCGGTGAGGATGGCGACGTGCTTGCCGAAGGGGAGATAACGCAGAGCGGAGGTCAGCTGCGCAGTTTCCTCCATGCCGGAGCCCATCGGGCCGCGGCAGGCCAGTACCAATACGTCGCCGGCCTGAATGCGCTTTTCTTTGATCGCGGCAATGGCTGCGGGTTCGCTGTGGAAGACCTTTGCGGGTCCGATTTTGCGGTACACGCCGTCGCTGCCAACCACCGAAGGATCGATGGACGTGCTCTTGACGACGGCACCGCCGGGAGCGAGATTGCCAGCAGGAAAGCAGACTGTCGAAGTCAGGCCACGTTGTTTAGCTGAAGTGGGCGAGAGAATCACGTCGTCGGGATCGACCCCATCGCGGTCGCGCAAGAGCGCGCGCAAGCGGGAACGGCGTTCCGAATCCTGCCAGGCATCCAGCTGCGCGTCCATGGTCATGCCGCTGGCGGTCTTCGCGCCGGTTTCAAGCAGTCCTGCGCGGCGCAGATGCAACAAAACTTCTGGAACACCACCGGCGAGGAATACCTGAATGGTGGGATGATTGCGCGGTCCGTTCGGCAGGGCGTCTACCAGCCGCGGTACCTGGCGGTTGATGCGTTCCCAGTCTCTTGCCGTTGGCCGGGGCAAGCCTGCAGCATGCGCGATCGCGGGCACGTGCAGAATCAGGTTGGTGGAGCCGCCGAACGCCGCGTGGGCCACCATGGCGTTATGAATCGAGGCCGACGACAGTAGGTCGCGCATGCGCATCCCCTGCTGCTGCATGGCCATCAAGGCGCGTGCCGAGCGGCGGGCCATTTCCAACCAGATCGCATGGCCGGACGGTGCCAATGCGGCGTGTCCCAGCGAGAGCCCCAAAGCCTCGCCCACCACTTGCGAACTTGCAGCGGTTCCCATGAATTGGCATCCGCCACCCGCCGTGCCGCAGGCCCGACAGCCCAAGTCGGCGGCCTGTTCCAGGGTCACCTCGCCATGCGCGTAGCGCACGCCGAGGGTTTGAACTTTCCCCGCGTCCTCGCCTTCTTCCGGCGGCAACGTGACACCGCCGGGGACCAGAATGCAGGGAAGGTCTTGCGAAGCGGCCAGAGCCATCATCATCGCGGGCAGGCCTTTGTCGCACGTCGCTACGCCCATCACGCCGCTGCGCGTGGGCAACGATCGAATCAAGCGCCGGAATATGGTGGCGGCGTCATTGCGATAGGGCAGGCTGTCGAACATCGCGGTGGTGCCCTGCGATCGTCCATCGCAAGGATCGGTGCAGGCACCGGCGAAGGGGATCGCGCCGCGTGCATGAAATTCGCGCGAGGCTTCTTCCACCAGCAGCCCCACTTCCCAATGCCCCGTGTGATAGCCAAGAGCGATGGGGGTCCCGTCGGCCGCACGAACGCCACCATGGGTGGACAGCACCAAATACTCCTTGGCTCCTAACTCTTCTGGCTTCCAGCCCATGCCGGTGTTCTGCGTCCACCCGAACAGGTGACCGGAGGGCCACTCGCGCAGCAGCTGCGGGGTGAGTGGCAGGCTACCGCTGGGACCTGGGGCGCGCGCGGGTACGTCGTATAAGCTGAGATCTGCGGTATCGAAGGGGTTGGGCATGGGACGCATTTAGAATCGGACGTATTTAGAAAGGGTCGGCCAGGAAGCCGCGCTCGCGGTATACGAAATAGTCGAAGTCCGCCGAATGGCCCGCCCCGGTTAGATCCTGACAACAAACGCCGACGAAGTTCCCAGTGAAATTCGGACTGCCGGGTGCGGCCGCTTCATCGGAGAGAATGCTCGCGTCCAGGTGCCCGGGCAGGCGCGTCCATTCGCCACCGCCAATCGCATAGGCGAAGTAGAGGCGCTCGAGATCGACCTCCACGCGGAGGCGCACCGGCTGTCCGGAGACGATCGGGATCGGCGCGCTGAACACGTCCGATTGCAGTTGATCGGGCAGGCAGGACATAACGCGCAGGTGCTTGCCCAACGCCGCATCGTGCGAGACGTACAAGTAGTGAAACTTGCTGCTGTTGTAGTAGCAAATCAGGCCGGCGGACTGCTGGAAACGATCCGGCTCAAATTCCATGCGGGTTTCGGCGCTGAAGCAGTGCGCCTGTTGACGGCGCGCGACCAGCGACTGGCGAAAGCTGCTGCCCAGCGTTTCACGCCCGTAGAGCCGTAGGAAGCCTGGGCGCTCCGTCAGGCTGAACAGTTCTTCAGGCCACGGGGAGCGGAGCCACTGAAAATCGAGCGGTAGATGCGGACTGGCGAAATCTTCACGTTCGGGTGAAGGCGGGAAAGCGTGTTCTGGTAAGGCGGGGGCGGCTACTTCTACCTGGGGAACGCCGGTGCCATCGGCCGTGCGAAGCCATCCATCGTCGCACCAGCGCATGTGCTGGATCGCGGTTTCGCGCCCTAGCGTGCAGCGCCCGCGATTGGGCAGAGGACGTCCGCACAAATGCACCAGGTAGGTTTCGCCGCCCGCCGTTTCCACCAGATCCGCGTGTCCCGCGCGTTGCAGCAGAGCGTCGGGCCGGTGGCGGGAGGTGAGAACGTAGGTATCCGGGTGCAACTCGTAGGGTCCGAAGAGCGACCGGGATCGTGCCATGGTGACTGCGTGGCCCCAGCCGGTGCCGCCCTCCGCGGTCAACAGATGGTAGTAGCCGCCGCGCTGGTAGATGTGAGGCCCCTCGGTAAACCCGATCGCCGTGCCTCCGAAAATCAGCGAGACGTCGCCTACCAGTTTGCGCTGGCTGTGCGAATACTCCTGCACTTCAATACCTGCAAAGCGATTTTTCCCGGGACGCGAATCCCACCGCATGTTGAGTAGATATTTGCGGCCGTTTTCGTCGTGAAATAGCGATGGATCGAAGCCGCTGCTGTTGAGAAAGACCGGGTCGGACCATTCGCCGTCGATAGTGGGGCATGTGACCAGGTAGTTATGCGTATCGCGAGGGGAGGACCCAGCCGAGCCGCCCTGTGTCGTCCGACCGTAGCGTTTTACGTCGGTGTAGATCAGCCAGAACAGTCCATCCGCGTAGGTGAGACAGGGGGCCCAGACGCCGCACGAATCGGGATCGCCCAGCATGTTCAACTGGCTGGCCCGGTTGAGAGGACGTGTTAGCAGTCGCCAGTGGACCAGGTCGCGCGAGTGATGAATTTGGACGCCTGGATACCACTCAAATGTGGAGGTAGCGATGTAATAGTCGTCGCCTACGCGAACAATCGAAGGGTCCGGATTGAAGCCGGGAAGAATGGGATTACGAATGCGAGCAGTCATGAATCTTAAGATGCGGTCTGTGAAGTAAGGGCTTGCGGATCACGCACCACAGTCCAAAGGATAACCGCGCCGATCAGGTCCAGGAACCCGAGGCAGATGAAAAACGGTGTGTAGCCAACGCTGGCGACCAGGCCGCCCATCAACAGGGAGAAGCCCAGCAATCCCGCATTCCCCAGTGTTCCGGCCATGCCAGCGGCGGTGGCTACCTCGTTCTTGCGGAACAAATCCGAAGACATGGTGATCACGGTTACCGAAAGTGTTTGGTGCGCAAAGCCGCCCAAGCTGAGCAGTGCGATGGCGGCATAGGGGCTTTCGACCAATCCGACGAAACTCATACTCAGCATCATAAATGCGCCCAGCGTAAAGGCTGAGCGGCGGGCGTTCACAATGCTGATGCTGAAATACTTCTGCAGTCTGGCGGCGACCAAGCCGCCGAAGATGCATCCGAAGTCGGCGGCCAGAAACGGCAGCCACGCAAAGAGCGCGATTTGTTTCAGGTCCATGTGCCGCTCCGTGGTTAGATAGAGCGGGAGCCACAGGCTAAGCGTGCCCCAAGTCGGGTCGGCCAAAAAGCGAGGGAGAGCGATGCCCCAGAAGTTCCGCGTGCGAAGAATCCTGGCGAGAGAGGGCTTAGTCCCGTTGTCCTGGAGATGCTTTTCCTGGCCGGAAGAAATGTAGTCGCGTTCCTCCGCTGACAGCCTGGGGTGGATGTTAGGGGCCCGATACAGCCACAACCACAGTCCGGCCCAAACCAAGCCCATCGCTCCCGTGATGAGGAACGAAACGCGCCAGTTGTAGGCCAAAATCGCCCATGCGACCAGAGGCGGAGCTAGCATAGAGCCGAAGGAAGCTCCGATGTTGTAGATGCCGCCGGCCAAGCCGCGTTCCTTAGCCGGGAACCATTCCGAGGTCGCCTTCATCCCGGCCGGGTTGGCGGACCCTTCGGCAAACCCCAACAGGCCGCGCAGCCAGGTGAGTGCCTGCCAGCTATTCGCCATCGAATGCGCCATGTTTACCAGGGACCAGGCGATGGCGAAGAGCGCAAACCCGAAGCGAAGCCCCAACACATCCATCACGTAGCCGCAGATGGGCTGGGTCATGATCGCACCCTGGAAGGCACCGACGATCCAGGAATACTCGCGCTCACCGATGTGCAATTCCTGGAGCATGGTGGGCGCCGCGACCGAGAGAGTGCTGCGCGTCAGGTAGTTGATGACCGAACCCAACATAATCAGGCTGATCATCCACCAGCGGAGTCCTTTGATGGTGCGTATGGTCGGCATGGATGCGAATGGAAGCGCCATCATAGCACGATGGCATAGTGCAGAGACTACTCAAACCCCCGGCCGATCCTAGCTTTCGGTCGGCGCGCGGCCCGTGGATTCGCGGACTACCAGTTCTGGAGTAATAATGATCTCCGTGGGAACTTTTGAGGATGGCTTCGGCTCAGTCAGGCTGGCAAAGATCTGACGGCCGATAAGATCCCTGGGAATGTGCAGGGTCGTCAGCGCCGGGTAAACCATCTCAGATAGGGTGATGTTGTCGAAGCCTGTTACGGAAACCTGCCCCGGAACATCCACACCCCTGTCGCGCAGTTGGCGCAGCACTCCTGCGGCCATGAAGTCGTTCACGCAAAGGATTGCCGTGGGACGGAAGTTGGAAGCATAGATCTGTTGCACGGCGCGCTGTCCGCCTGCGTAGTCATCAGAATCTGCCACTGTTGTGAACTGGACTTGTGGACCGTAGCGCTGCATCACCTGAGTGAAGGTGGACTTGCGGTCGCTAAGTGGGCCAAGAGTCGTGTGGTGGCCCACGAACGAAATCCTGTTGTGCCCCAGACTTCGTAGATACACCGATACACGCTCAATTCCCTTGCGATAGTTGGATTTTATGCTCATGATGCCTCGCCGAGGGGAACCGACATCGTATACGACAGTCCGAATCTTTCGCTGTTCGAGCTCATCAAGGACCGCTGCATCGATCTCCGACACTACCAGTGCAAGGCCCGCGACACGGCGGCCGAGCATGAGCCGGACGCTTGAATTCTGCCACTGCAGGTCGTAGTTGGTGTTGGCCACCAGCACTTCGTAACCGTTGGCGTGTGCCTCTTGTTCCAGCACGCGGAAGATATCCAGAAAGAACGGATTCTCCAGGTTTGAAACGATCAGCCCCAGCGTCTTGCTGGCTCCGCCCGCAAGGGCGCGGGCGTGCACATTTGGGTAATACTTCAGTTCTTCAATCGCTTTGAGCACGCGCGCGCGAGTGCTACTTTTGACAACACCGAGGTTATTCAGAACTCTGGAGACAGTGGCCGGCGATACTCGGGCGCGTTGCGCCACATCTTCTAGACTCATGGATTTAGCTTCGGTGAAGACAACTCATAGGTTACTCACATTGTGGAGAATCGATACACGGTCGTTGAGCGAAATGTGCTGCCGGGCCGCAGAATTGTGGAAGGGAACACAGGCTTATTGGGTGAGTCGGGAAAAAATTGGGTCTCCAGGCAAAACGCAGAACGACGGGTGTAGGTCCGACCATTTCCCTGAAGGGTTCCATCCAGAAAATTCCCGGAATAAAACTGCAAACCCGGCATGGTGGTAAGGACCTCCATGACGCGCCCCGATTTTGGATCGGTGACGGTTGCCGCAGACTCCACACCGGATCCAACACGGTTCAAGACCCAGTTGTGGTCATATCCGTGGCCCAGGATGAGTTGCTGGTCCTGCTGTTCGATGCGTTCGCCGATGGGTGTGGCGGTCCGGAAATCGAAGGGAGATCCCGCAACATCTCTCAACTCTCCGGTGGGGATCAATTCGGAGTCGACTGGCGTGAAGCGGTCGGCTTGAATGCTCAGCCGATGTCCCAGGATGTCGCCGTCACCGGCAAGATTGAAATAGCTGTGGTGGGTCAGGTTCACAACCGTATCCTTATCTGTGGTCGCTGAATAGTCGATCCTGAGTTCGTTCGCATCTGTGAGCGTGTAGATCACGCCGACCAGCAGATTTCCCGGGTAACCCTCTTCGCCGTCTTTGCTGAGGTAGTGGAGTTCAAGACTTTGCGGAGAGAGTACCGTTGCTTGCCACAGCCGCTTATCAAAGCCTCTCGGACCCCCGTGGAGTTGATTGCCGCCATCATTCTTGGTGAGCATGTATTGGGTCCCGTTCAGGGAGAACCGTGCGCCACCAATGCGGTTGCCGTAGCGCCCGATAATGGCTCCGAAGTAAGGGGGCGGGGTGAGGTAGCCCTCCAGGTTGTCAAATCCGGCGACCACGTTGCCAAGAACTCCCAAGCGGTCGGGGACTTTCAGCGAAACCACAATCCCGCCATAAGTGATGATCCTGGCTTCCGCCCCCTTGGCATTTGCCAGGGTGTATAACTCCACGCTGGCGCCGTCGGGCGTCTTGCCCCACGCCGTCGGTGTTTGTATCGCCGGAGCAGGAGCTTGTGGCCGAGAGGAGCAACCGAGGAGTATAACCGCGAGGAATGCGATTGAGAGTCGGGGAGCTTTCATCGTAAACCTTTATCTCCGCTTCTTCCGGGGCGGAAACAGTATACGTACGTCAGGCCGATTGCAATAAGCAAGGCACCCCACCAGATCCCGATACGCGAGTCCACCGTCTCGGACACGGCTTGCGCGGCGAGCACGCCGGACCCCGCGCCCAAAATCAGTATTCCATAGATCAAGAGTAGCCAGCCGATGAAGTACCAGACCGGGAGCTTGTTCTCTGCCGCCATTTTGTATTACCAGAAGACCACGTTCAATAGAACGAATGCGATGGATACGACGATTGCCCAGAATACAGGACGTTGCAGCAGCGGAACCGCTGCCGCCGAGGGAATAGCTGTACAGCCGTAAACCAAACCCTCCAGTTGCTTCTCAGGCACTGGAGCGTTGCATAAGCTGATGGCAATCGTTACGCTGACGCATACGAGCCAAGACCATAATGCCCTGTACATGTTTTCCGCCATGCCAGCGGCGTGCGGCGACAGAGCGATGATCGATAAGGCACCCGGGTCCAATCTCCCCCAGATCCACATCCCGATCGACGCGAGTGTCCCCAACAGCAGCCCCCAGAACCCACCCGCTGGGGTGGCTCTTTTCCACAACATGCCCAGTAGTACGGTGCCGAACAGGGGAGCAACGAAGAAGCTGAACAATGCCTGAACGTAATCCATGATGCTGAGGAATTGCATAACCAGATACGCCGTTCCGATGCTGGCCAGCACTCCCAGGATGGTGCACCATCGGCCCACGCGGACGTAATGAGCATCACTGGCATTCGGTCGGAACAAAGCGCGATGGATGTCGTAGGTCCAGACCGTGGAGAACGCCGTCACATTGCCTGCCATGCCGGCCATGAAGCCAGCGATGAGTGCCGTGATCCCCAGCCCAAGCAGACCCGGGCCGAGATAACGCGCGAGCATTAGCGGCAGAACTTCGTTGTAGCTGTGTCCGTTCGACGCCACCGCTGCCGCCTCGCCCATGAGTTTCTGCGGGAGCAAGGCCAGGCCCAAAAGCCCTGGCAGGATGACAATCACGGGGACCAGCATTTTGAACCCCGCCCCGATAATGGGCGCGAGTTGGGCGGACCGCAGGTCCTTAGCGGTGAGCACTCGCTGCACTACCAGGAAATCGGTTGTCCAGTAACCAAATGAAATGACCCACCCCAAGCCGAACACGATGCCTGTCCAATGGATACCCATGGGATTGCCCTGGAAGGACCCGAGCGTACTCCACAAGTGAGTGTAATCCGTGCTCCCCATATTCGTGGCGATGCGCTCTTTGAGCCCGCTCCATCCTCCGGTCTCCCGTAGGCCCATGATGGGAATCAGCAGCACGCCCAGCCAGATCAGTATGAACTGAAGGACTTCATTGAAGATTGCCGATCGTAACCCTCCGAGAGCCACATAGGCGGCGACCGTCAGCGAAGATACCCAGATGCTCAAATGGATGTCCCAGCCTAAAAGGATCTTCATGACCAGCGCCATCGAATACAGATTGACGCCGCTCATCAGTACGGTCATGACGGCGAATGTGATCGCCGAAAGCGTGCGCGTGGATTCTCCAAACCGTAGTTTCAGGTAACCGGGGACGGAGTGAGTCTTGCTGATGTAGTAGAACGGCATCATCACGAGGCCGAGGAATAGCATCGCTGGGATGGCACCGATCCAATACCAGTGGGCGGCGAGGATACCGTATTGATAGGACGCTGCGGCCCATCCCATCAGTTCCAATGAGCTGAGATTGGCCGCCAGGAACCCCAGGCCCGCAACCCATGCGGTCATCTCGCGGCCCGCGAAAAAGAAGTCGTCGCCCGTCTGGGTCTGTTCTTTGACGTAGAAACCAATGCCCAGGACCGCTATGAAATAGATCGCGATGATCGCTGCGTCGACCCAGGTTAGATGGATGAGGCGGCCCAGGTCCGCTTGCATCAGATACAGTCCCAAAATCATTAACGGATTTCGACGTTCATCGGGGCTACCAGTTCATGAATGAGCCGTCGGGGCGTTGGTTCATTAACATGCCGGCGCGATAGGTGTCATAGTCGCCGATCTTTGTCAGTTTACTTACGTCGACCTCGACTCCCAGGCCGGGCCTGTCGTTGGGCCATAGTTTCCCATTCTTGAAGTCGTATCCGTTCTTCAGGTAGGGCCAAGTGCGTGTGCCATCCCCCAACATCTCCATCAGAGCCACGATCGAGGTGGCAGCAAGGCAGTGCACCAGTGCGGCTTCGGCGATGGGTCCCGTAAAATGCGGAATCATGCCTATATAGTGCGTTTCCGCCAGCGCGATGATCTTCATGAATTCACTGATGCCGCCCACGTTGGGCAGCGTCACGCGGGTGTAGTCGATCAGTTGCTTCTCAATCAGGGTGTTGATGTCCCATTTGTAGCCGAATTGCTCGCCCACGGCGATGGGCACGCGCGTTCGTTGGCGCACGGTCTCATACGACAGGACGTTTTCGCTGCGGATCATGTCTTCGCAGAAATAGGGA
>JBDTUY010000079.1:0-13486 GCA_040007495.1 Acidobacteriota bacterium | reverse complement strand
GAAAAGCTCCAATCGGAGTTCTTCAACATCGTAGAAGGCAAGGCCAAGGATCGCTACGGCTGGCTGGCTCCGGTCGGCAAGCCGTAAAACCGGTCCAGCGCAAAGTAAGCGCGTCCGCCTTTAGGACGTAGCAGCGCGCTTACTTCGTTTGAACAAGCTAATATGCCAGAGCGCTCCGGGGGCGTGATAGCCCCGCATACCATTCCGCGATCGTCACGTTTTCATTGGGGAAAATCCACCCCCGACAAAGAAGAGCGGGGCTTTCTCCAGGGTCCCGCTAGTCGCAGATCCGAGTTTTTCCGCGCGTTCCGCATTTTCCTGGAATTGATCCACGGATTCCGCGCACTGCACTTTGTTGGACCATGCGTAACCGTATTCGGGTCGGCACGTTTTGCCGAAGATCATCCGTATTATAAATTGGCTCGAGAGATGGGAACCAAGCTCGCCGAGGTGAACTTCACCACTATGACCGGTGGGGGGCCGGGAGTGATGGAGGCCGCAAATAGAGGTGCCAAAGAAGCAGGCGGCGCTTCTATTGGCTGCAACATCATCCTTCCGCAGGAACAGAAGCCGAATCCTTACGTCGACAAATTCGTCCAGTTTCGCTACTTCTTTGTACGCAAGATCATGCTGGTGAAATATTCGTATGGCTTCGTAGCGGCACCGGGTGGCTTCGGCACTCTGGATGAACTGTTTGAAGTCGCCACATTGATCCAGACAGGCAAGATCAAGGGGTTTCCCGTTGTACTACTCGGGGTTGAGTATTGGACGCCGCTGCTGGAGTTCGTCCGTCATTCGCTCTTGGCGAATCACGCCATCAACCCCGAAGACCTGGACCATCTTTTATTGACGGACTCGCCTGAAGAGGCTGCCGCTTTCATCCTGAAAACCGCGACGGAGGAATTTGGTGTTCGCTACGTTCGTCGGCGCCCCAGCGGCTTCCTCTTTGAACGAGGGATGTAGGTCACACACCGAATTTTATGCCTTCCGTCCGACCATGAGCAGGCCGGCTCCAGCGATCAATGCCACCGCTCCAGCTAGTGGCGGAAACGGAATGCTGTGGTTCTGCTCGCGCGTTGCGTGAATTGGACCCACATCCAGGACTTTCTCCTGCGTCGTATAGGTAAAGCCACCCCAAGCCAATCCCACTACGCCCAACACGATCAACACCAATCCAATGGTTTTGTTCATAGATCCCTCGTTTTCTATTTGGCCCAATCCGCCTGCTGGACAACTAGGGTGTCGACGTCGACGTTGCCTTCTGGCCCTTGACTTCCAACTTGTTCACGACTTGCTTTACGTTGGGTACCGCCGCAGCGAGAGACTCTGTGGCTGCGCGCTTTGCTTGAGACGAGACCTCCCCCGTTAGAGTGACGACGCCAATTTTAACATCGTACTTAACGCCTTCATGCATCCCGTCCTTTAATAGAGCTGCGTCCAAATTCTTATCGATTGCAGAGTCAAGATCGGAGTTGATGTCCTTGGCGGTACTTTCGGCACCCACTGGCAAGACGGCGATTTCATTCGCGACCACTTGACCCGGAGCAGTAGCCTTCGCGATTGTTTCCGCCCTAGATTTATCTATTTCAGACGGAACGTGACCACCGATGGTCACCACGCCCTTGTCAAGATCCTGCTTTACCGTCACATCCTTCAAGTCCGCTTGTTTCATGGAATCTTGAAGACTTGCGGTCACATCCACCGCCGTCGGAGTTTTGGAACATCCCACAACGCCTAGAATCATGGATGCAACCGCAGCTACCAATACATATTTCAACATTTATATTCTGATCTCCTTCCGCTCGATCTATACGGCATCCTGGCCAATAGATGGGCACAAACACAATTTCCTGACCGGGTAAAAACGTCGCAGCTGCTTAGACGACGCTTCGTCCTTGAATGATGCGAATCAGGAGCGACACAACCGCCAGAATCAGCAGAATGTGGATAAATCCGCCCAAAGTGTAGGATGTTGCGAGGCCTAGAGCCCACAACACCAGTAAGACTACAAAAATGGTCCAAAGCATGGTATTTCTCCTCGCGAATTACCAAGCATGAGAAGGTCCAAACTAAGGTGTCTTGCGGAGCTGGCTCAAACTCACTTCAACGAGCTACAACTTAGCGAAGCGGCGCTCTGCCTCGGCGAGCGTCTCGTCCTTCTTGGGAAAGCAGAAGCGTACCCAATCTGCTCCATGCTCAGGGTTCGCGAAGAAGCTCGACCCCGGTACGGCGGCGATGCCGACGTTCTCCACCAGATGCTTGACGAACGCAATATCGTTGCCCATTCCGAAGCCTCGGATATCGGCCATCACGTAATATGCGCCTTTGGGAACCGAGCAGCGGAACCCGGCGCGTTCCAGCATCCCGACCATGCGATCTCTGCGGTCGCGGTAATGGTCGGCCATGTCAACGTAATAGCTATCTGGTAGCGACAATGCCGTTACGCCTGCAGCTTGCAAAGGCGCTGCGGCACCGACTGTGAGAAAGTCGTGGACCTTGCGAACGGATTCCGTAATGTCGGGACTGGCCAGCACCCAACCCACACGCCAGCCGGTCACCGCATACGTCTTGCTCATGCTGTTGATCAGCAGAGTGCGGTCGCGCATCCCGGGAATCGACATCATCGGGATGTGCTGCGCGCCGTCGTAGAGGATGTGTTCGTAGATCTCGTCCGTGATCGCGAGCGCATCGAACTCCTGGCACAACTCCGCGATGTATTCGAGTTGCACTCTCTGCAGTACATGCCCCGTCGGGTTGCCCGGCGAATTGATGATGATCGCTTTCGTGTTGGGCGAGAACGCGCGCCGCAGTTCCTCGCGGTTGAACGACCAGTCAGGCGGATACAGGCGGACAAACTTACGTTCCGCGGCACACAGCATGGTGTCGGGTCCGAAGTTCTCGTAGAAAGGCTCGAAGATGATGACCTCGTCGCCTGGATTCGTCACGGCCAGCAGCGACGCGATCATGCCCTCGGTCGAGCCGCAGCAGACGGTAATCTCACGCTCCGGATCAAAGTCCAGCGAATAGTCGCAACGATACTTCGCGGCAATCGCATCACGGAAAGGTTTCGCGCCCCACGTGATTGCGTATTGATTGATATCGTCGGAAATCGCCTGCCGCGCGGCTTCCTTGATTACCTCAGGCGCCGAAAAGTCCGGGAAGCCTTGCGCTAGATTTACGGCACCGTGCTTGGCCGCTAGACGAGACATCTCACGAATCACGCTCTCAGTAATTTGGTGTGTGCGATTGGCACGGAATCGAGGGCGGCGAAGGAGTTCAGGGCTGCTTGCGATCAGGTTGGTGGAAGCCACGTATTCCATCATAGGCCGTAGGAGGCGGATATATCCGCCTCTCAGTTGTGCATCCAAACCGAGGCGGATATATCCGCCTCCTACGGTGCAGAACGAGCCGCTTGAGGCCCCTCGCCATAGATCTCGCGATAAGCGGCTGCGTTGCGCAGCACGGCTTGAATGTAATCGCGAGTTTGGGTGATCGGAACGGTCTCGACAAATTCAGCAGGCTCGCGGAAAGTGTCCCACTTTAGCCACTGCTTGGCTCGCGTCATACCGGCGTTGTAGGCGGCCAAGGTTGCTTCCACATTGCCGTTGAGTTGATTCAGATTCAGCCGGAAGTAGTACGTCCCAAATCGAAGATTGTAATCTGGTTCAAATAGCTTCGGGACGCTAAAGGCCACCTTCAACCGCCGCCCGATTTCGCGACCCGTCGCCGGTTCAATCTGCGTCAGGCCCCGAGCATTTGCGTACGAGATAACCTTTGCATCGAACTCCGATTCTTGCCGAATCAGTCCCGCCATCAGGAACGGATCGATCTCATGTTCCTTCGTGTACTTCTCCAAACTCGCGCGATAGGGAAGCGGGAACGCGAGTTGCCAGAACTCGGCCGGCGCGGAGTCGATCGGCATGAGCAGGTAGCCTTGTGCGTACCGCTTAATGTACTTCAGAGCCTGCGCCGGGTCCCCTGCCCCGATCAGCCTGCCGAGTTCCACGGCCAACACGTGCGGTTGTTCCCCTTGGTCAGCACCGTACTTCATTTCGGCTTCGGCCAGATCCTTCAGCCCGGCCTTTGACAACAGTTGAGCTCGATCTGCACGGACTAGAGCAGCGGTATCGGCTTGGAAGTTCCGCGTCCTGACTCTTTGCGGAAACGCGACGGTGTGCAGAAACTCCCGGACCAATTCTGCTGAACGCCCTTTGCCGATCTGCGCAAGGCGATCCCTCGACAACATGGCGTAGAACACGTTTGGGTATTGCGTGGACGCTTCCTCGTAGAACGCGCGCGCCGAACCCAGATCCTTTACCTGCTCCGACAACCGCCCCAAAAAATACAGCGCATTTGACGAACTGTCAGACGCCGGATACATTCGCAAATGATCCCGCAACATGTCCGCAGCGTCTTTGTTGCGCCGCATGTAGTGGACCCAGGTGACCTTCCAATGACACAGATCGGTCCGCGAATCCCCCGGCAGGCCTTTGTAGCAAGCCGTGTAGAGAGGCAGGAAACGCTCGACATTATGATCCATCAGGTGGCGGTTGGCGGCGGCAACTAGCGAATCGATGGTCCAGGGGGAAGTGGGATGCAACTCAGCACTCTTCAGCGCCAGCTGTTCCATCTCGTTGAGCCGTTCCAGTCGACGAGCACTTTGCACCAGATAATGGAGTCGCTCGGCATCGGCCTCAGGAGTATCGACCTGAAGATTCGACAAATACTGGAAGGCCTCCGTGTTCTGGTTCGCAATATACTTCGCCACTCCAATCCGAACCCGGGCTTCGTCCTTCTCTGGACCGCCCAACTGCGGGATCAACGCGTCGAATTCCGAAATAGCGGCTTGCGTCAGCTTGGCGTCGGCCAGCTTGATCGCGCGGGCCAACATGGCGTTCGGCATCGAGGGCGGATAGTTCGCACCCAGGCTGTTGCGAAGCGCCAGTTCCTGTTCGTGCGCCTTTGGGGCTAGAGACGACTGCGGATAGCCATAATAAACGCGCTGATAATAAATTGCGGCGGTGGAGGCTTCCCCCGCAACCAAGGATGCGTCGGCCAATGCCATGTCGCCTTGGGGTTGCGAAAGCTCGGCGTAATGATCCCTTAGGACCTGAATCGCCGCCTTCGGATTGGACGTTTCCAACCATGCAGCAGCCGTCAGCAGCGCAGCCTTGGCTCGGAAAGGTGACGGCGGGTTCTGTTTCCAAATTACTTCAAGCGTCGCTGGAATCGGTGCGAAGTTCTTGGTCTCGCTATAGGAGGACGCCAAATACCAAGCCGCATAGTCGGCGAGCTTCGGCAGTCGAGGGCCAAGCGACTTCAGGGTCAAAATCGCAACCGGATAGCGCTTGGCGTCGAACGCCGCGATTCCAGCCTTAAGCTCCGCGCCAGGATCGACCGCACCCCGCAATCCGACCGAGAACCCAACGACCAGGACCGCCACAACCGCACAGCCAAGGGCAATCGTTCTATGGAAGCAGAACCGTCGCGTAAGCGAACTGCTGCGTGTTGGCGGAATACGCGTCACGGCCCTGGCTCCTAACGTCTATTCGGTGCGTCTGGTGGTGGGTGGTTCGCCTCTAGCATGACAGAAGTCGCGCCAGAGAGCACACCACGCCCTAAAACATATTCTGCCATTCATGTTGCAGGAATGCACGCACTATTCTCAAGCAAGGAAGGCGGGTCGCATGACCCGCGCGGAGGCGCCGCCTCCGCCTGACAGCCGAGGCAGGCGCCTCGGTGCGGAGCAAGCGCTCCGCCTTCCTTCACGAATTGCAGAAGACGCTGTAGATGAACGAGCTAAGGAATCGGCCGGAACGGAGTATGGCACAGCGATACCCAATTCCCGTCGCGGCTCGCGAACTTCACGGACGCGTGGGCGAATTGGCCTAACTCTTACTGCAGCGCGAATACGTAGATCTGTTCGTTATTGCTCGGGTTCGGATCAGTAATCCCCAAGCCTCCCGACGCCGTGATAGCCACGTATTGCTTGCCACTCTTACCTTGAAACGTGATCGGCGTTGCGATGGCGTCGTATTCCAGGCGCGTCTCCCATAGCATCTTGCCTGTGCGGGATTCAAAGGCTCGGAAACGCTTGTCGTTGGTCGCACCAATGAACAACAGCCCGCCACCTGTTGCGATCGGAGCTCCACCGTTCACGCGGCCCGTGTCCTTCTTGCCTTCCGGCAGTTCGTCGGTGACTCCGAACACGATCTGCCATTCGATCTGGCCTGTCTTCGCGTTGACCGCGCTCAAGTGTCCCCAAGGCGGACGCTGGCACGGCCAACTGGACGAACCCAGTAACGCGCCGGTCTTGTCCGTTTTACGATCCCAGAACTTCGACGGCACCGGAGCACCATACGGACTGCGCTGATCGTACGGCACAGCAGAGTTGTCCGGCATTTTCTCAATCCAGCCAAAGCTCGCGTAGTCCGAAGTGTTTACGAAAACGTAACCGAGATTCGGGTCCGCTGCCATGCCGCCCCAATCGGTGCCGCCGATAGCGCCGGGGAAGATAATGCTCGATGTGGGAGGCGCGCCCGGAGCTCGATACACCCACGGTGTGAACGGTCCTTCGTTGTACAGCGGCCCGCTCTTGGCTACCAATTCCTTGCAAGCGGCTGCGTGCGCTTCATTCGTATCCTCCGCCGTCACCAGGTCCTTCGTCGCATCGAATTCATGCCGACCAAGCTGCTGAGGCAGGCGCGGAATCGGCTGAGTGGCCGAAGTGAATTCGCCCGGAACCTTGCTCTGCGGAACAGGTTTTTCATCGATCCCGAACACGGGCTCGCCCGTCACGCGATTCAGGATGTACATGTACCCGACCTTGCCGGTTTGCGCCAGCGCTGGGATATCCTTGCCGTTCACGCGAATGTCCAATAGCGTCGGACCTGGAGGCAGATCGTAGTCCCACAGGTCGTGATGAACAGCCTGGAAATACCACTTCATCGCGCCCGTGTCAGCATCCAACGCGACGATGGAGTTGCCATATAGATCGTTGCCCTTGCGATCCCCGCCATAGAAGTCGCTCGCGGGACTGCCGTAGGTGGTGTAAACCGTGTTGCGAGCTTCATCCACCACCATATAGAAGCCCCAGTTGTTTGCCCCCGTACGGCCCACGTCCGTCACACCTGGCGGCCAGGATTCTGCGTTAGGCTGCCCTGCCTTCGGAATCGACTGAAATTCCCAGAGCTTCGCGCCCGTCTTTGCGCTGTACGCTCGAGTATTGCCTGCCTGACCCGGGCCGTTCTTGGGCTGCTGCTCCCCGACGTTTGCGCCCACCAGAAGCTTGTCCTTATAAACTGTCGGGGGCGAGTTGTAGGGCACAACCAGATCCACCACACCTTCTTTACCGAATCCTGGGTCGATTTTGCCGGTCCCCGCGACCAGTGCGACCATGCTACTTCCCTGCGTATAGATGATGCGAGCCGGATTCGTCCCGTCCCCCGGCCAATACGCGACTCCACGCGCCGACGGATTGCCCCGTCCCACCACTTCGTGCCGCCACAATTCGCGACCGGTATCCGGGTCCAGCGCGATCACACGATTGCCGACCGAGATGTACATAACCCCGGCGATCACAACCGGCGTGACCTGCGAAAATCCAAAGCCGCCGCCTCCACGGCTCATCTCAGCATCCGTTCGCAGACGATAGCTCCACGCTGGAGCCAACTTAGACACGTTGCCCGTATTGATCTGATTCAGCGGCGAATACTTCGTATTAGCAAGATCGCGCGTGTAGCGAGGCCAATCGGCAGCAGGTACAACAGTCTGCGCAAACGAGACTGGCAGCAGCGCCGCAGCAATAACAATGGTCGAGCGAAGGTGCATAAGAACAAGCTCCTGTTAGTGGGAAGGGTGGAAGCCCACGGCATACCAGACTATAGAATGGTCGGGGATGGAGTCAATGGCGTTTCCATGGATTGCAGGGTGATGTTGTGAGAACAACGATCAGATTTGGCGAACTTCGACGAGTGTTCAGATCACACGCCAACTCAATGGCGGATGCACATATTGCACGACTGTGCGTACTCTACGAGGATCTTAGACTTGAGCTTCAGGGTGTGCTTGGTCACGCGATCTCGAGTCCCGAGACTCTGGGCAGCTCGCCCCTGGGTGCAAGGCTGGATGGCAATGACAGCTATCGGAATTACTATTTCCTCAGAAGATCCGTCGGCACGCTATTTGAGTTTGCCGAGGGAATCCATCTACTGAATTCCGATCCCGACTTTCTCAAAATTGAGTTGGGAGAAGCCCTGAGCTCAGAATGGCTGGAAAGTGTCGACTTCTTTGATTCCAAATTTGACTTGATACAGAAGGTACGAAACGACATCGGCGGTCACTTCGGATCGGTAGCCTCAAGGTATGCTGTGAAGAACTTGCGCGAGGGGGCTGCCGGTAAATTGGAACTCCTCTTGGATGACAAAGACGGGCGGATTGAGCTTCGGCTCCATTTTGCTGGCGACATTGCGGCAACAGCTTTACTCAAACATCTCGAAGGGGAAACAGACGATGAACGGGTAAGTGGGTTTTTTCAAAATGTTCTAGTGGTCGCGTATAAACATGCTACAAAGGCAGTCCAAATCCTTGTCGGCGTTCACTTGCTGCCTAAGCTTGGTCTTTAGACGCATTACTTGCATCATGCTATCATGCAGCACAGAGGCATGATATGGCTGTCGAAGTAAAAACCATTGGTTCCAGCGGGCAGATCTCCATCGGCAAACAGTACGCCGGGCGCACTGTAGTTGTGGACGAACTTGAAGAAGGTGTCTGGCTCATTAAGACGGCCCAGGTCATTCCCGACAACGAACGTTGGCTGCATGAGCCGGAGGTCGCGCGTACTTTGAAACGCGCGATGGAATGGGCAGACACGCATCCCGTGCAGGTATCTGATTTGGCCGCAGTTGAGGCCGCGCATTTGAAACGGCGGCGTAAACGCGGGTGAGTGGGATCAAGTTGGATCTAAATAACCCGGTTTTTCAGGAGCAGTGGTTCACGATTCCCAACGAGGAGTCGGCTCGAGTTATTGCCACGCTTTACAAGATCAGCCGTATGACCTGGGACCAGTTTTACGCTGATCGAGGGATTCGGTGGGAAGCCGTTCAGTCGGCGAGTGGGCCGAGAGGGCAACGGACTTATTCCCTCCGAATCACGCGGAGGATGAGAGCGCTGGCGTGGCGGGATGGTGAGGTATTACGTCTCGTCTCAATACATCCCGACCATGATTCTGCTTATCACTAACTTCGAATCGCAAGCCCCAAAACGCAAAAAGGGCAACCCGGTCACCCGGATTGCCCCTCTCGCCTAAAATCTAAGCTTCAATTACCAGCGGCTGTTGCCACCACCACCGCCACGACCACCACCACCGCCGCGACCGCCGCCGTAACCGCCACCACCACCGCCAGGACGACGCTCCGTCTTGGGACGCGCTTCGTTCACGTTCAGTGCGCGACCGTCGAGCTCGGCTCCGTTCAGGGCACTGATGGCGCGAGATGCGTCATCGGCTCCGCTCATTTCCACAAAGCCAAAGCCGCGGGGCTGGCCCGAATCACGATCGGTTACGATACTGACGCGCTCCACCGTCCCGTACTGCTCAAATAATGCTCGCACTGCATCTTCGGTTGCACCGAAGCTGAGATTACCTACAAAGATATTCGTCATGGTTCTTCTTTCTGAAGTTTGCAGAGCGGCGAATTGGCGAGATCGGACGAAGGCGCATGGCCCAAACGAAGTCAGAACACAGGAAATTAGCAGTCAATGAAACTACGCATGGGAGACGCCACCAGTAAAGGTTATGTTACCGACGGCGAACAATTATTTTCAGAAATCGTTATAGTATTGAAAACAGGCTTGTTACCCCAATACGTATTCGTGGAAATCACCCTGCTGGTCCAGATGGCACCGGTATTTGGTACGAACATGGCCACCGTTGCGGAGGCAGGCATCGGCCTGGAGCATCTGCTCAGGGGTTGACTGCATGACGCGGCGTTTGGCCTCGGCTTTCGCGTGGCTCAGCCCGGAACATACTACCTCCGCACAAAAGGTACGGGGACTGGTCTTGTGTTTCTCCATTGTGCGAACAAAGAATTGCATTGCTTACCTCGGTTTATAGGGAAGAAGCGAACCGCACTATCGGGGCGACATCCTCATTCTACCAGATTCCGTAGGAAAGCGTAACAAATGGCCCATTTTCAGGAGCGGAAGGACTCAACCGATCCTCCCAAACAGCCGAGGGAGCCCTCAACGGTACCCTGTAATAGATGATATAGCCCGATCTGGTCGCTTGCTTCGCACGAGAAAGTTCTATGTCCAATAACGGAGCTATCTTATACATACAATGGGGTATGACTGGAATCTTGAGGCTGCTTGTGCAGCCGCTTCCTTGCAATCCACGCACCAGTCTTGTAGGCTGGATGCAGGCCTTCAAATTTCGGTAACGGTGTAGCCGTCAGCGCGAAACCTCCCATACAGCGACTCTGCAACCAAGGTTTGACAATGAGGCCAGTGGATGGGAATCCACTCCGCAAGTTCGAGCCCGTGGCGCTTAATTCAGGTAGACAGTGAAGTGAAGCGCCGCAAATATAGGTGCGTGAAGAGGTTCGCTGGCGGCAAAAGCGCTTAAGCGTTCTGAGGAGATTAACGTATGGCCGGTCGAGGACCCACTTCGTTTCAAAAGCGGCAAAAAGAAGAGAAGCGCAAGGAGAAGCAGCAGGAAAAGCTCGCGAAGAAAGAGCAGCGCAAGACCGAACCGGGTGCGACGGACGATGAAGCAACCTTTGAGGAACAGGTTCGGATGGTTCAGAACGGGATCTTACTGGACGAGTTGCAGTAAGCCGTTACGGCCACCAAATAAACTTACTGGTGCGCCAGCGTTGCACCCAGGTCCTTATGTTTGGCTTCGACGCCGACCTGGTATCTGTAGGCTGGAAAGAATCCTCCAGCAGCCATGTTGATTCCCTGCTGTTCCAGTTCCTTCCGCCGCATCGATTCCAGTTCTCTATATTCATCGCGTTTCAAGATCCAGCAGCCGATCCAGAAATCGTGGACGCAGGAAGAAAAGCGGTGCTTGAACTGGAATAGCGAATCCTTGGCGCCGCCCAACCCGCCGCCTAAGTGAAACGCGGAAAGCCCCTGATTCGTTCCCCACTGCCGCACATCGTCCAGCATGATCTTTAACGGAGAATATTTCACTAGCTCCGCATCGATTCCGGTCAGGTGCGCATGTAAGAAATCTGCATGCTCCATTGCCAGCAACGCGCTGGCCACTCGGCCTTCGTACATGGTGACAAATAAACTGGCGCTCGACCCCAGGCTGGTGCGAAATCGCTGCAACCACTCCGCGTCAATCAGATATTCGCTCTTGCCTTCGCGGCGAATCATCGTATCTCCATAGAGACGGACGAAATCGTCACTATGCTGCCATTCTTCATCGCGGAAGGTCGTGAATCCAAGCTCGCGAGCCTTGCGGATCTCCTGGCGCAGCACCTTCTGATACTGCCTTACCTGATCTGCCGGATCGAGGGAAAGATTGATCGACACCGTGGACCCGCTGGCGCGTGACAGATCGTCGCCAGCTGTTATGGAGACGTCGCGAAGTTGGGGGAGAATGTGGCTGTTCCCAATCAGCGGATGGAAGCGGGTGAATGCCGAGACTGCGCCTTGCTGACGCCATTGGTCCAGTAGCGCCGCCCAGGCGCGACCGATGAAGGCGTCGTCCGTAGTGGCCCCGACGGAGGTAACGGGGCCGGCATAACCGTATACGGAGGTTACGTCGAAGTAGCCCGCCGGAGCCGATTCGATGGGCGTCAGCAGGTACGGCCACAGGAACGAATGGGAGCCTTCACGGTACACAAACAGGAACGGTGTGCCCTGGCGGCCAAGCTGCGGGGACTGATGATAGTGGGCGGTGTGGTAAACGTCGTGGACCACGCCAGAGAACGCTGCTTCCCAGCCGGCATCCGACGGACACAACACCTCTGATTTGCCGGCAGTCACGCTAATTCGTCAAGCTCCCTGATCCAGTTCGCGGGCACTCCATACCATCGGAAAAACTCGTCCATCTCTATAATCGGGATGCCCTTTTTCGTCCCGGCCACAGATCTGATCGTTGAACAGTACTACCGGTCGCCCATCCTTCCGATTCGCGAGCTGATACCGGTTGGACTCGTCCTGATAATGCACCGCAACACCCACCCGTGGATGGCTGCCACGATTCGTGCCACCCCCATGGATGGTTTTGCAGTGGTGAAAGCTGAATTGCCCCTTCTTCATCACCATACTGACCGGCTTAAACTCCTCACCGATTGCGTGCACTTCGCGGACCAGAGCGTCCGTGTCTTGCTTGTGAAATGAGAGCGCGGTTCGGTCCAACCGATCCGACCATCGATGGCTACCGTCCAGCACCACCAGCGGTCCCATCTCTTCCGGACAATCGTGCAGCGGAATCCACGCCGTCAATAGGTTCTGTGATGTACACGTCCCCCAATAGTCGCGGTCCACATGCCAGCCGATTCCGACCTCTTTCTGGCCCACCGGCTTAACCAATATCTGATCGTCCCACAACCGAATGGCTGAGGTACCGGCCAACTTCGCAGCCATCGCCCCAATCACAGGGGCCAGAGACAGCTTCGCCACACGATCATTTTGCAGCGATACATATTCATTGTTGCGGGTGCCGTCCCCATCGCCAGGCATCCAATCGGCAAATCCCTTCCCTGCCCCCTCAAGCCGGTGGTCCCGATGCCCTTGCCAATGCTCTTCCAATCCGAGCATCGCACCGTTCAGCAGATCCTCGACCAGTACCGCAGGGGTTATCCACCACCCGTGCTCCTGATAAAACTCCACATCCTGGTCGGTGACCACTAAATCCATTGTCCGTTCCAATACCTGCATGGTCAATCCTCTAAACACACCAATGAATACGCTTTAGTACAGTTACGACCCGACGGCCACGGCCTGCGTTCCAGGCAGCGCAGATGCAGCCTGCTTGCGGACGGTTCCCGCAGATTCGTTAGCCCGAGGCGCGGCTCGCAGGGATTCCAGAATCTGCTCGCTAGGCGTGTACTCTGGCACCATTTCCTCGACCAGGGACATCATCTCAGTGGCTTGCTGGTTCATACACAATGCTTCCAGCCTTTCGGCCATTCGCTGCATGCCGGTGGCAGACATCTCCTTACCAGCAAAGATCTTGATCTTCCGATGTTCGGTTGGCACCGTAGTCTCATCGTCCAGATTCAGCTCTTCAAACAGCTTCTCACCCGGGCGGACGCCAATGAATTCGATTTTCACGTCCACGTCCGGCACAAGCCCTGAAAGGAGAATCAACTTCCTGGCCAGATCCACAATCTTCACCTGGCTGCCCATATCCAGCACATAGATCTGGCTGCCGCGTCCCATTGCAGACGCCTGCAGCACCAACTGCGAGGCTTCGCTAATGGTCATGAAATAGCGGCGCATCTCGGGATGCGTTACCAGCACCGGACCTCCG
>JBDTUY010000078.1:0-13491 GCA_040007495.1 Acidobacteriota bacterium | reverse complement strand
GTAAGCACGGCGGTGCTGCATGTGGTGAACCACGCGACGCTCCATCGCGGTCAGGTGATGGGGATGATCCGGCAGTTGGGTATCGCACCGCCGGTTACGGACCTGATTTTCTACGAGTGGAGTCGATAAGCGTGGAAGGCGGGATCGAATCCCGCAGCCGCTTCATGACTTTCATAAGCGGCATTACGGCTGTTCCCACGGCCATCGCCAGCCGGGAACAGTTCCCGGCGCGGGTTTGGAACAGTTTGGAACCCGCCTTCCAAGACTACAGCGCCATGATGCTGTAGCCGGCGTCCACGAACAACACACTACCTGTAACGCCACGACCTAGAGGACTCGCCAGGAACACCGCTGTGTCGGCAACCTCGGCGGGTTCGCAGTTGCGCTTCAATGGCGACTTCGAGGCTACCGCCTCCAGCATCTTCGAGAAGTCCTTCACGCCTCGGGCTGAGGTGGTTTTTACCGGTCCGGCGGAGATCGCGTTGACCCGGATGCCGGTCGCGCCCAGTTCGCTAGCAAGATAGCGAACGGATGCTTCGAGCGCGGCTTTCGCGACACCCATGACGTTATAGTTAGGCGCGACGCGGGTTGCGCCTAGATAAGAAAGCGTGAGGATGGAGCCGCCTTCCGTCATCAGCGGTGCCGTTGCTCGCGCGACGGACACCAGCGAGTAGGCGCTGACGTCCAACGCAAGACCAAAGCCTGCGCGCGAGGTTTCGAGGAAGGGACGGCTGAGGTCTTCGCGATTTGCGAAAGCCAAGCTGTGGACGACCACGTCCAGTTTGCCGTGACCTCGGACGGTTTCGGTCAACTTCGTAAGATCCTCTTCGCGCGTCACGTCGCATTCGAAGATTGCAGCTGCGCCCAATTCTGTGCCTAGCTCCTCGACGGTTTCTTTCTGACGCTCGCTCTGATAGGTCAGGATCAGTTTCGCGCCTTCGCGGCGAAACGCTTGCGCGATCGCGTAGGCCAAGCTCCACTTATTCGCGACGCCCAGGATCAGCGCCGTTTGTCCAGTCATTAAATCAGCCATGAATCCTCAATTGTATCGCGGCGTAGTTACTGAGCCGCGACCATAGGAAGCGGACCTGACGTCCCACCAGCAGCAACCGCGACATCAGCGGCAACCGCTTCCTCTGGTCGCGGCTCAGTAAGAGCTGGTCGCGGCCCGCCATATGGACCTGCACGATACACTAGGCAAGACACCACTCGGTTCCCTGAACGCCTGCAAACCTTTGGATCTTTCTACACCACTCACGTATGTCAAAGGCGTTGGCCCTGCGCGCGCTGCGCTGCTGGAGGCCAAAGGGCTGCGCGTGGTGGAAGACCTGCTGTACTACGCGCCGTTCCGGTATGAGGATCGCAGCAACATGAAATCGATCCGGGCGCTGGCACCTGGCGAGATGGCAACGGTGCTGGCAACGATCCGGACCACGAAGGTCGCGGGATTCAAGCGTCGCAACCTGGGTCTGTTTGAGGCCACGTTCACCGATTCGAGCGGCGCGATCCTGGCGGGCAAGTGGTTCCACGGCGCGTATCTGAACGACATTTTGCAGCCGGGGCAGAAGATCGCGCTATACGGCAAGGTCGAATACGACACTTATTCGCGCGGTATGTCCATGATGCATCCCGAATACGAGATTCTGTCCGAGGATGACGAAGGTGACGCGGGGTTGCACACCGGTCGTGTGGTGCCGATCTACGAAGCGATTGGCAAGATGAGCACGCGCGTGCTGCGCGGGTTGATTCATCGGATCATCGAAAGCGTTCCCGCGATGGACGATCCTCTACCAGCGGAGATCGTACAGAAGTTGAAGATGCCTGCACGCTGGGCGGCCCTGCGAGGCTTGCATTTTCCACCGCAAGATTCCGATCTGCGAAGGCTGAACGCGTTCCGTTCGCCTGAGCAATTTCGTTTGATCTTTGAGGAATTCTTCTGGCTGCAATCCGGCTTGGAGTTGAAACGCGCACGGGCACGACTGGACCCGGGCTTGGGTTTTGAACTGCACGATCGCGTGCGGCAGAAGATCAAGGAGATGCTGCCCTTCAAGCCCACAGGCGCGCAGAAGCGCGTACTGGGCGAGATCGCGCAGGATATGTCGGCGTCGCATCCGATGTACCGCTTGCTGCAAGGGGACGTCGGCAGCGGTAAAACGCTGGTGGCCGCAGAGGCCGCGATCATCGCGATTGAGAATGGCTATCAAGTGGCGATTCTTGCGCCGACGGAAATCCTGGCAACGCAGCATTACTTCTATTTCAAGAAGCTGTTTCAGAAGTTGGGTTATGCGGTCATCCTGCTGACGGGCTCGAATACGGCACGTGAGAAAGTCGGATTGAAGAAGCTGGTGGCGGCGGGGTTGGCGAAGATCATCGTAGGTACACATGCGCTGCTGGAGCCGGATGTACAGTTCGCGAAGCTCGGGCTGGCCGTGGTCGACGAACAGCATCGCTTTGGCGTGGAACAACGACAGAAGTTGTTGGAGAAGGGTCCGCAGATGCATCCCGATGTATTGGTGATGACCGCAACGCCGATCCCGCGCACGCTGGCGTTGACGATCTATGGCGATCTGGATGTTAGCGTGATCGACGAAATGCCTCCCGGTCGCAAAGCGATCGTGACCAAGCAGATCGAGCAGACCAAGATCGAACAAGCGTACAGTTTCTTGCGCAAACAGATTGAATTGGGGCGGCAGGCCTACGTGGTGTATCCGGTGATCGAAGAATCGGAAACACAGGCGATGAAGGCTGCCAAGGCCATGCACGAGGAGTTATCAAAAACCATCTTTCCCGATCTGCAAGTTGGCCTGCTGCATGGCAAGCTCAAGACCGAGGAGAAGGAAGCCGCCATGGAGAAGTTCCAGCGCGGCGAGACGCATATCCTGGTCGCGACTACAGTGATCGAGGTCGGGGTGGATGTGCCGAATGCCAGCGTGATGATGATTGAGCATGCGGAACGCTTCGGCCTGTCGCAACTGCATCAGCTGCGTGGACGCGTGGGCCGAGGTGCGGAGCAGAGCTACTGCATCCTGGTGACTGAGAAGCTGAATCCCACGGCCAGCGAGCGCATCCGGACGCTGGTGGAATCCTGCGACGGTTTCTACATCGCCGAGGTGGATATGAAGCTGCGCGGTCCGGGTGAATTCTTTGGCACCAAGCAATCCGGCCTGCCAGCGCTGCAGATTGGCAACATTATTCGAGATGCGGAGGTGTTGGAGGTCGCACGGTCCGAGGCTGCGACGTTCATCGCGCATCCTCCGTCGGAGCCAGAGTTGCGTCGCGCGATCCTCTACATCCGAAGCCATTGGCAGCGGCGCTATGGCTTGGTGCAGATAGGCTAGGGTTACAAGAAAACCATGCGAGTGATTGGCGGCGAGCTTCGTAGTCGGGTTCTGAAGAGCGTTCCGGGTCTGGACACGCGTCCGACGCCGGATCGTCTGCGCGAAGCTCTGTTCAGCATTCTGGCGCCGCGTATCGAAGAGATGGTCTTCGCCGATCTTTATGCAGGAACCGGCGCGGTTGGCATTGAGGCTGTGAGCCGGGGAGCTCGGCGGGCGATCTTCGCCGAGTCCGACCATAAGGCCGCCGAGGTGATCCGCGACAACTTGCGAAGCCTCGGGATTGATGGACGCTGTAAGCTGCTGGAGGGAAAGGCGACGGCGATTCTCAAAAGCCTGCAGGCCGATATCGTGTTCTTTGACCCGCCCTATACTCTGGAACGCGACTACAGCACCATGCTGACGATCTTAGGCGCGCGACCCGCCGGAACGATTCCGCAACTGGTTTTGGCACAGCATGACAAGCGTCTGAAGTTGGAAGAGACCTATGGCGGGCTGACCAAGGTCCGACTGTTGCAGCAGAGGGACAACTGCATCACCTTCTATGCGCCTACCTCAACCGAGCCCTAGAGTCGGTCGGCTTCGTCGAACGCAGATTGGAGCACCCTCCCGTTGATCTGGCCCACTCGGCGACATGGCCTGCTGATTGCATTTGAAGTCAGTGCATGCCTTTGGCCGAGACCGAACAATTTGGGGTACTGGAGTATGAGGACGACGCGGAGCTGCTATTTCCACGCGGGCTGCCGGGCTTTGAACAGGCCCACCGGTTCGTGCTGATAAAACAGCCCGACCTGACGCCTCTGGTTCAGCTGCAAAGCCTTGATTCACCGAGCTTATGCTTCCTTTCAATGCCGGTCCATGCCATCGATTCCGACTATCAATCGAGCATTCTGCCGGAAGACTCGGAGCTCGTCGGACTGGGTCCGGATGATGGCGCTTCCACGGTGGTTTTGGCGCTACTTTCGGTGACCGATCAAGGTCACTTAAGCGCCAATTTGTTGGCGCCGATCGTCATTAATTTGACGCGACATCTTGCAGTCCAGGCGGTTCGCATCGACACGGCCTATTCGCATGAGCATCTGCTGCTGGCCGAGCGAGGCCCATCATGTTAGTGATCCGCCGCCGGATGGGAGAGTCGCTGGTGATCGGGGGCGACATCGAAGTCGAAGTATTGGAATTCAATGGGTCGCAGGTCAAACTCGGCATCCGCGCGCCTAAAGCGATTCCCGTAGTCCGCAAGGAAATCCTGGTAGTCGGGACCCAGAACCAGGCGGCTGCACGGTTCATTTCTCGCACTTCGGCAAGAGAACTCTTAGAAAAGCTCAAGACCTCCTCTCCTACACCGATAAGCGCCCTGTAGCAACGGACGGGAAAGGATTCCCGCATCCACATTCAAGGAGAGAAATAAAAGTGGCATTTGCAATTAATACCAACGTGGCCTCACTGCAGGCCCAGAACTCGCTTCGCGTGACCAGTGATTTCCAGGCCAAGACGATCAACCGGGTTACGTCCGGCTTGCGTATCGTTGCGTCGGGAGATGACGCCGCAGGCTTGGCGATCGCGAACACGTATCGCTCGGATGGCGCAGTGCTCGCGCAAGGCGTCCGGAACGCAAACGACGGTCTCAGCCAGCTGCAGACGGCCGACGGCGGCATTAACAACATTTCCCAGCTTCTGGATCGCGCCAGAACGCTGGCAACCCAGTCCGCCTCGGGCGCCTTCACTGGTGACCGCAGTGTGCTGAACTCGGAATTTCAGAGTGTGATCGGTGAAATCGACCGGCAGGCTCAGGCGGTCGGTTTGAATCAGGGCGGACAGTTTGCGAAGGCCTTGAGCGTGTTTATCGGCGGCGGTCAGTCGTCCAATGGCGTCAGCGCGACGACCAACGGTAGTATTGCACTTGACCTCAGCCGTTCCACAGTAGATTCCAGCAGTCTGGGCCTGAAGGGCGTTCAGGCGACCGGCGTTTCCAACACAGACATCGGCTCCGGTTCGGCAAATACCAGCCTGACCTCGATTCTCGCGAATTCCACCAACACCGGTTCGGTGGCAACCCCCGGCTTCACTACCTTTGTAATCAAGGGACCCGGCTTCGACGGCAACGGCGTAAAACTAAGTGTCAATACGGCCAACCTCGGCGGGACCTCCGACCTGGCGACGGCGGTGAATGCCGCCATCGCGTCGGCCGGCAACGGCGGTACGCAGCAGGCAACGGCGTTCAAGAATGCGAACGTGCTGGCCTCCATCACCACCGACGCAAACGGCAAGCAGCAGTTGGCGTTCAAGAGCGCCACCACTGCGTTCCAGGTGCAGGCGGGCGATCGTCAGGCCAACGCTTTGCTGGGCAATTTCGAACAGAATGCTACGGTAGCGGGCAGCGATACGGCGGCTTATGCTGATACCAGCACCAACCACACGTTGTCGTTCAAGATCGACGGCGGCTCACAGATCAACGTCGCCACCATCACCAGTGCGGCTGGAACTTCCAAGGGCCAGATCGTTCACGATCTGAACGCGGATGCCACCTTCGCAGCTGCGGCAACTGCGTCGCTGCAGGGAAATCAGCTGGTCATCAAGAGCAAGTCCAACGCCTCCACTTCATCGGTCGAGGTAGTGACCACCGCGCTCGGCACGGCAGTGGGTCTCACGGCGGGCACCACGACGGCTTCGGCAGCCTCCACCGGAGCAGCTTTGAACGTCCAAGTCCAGGGCAACAGCACGGTCGATGCTCGCTCCAACATCATCGGAACCGACACCAACGCGACCCGCGCCATCACCAGCACCACCAACGCGATCAACATCACAGTCGGCGCCTTGGCCGCGCAGACCATCAACCTGACTGCTGGTGCCGCCCTGACCAAGGGCCAGCTCGTCACGGACATTAACACGCAGATCGCAGCGAACGGCACCATCGCTGGCTTCGTCCAGGCCAAGCTCGTCAACAACAACGTGGTATTCGAGGCCACCAAACAGGGACAGAGCCTATCCATCAACACGGTGGCCAACAATGCCTATACCGCTTTGGGCCTTACGGCCGGCACCACGGCCAGCACGCACACCGCTGTCTCTTCCGACACCATCACGCTGCGGTTCCAGGGCAGCGGTCTGACCAGCCCGGTGGATTTGACTCTCAACGCGGCGACCGCCGGGACAACAACGACGGCCGACCTGTTGGCCGATCTGCAAACCAAGATCGCCAACTCCAGCGCACTGACTGGCGCGGGGATCTCCTTGACCAGTTCGGCTGTCGGCAACAATCTGGTATTCACGTCCAACAAGGGCGAACAGTTCCAGGTAACGGCCTCGGGCGACAACGCCAACCTGTTGGGACTCGGCAGCTTCCAGGCGGGAGCCAACAGCACGGTCGACTACACAACCATCACGGCGGGAAGCAGCTACGCCGCTACCGGAGCGGGCGGCACCGCGTCCTTCCAGGTTTCGCTCAATGGCAGCGCGTCGAGTAGTAACACCTTCTCGGCGAACCTGTCAGCGGGCGATGCGACGGCGGCGACCAGCAACAGCACGATCGTATACACGGCGGGCGTAGTCGATCTAAGTGGCGGTGGCAGCCTTCTGCTGAAAGTCGACGGAGGGGCAACGCTGACCACGGCGCTTGGCACCAGTGCTACGACGACGGTCTCCGCCATCCTCACCGCGATGAACACGCAGCTAGGTGCAACAGGCTCGGCGACTTTGGACGGGGCGGGCCACCTGGTTCTGACCTCAACTTCCAAGGGGACCAACAGCAGCATTGAAATCGTATCGACGTCCAACTCCGCGACCTTGACGGCTCTCGGCCTAACAGGCGGCACGGTCACCAACGGACAGAATGCCAGCGAAGCCAATGTGCTGCAGCAGTTGAACCAGTCGATTGCCGGTAACGCCACGTTGGTGGCAGCCGGTTTGACGGCCACCGACAGCGGCGGTAAGATCCAGCTCTCCTCCAGCAACGGAACCTACTTCCGTCTGGATGCTTCTGGCACGGGTGACGCAGGCTTCACGCACATCGGGACGGCGTTCTCAGGCAACGCGCAGGGTGCTGTGCCGGCGACCTCGCCTTACGTGGACGCGCAGGGTGCCGATGCCAGCGCGGTGTTGGCCTATTCCGATCGTGTGTACGGCAATGACGCACAAACGGTTGGCATTAGCGCCAACGATTCCTCAGGGCTGAAGCATGCTCTGACGGTAAACCTGCAAAACAACAGCACGGGTCGCAGCCAGTCGATCGATCAGGCGATTAGCTCCATCAACTCAGCACTGCAACAGTCCAACGACTCAACCCTGAACCGCATTGTCGCGGTCAAGGAAGAATCCAGCGGCGCTCAGTCCATCCGCTTCCTGAGCACGGTACGTGGCTTCCAGGTCACGGTCAGCTCCGACCCGAACGGCACGGGCATCGCGCCGCCTGCCGCCAACCAGACCACGGCGACCACCGTGGGTACGGGTTCCAATGCCGACATCGGCGATCAGGCCAGTGCACAGGCTGCTGTCGCCGGACTGGCCACCGCCGTCAACTTACTGGGTAAGGCCCAAGCCGTCGTAGGCCGCGGTCAGAACCAGTTCGCGTTCGCCATCAACCTCGCGCAATCGCAATTGACCAACCTGGCTGCCGCCGAATCCCGCATCCGGGATGCGGATCTGGCGTCGGAATCGGCGAACTTAACCAAGTCGCAGATTCTGTTGCAGGCCGGTATTGCGGCACTCGCTCAGGCCAACTCCGCTCCGCAGCAGGTGTTGTCGCTGTTGAGAGGTTAAAAGCCAGGAGACAGGAGTCAGAAGTAGCAACGGTACCGGATGGGTAACCATCCGGTATTTTGTATTTGTCAAGGCAGAAGTCCCGCGCTGGTAGACCAGATGAACGCAAAAAAAAACGACGCAGCGTGGAGAACCGCTGCGTCGTTAGAGTTACTTGGAAATGCTGCTAAGCAGTTAGCGAAGCGGAGAACTTGCCTACCCGAACGGGGCTAGCCGAGGACTGGCTGTGCCTGGACCAAGGACTTCCGTCCAAATGCCATAAGGCCGACGAAGCCAAACCCCATCAACATCAGCGTTCCCGGCTCGGGCGCGGAACCCACTTGACCCGTTGGCCCCAGCGAGAGCTGAAAGGTGTCGGTGGCCGTATTGAGGTTGAACAAGTTACCCTGGACCGCCGGGTTCACAAAGTAAGACACGGTCACAGAATTCGCTGTGAATGCGGTCGTCAAGCTAACCGGAACCGCGCTGCTTATGTTCGACGTCACGGCGTTGCCCGTGGAGACCGCGGCGAATCCATTCACCTGCTGAGCGGCATCGAACGTGATATTGGAGAGCACCACGGTGATGACCTGATAATAGTTAGCCGCATCGCCGGTCAAACTCAGAATGTTGGTGGTGGAATCGAAGCTGACGTTTAGACTGCTCGTCCAAGGGTGGGGATTAGAAATGATATTCGCCACCGTCAACTGCGGCCCCCCGGATGGAAACGCGACATTCAAATTCTGCTCCACGCGCGGCCCGTCGATGGAATATGCCGGCAGATCCAGGGTCTCTTGAAAACTCACTGAGATTATCGTGGCTTGCATCATTCCGGCAGCAGCCAAGAAGGGGATCGCCAAACTCAAGATGCGCTTTGTAGTCAATGGCATAACCTAAGGTACTGTACTAAACGGTACCATGGAATAGTACCTGAGGCCTATTCGACCCTATTAGTCAAGTGGTAAACCCTTAAAAGAAACTAAGAATTTACCTAGTCTTTTCCGTTCGCCAGGAGTCCAAACTCCGGCTCGCCTGCTGTAGCCCCCCGCTTTCCCCTATCATGACCAAAGGGCATTCGCGCGCCGTTGTGCCCCGAAGCACACCATTCCAACGCAATGTCACGCTACGCCGCCATCGATATAGGGAGCAACTCCATCCGCCTGCTGGTGGCAGAGGTTGAACCCGGGCCACCGATTCGAGATCTCGAATCAGAGCGTCAGGTGGTGCGATTGGGTGCCAGTGTCTTTCGTGGCGGCAAACTGGGTGCCGTTGAAATGAACGCGGCGTGCCAAGCGCTGGCGCGTATGGCGGAACACTTCCGGCGTCGCGAAGTACTAGCAGTACGTGCAGTGGGCACTGCAGCGCTGCGCGATGCATCAAACAAGAAAGTATTCTTGGACCGAGCTGGCCAGATCCTGGGAACTCGAGTGGAAGTGATCTCGGGTCTGGAGGAGGCTCGGCTGATCCACTTGGGCGTTCAATCGCGGTGGAGCCAGACCGGTAAGCGCGTGCTGATGGTCGACATCGGCGGCGGGAGCGCGGAATTGATCTTGAGTGAAAACGGCCACTTGGTGGAAGCGTTTTCAAAACCCCTCGGAGCATTGCGGCTGACGGGCCTCTTCATGAAGGATTCAACGAATCCTATCGACGTTCGTGAGTTGGCTCGCATGGCGAAATATATTGAGGAGCGATTGATCGGCCCAATCGCGCGTATCGGGCAAGCACCGTTGGACCGCATGATTGCGACCTCGGCAACCGCCTCCGCAGCGATCTGCGCTGCCAATGGAATCCGGCGTTCGCAAAGAGAAATGGCTGACCGCATGTCGGCAACGTCCGCCCAGATTCGAATCTTATCGGAGGATTTGGCAACGCGCAGTCTGGCGGATCGGGCAAAAGTCACCGGCATCGGACCACGTCGAGCCGAGATCATTGTGGCGGGCATCCATGTGTTAAGTCAGATTGCGGACCGGTTGCGTATGCGCCATGTGTATTATTCTGCGGCGGGCGTCCGAGATGGCATCATTGCGGATCTGGCGGCAAGGCGTGTCGGCACGGAGCAGGCACGTCTGGAAACCGACCAGAAGCAGGTTGTGCGAAGCATCAGCAAGCGCTACGGCATGAATCCGGCGCATGTCCGCAAGGTGTCCGAGCTGGCAGCATCGTTATTTGACGGCTTGAGAAGCTTGCATGGTCTGGCTCCGGCGCAGAGCCGGTTGTTGGAAGCCGCCGCGTATCTGTACAACATCGGGCACTTCGTGAATGAAGCACGCCATCACCGGCATTCGATGTACCTGGTTGCGAATTCGGATCTGCCGGGCTTCGCGGCGCGCGAGCGTCTGGTGGTGGCCAACTTGTGCCGCTATCATAGAAAGTCCATGCCGAGCCTGGCACATGAACCGTTCGAGGCGCTTTCTCCCGACGATCAACGAGTGGTGGTTCTGCTGACTCCTTTGCTGCGACTGGCCGTCGCATTGGACCAGAGTCAGGAGCAGCGCGTGGTCCGCGTGGACCCCGTATGGGACGGGCGTGCCGTGGAGCTTCGCCTAAGTACGGATCAAGATGTGGACATCGAACAATGGCATGCGTCCCAGGTGGCAGCGCAGTTCCGGCAAGTCTACGGGGTTGGTTTCACGGTGAAGGTACGGCGCACCAGCAGCGCATAGTGCGGCCAAGAAACGGAAGCAGCGATGAGACTTTGGATCTTACGACACGGTGTGGCGGAGCCTCTACTTCCTGACAACCTGGACTTCGAGCGCACCTTGACTCTGGCAGGCAAGCAGGAATTGGCGCTCGTTCTGAAAGCAGCCAAACGACTGGGAATCGATCCCAATGTGCTGTTAACCAGCCCTCTGCGACGGGCCAAAGAGACTGCGGAAATCGCGCTAGGCGTCCTGCCGTGTCCAGCCGCAGTGGAAACACCGACGTTGATTCCGAACGCTGCGCCGGAACGTGCATGGGCCGAGATCGCAAAATATGGCGTGGAGGCTCGGGTGTTGGTAGTCGGCCATCAACCAAATCTGGGGAAACTAATCGCGTACGTATTGGGCTGTGATCTTTCGTTGGACCTCAAAAAGGCCGGCTTGGTTTGTTTAGAAGCGACGCAACCATCCGGCAAGAGCGGCCCTCCTAAGAACGGCGTGCTGCGATGGGCACTCACGCCGAAAGTGATCGCAAACCTACGCAAATGAAGCAGCCCGATTTGTTATGCTGTGCTCAGCGGGATGTCGATCTGCGAATTACCTTTGAACTTGTTCGCGCGACGCGCTTATTCATGCAGGATGCAGTGCGCCGGCCCCATTCCTCGAAGACAGCGCCCCAGGCTTTACGGTAGTCAACAAAAAGCCTCGCCCATGCTTCGGCCTCATACATGATCCCTCTTCGGGCGAGTGAACGCCTCCAATCCGCCACGCCAGTCACGGCCTCGATCATCGCGCTCAACGTGATGGTTTTCCTCTATCAATTCGCGCTACCGCAGTATGCGCTCGGCCAATTCGTGGATCGATGGGGGGTTGTACCAGATCGCATCAATTCGCATTTGATCGCCTTGCTGACGTCTATGTTCCTGCACGCAGGCTGGACGCACCTGTTGGGCAACATGTTATTCCTGTGGGTCTTCGGGCGGCCGATTGAGAATCTGATTGGCCGCGAGCGCTTCTTCGGCTTTTACATACTGTGCGGAGTCGCAGCGGCGATCGTTCACGTAGTCTCCAACCCCTATTCACCAATCCCGACCATCGGGGCCAGCGGCGCCATCGCCGGCGTGATGGGCGCGTACCTGATCAAATTTCCGAAATCGTACATCGACACGCTGGTCTGGTTCATCTTTCTCAGCCGGATCGAAATCCCGGCACCTTATTTCCTGATCTACTGGTTCGTGATCCAGCTATTCAGCGGTGTCGGTTCGATCAGCGAGGTCGATTACACCGGGGGCGGCGTGGCATGGTTCGCGCACATCGGGGGGTTTCTAGCGGGTATGGGTTTGATCTATCTGTTCCGCACGAAGCCCCGTTGGCGAGCCTGGTACGAAGAAGACTAGCCTGCGCGAGCTACCTAGACACCAATGGTATGCGCTATCGAAAAAACACCTGATGCGTCAGCCCGGGTGCGATGAAGATCTGCACCAGCCCAGTGAAGATCAGCGAACCAAAATAGAGGGAGATGACGGCGAACCGGTGCAGCCATCTTTGCGCGCACGCGCCCCATAGAGTGCGAGACCGCAGAGTCCCAAGACCAACGGCACGTAGAGGTGAAACGTACTCAATCCAAAGAACGCATTATGCGGAGATCGCAGACGAATGAACAGCGTTAGCCGTGCCGAAACTACCATCAGCGCGAGGAAAGCGGCTCCCATTGGGCGATGTGCGGAGGCTCCTTTTCGGCTGATGAAAAACTGCCATGTGCCAACAAATAACGCAAGCACCAAAGTCAGCACGTGTAATTGAATCGCCCAGGAAGCCGTCAGGAGTGGCTGAAGTGTCATGGGCTAGCTTCGAGGCATGACTCTTATACGGTGCTCCCTCAGCACAAGTTCACAAAAACTCCTTGCGCCAGCCGGTGCAACACCCCACAATAGAACGTGCCTCAGCAAGCTTTCACTGCAGCATACTCCACCGGGATCCCCCGCCGGGTAGGTAGACATGACACTCTGCATATCCGCATCACATGCGTAACATATCGGATCTATTGCGTCGCCTAAGCATCCTGTTGGTGCGGACGGCGGACAAGTGTGCCCGCGACAACACGCCCTTCCTGGCTGCGGCGATATCGTTCTACACCATGCTGTCGTTGGCGCCCGCCTTGTGGATCGTGGTTGCGGCAGCGGGACAGTTCGTTGGCCGCCAGTCGGCGCGCGCCGCGATCTTTGACTGGGTGATTAAGAATGTCGGACCAACGCCTGCGACATTTCTAGAGCAGGCCATCAATCAGATCAATGAGTCCAGCCGTTTCGCAACCGTTGGTGGAGCCATTGCCACCTTCTTCGCCGCGACTGCCGCCTTCGCGGCATTGCAGAACAGCTTGAATCGAATCTGGGCGATCCCCGACAAGCCAGTAGAGGGAATAGTGGCGATGATTCGCGGGTTTTTGCGCAATTTTCTAACCACACGTCTATTGGCGTTCCTTGCAATGCTCCTCATGGGCGCACTCTTACTCGCATCGCTTTTGATCAGCGCGGGGATGAGCTTCGCGGCAAGCTTCATGCCGTCCCAACTTCCGGCACCGCATTTTCTCCTGCAAAGTGCAAACTTTGGCATCGCATCCGCCCTTATGATGATTCTCTTCGGATCGCTCTACCAACTGCTCCATCGTGGTAGCTTTCGGCGGCGAGAGATCTGGGTCGGGGCTGCAGTGACTGCATTCCTGTTTGCTATTGGCACTGCGGTCATTGGACCGTATCTAGGTAGTACAGGTCTGCGCTCTGCCT
>JBDTUY010000077.1:0-13547 GCA_040007495.1 Acidobacteriota bacterium | reverse complement strand
GACTGACCGTAGTTGCCGATCAGCTTATCCGGCAGTGAAGCAGTGGCGGTGCTGGTGGTAGGAAGCGGCTGAATGCCAGCCAGCGTGGAGAGCTGGTTGACTTGGTTGGTAATGCTCGTCAACCCGGCAGTGAACGGGTTTGGCCCCGCCGGCAAGATTGCACCTGAGAGTCCCGCATTCGTATGCAGAGCGATCACGTCTACCTGCGGCTTGGTCTGTTCGCGATAGTAGCGATTATCGGTTTCGTTGATTTCCTTGGAGGCGCGCAATTGCGCCAATTCCGGTCGGCTCGCCAGCGCTTCGTTCACAGCGTCTGCCAAAGGGATCACTGGAGGCGACAAATTCACAGGCGTGACTGGGATTAGCGCCGTGCTCCACAATGGATCTCCGCGATCGGCCAGAATTAAAGTTTTGATGGCATTTTCTGCCGTCGAAAGCGACTCCTGTGCAGTGTAGGCGCCAACCTCAAATGTGGTCAACTGCCGCTGCGCCGCCACAACATCGATCGCCGCAAGCAAGCCTTGTTCCTGTTGTCGTCGATTGCTGGCGTCCTGATCGCGCCCCAGTTGCACTGCTTGTACCTGCACCTGCAAGTTACGATAGGCGAATACCAGATCCCAATACGCCTGCTCCGCGCGTGTGGTGGTTTCCATCACTCGCTGGCGAAACTGCTCGTCGGTCAACGACTGGTTCTTTTTCGCGACCGCGAGCTTCCGGCGATTGTCGTCAAAGCGAAAACCTCGCAGTAGGGGCTGCGTGTAACTGAAGTTCAAGGAGGTCGGATAAGTGGGATTCAGCTGCGTGAAGCTATTGTTGGTCGTCGAACGCTGCGATGAAAAGTCCACTTGATAACTACTACCCAATCGTTCCAGCAGCCCGATAAACTGCGGATCGAGCGTGGCGTTCTTCGTGGTCACAGCTCCTGTGGCTGACCCTCCCAAGCTGGATGCAATCGGTGTCACGTTGCGCTGAAACGACGTCGCTCCCGCAAACCGCGGATCGAACACACCCTTGGCACTATCGATGCTGAATCCGGCACGCTGCTGATCGATGCGCGAGATCTCAATATCGAGATTGTTATTCAGCGCCATCATCAAGGCGTCGTCCAGCGTAAGCGGACGTTCCCCCGCAACGCCGACACGCGGAGGCAACCGAAATTCACGGATAGGAGGCAACTGCGTAATTTCACTCCCGGCGGAGGACGGAGGCACAGCCTGTGCTGACTGAGCCTCAAGCTTTGCACTTATCGCAACGAAAGCGAAAAACATCAGACAAGAAAAGCGTTGCACCAACATTAAGCCTGTTCACCCTTCCGTTCCGTTACGCTTGCGATTCGTGCAGTGCGGAAGCGGCGTCCAAAATCGCTGAATCCGCCCCCCAGAGTTCGCACCAATCGCGACTGCTTCATTTCTTCGAAGATGGAATAGAACACCGGGACCGCGAGCAGCGTGAGCAGCAAACATAGCGACTGTCCCCCGACCACCAAAACACCGATGGAGCGGTTGCTGGCCGAACCAACCTTGTTCGACAACACGACGGGCAGCATGCCAGCCACCAGCGCCATCGTGGTCATCAAAATGGGCCGTAGACGATCGCGATTCGCCTGAATGATGGCGTCATACATTTCCATGCCTTTGGCTCGAAGGCCATTGGTATGGTCGATCTGTAAGATCGCGTTCTTTTTGACGATACCGAACAGCAACAAGAGCCCTAGGCCGCTGAAGATATTTACGGTCTGCCCCGCAAGCCACAGCGATAGAATGCCGAATGGCACCGACAGTGGCAGGGTCAGCAGAATTGTGAGCGGGTGCAGGAAGCTTTCAAACTGCGCGGCAAGCACCATGTACATAAAGATAAAGGTCAGCGAAACCGCCAGTAGGAAGTAGTAAGCGGTTCGCGCGAGTTCCTTGGTCTGACCGGCGGCAGCACCCGTGTAGCCAGCTTCAAAATTCATCGCTTGGGCCTGCTTGTCTAACTCACTGACTATATCGGCCTGCGATCCTCCCGGCAAAACGTTGGCGGAAATTGTAACTTGTCGTTGACGATTCAAGCGCTCAATGCTCGATGGCGCCGTGCCCTGCTTCAACCGGACCACTTGATCCAGGCTGATCGGTCCGGCTTTGGTAGAACCCACCGTAATCTGCTTCAGTGAATCGGCGTTGGTGCGAAACGCCTCGGTCGCGCGCAGGCGAACATCATACTGTTCGCCGCCCGAAGGGAATGTCGAAACTACCTGTCCGGCGAGCAACGTGTTCAGCGCGATCGCAATATCAGAGACACGAACCCCCAAATCGGCAGCGCGCTGCCGGTCGATCTCCACCCGCAGTTCCGGCTTACCGTAGACCAAGGATGTATCTACATCAACTGCATTAGGGATGGTCTTGGCCGTAGCGACCAACCTTTGCGAGTACTCACCAAGCTTGTCGAGATCCGGGCCGCTCAGAGAATACGTCAAGTCGGCGGTACCCTGCCAACTCTGCACTCCGACGCGTGTGCGAAGGTCGGAAGGATAGTTCTTGAAGATCTCACGTGTCTTCACCATCATTTCCAACTGCGAAAGCTTTCGCTCATTGGCTTCGTTCAAGCGAACGTAGATTTGACCATTGTTGGCTGTACGATCCGTGCCACTGCCGACCGTCGTGAGAGTTGCAAGAACATTTTCCATCCCGCGAATATCTCGTGCGATTCGCTCGCAGACATTGGTTGTCGCAGCCAGCGAAGTGCCTTCCGGAGTTCGGATGTTAACGATGTATTCGCCTTTGTCGTCGACCGGCGTGAAGCTCTTGCCAACCACCTTAAACAGAGGCACTGAACTGAATACAACGAGGACGCAAATCGTGACCATGGTCTTCCGATGCGCCATCGCCCAGACCAGCATTGCCGTGTAGGACCGGTCCAACAGGTGGAAAAACTTGGAATCTTTACTTGATTTGGCATGGCCCTGGCTGTCTTTCTTCGGAGCCTTCAGGAAACGGGAACTCAACATCGGCGTCAGAGTGAAAGACACCAACAGCGAGACCGCGATCGCAGACGATGCGGTCAATCCGAATGACGACATGAAGCGTCCGACAATGCCGCCCATAAATCCGATCGGCAGGAAGACAGCCAGCAGCGATAGCGTCGTCGCCATCACAGCCAAACCAATTTCCTTGGTGCCTTCAACAGCAGCCTCCATCGGAGCCATGCCCTTCTCTTCAATGTAGCGATAGATGTTTTCCAGCACGATGATCGCGTCATCAATCACCACACCCACCATCAGTGTCAACGCCAGCATCGTGATCTGGTTCAGCGTGAACCCCAGCCAGGCCATCATCCCGAACGTGGAAATGATGGAGGTCGGGATCGCTACCGCCGCGATCAACGTGGTTCGGATGTTGGCCAGGAAGAGATAAATCACCAATGAAGCGAGAATACTGCCTTCGATCAAATGGTCCTGGATCGCGTCCACTGCAGCTTTGATGAAGACCGATTGATCGTTGACCAACTGCAGATGCACATCTTTGGGCAGCGTGCTTTGCAATTCTTTAATACGATCCTTGATCCCGTCCGCAGTAGTAACTGTGTTGGTACCGGATTGCTTGCTGACGATCAGCGTCACGGCCGGGTCGCCATTCAAACGGGCTGCAGTGGTCGGCTCTTCCACACCATCTTCAGCGTGGCCGATGTCGCGGAGCTTCACGACATATGGTCCGCGCGAAGCGATCGCAATTTCGTTGAATTGTTCGGGGTCCACCAGGCGGCCTAGCGTACGCACCGTCACTTCTTTCGCTCCGGCGTTCACGCTTCCGGCCGGCATTTCCATATTCTGCTGGCGAAGTGCATTGGCTACATCGGCGATAGAGAGGTTGTAGGCCCGCATGCGTTCGGGATCGACCCGCACCCGAATTTCGCGACGCTGCCCGCCAACAATGCGAATCTCGCCCACGCCTTTAATATTTTCCAGTCGCTGCTTGATCTGACGGTCCGCGATATCGGTTACTTCTTTCAAGGATCGCGAGGCCGATACCGCCAACTGCATAATCGGCTGCGCATCGGGATCGAATTTCGTAATCACCGGCGTTTCCGCAGTTTCCGGAAGATCCGGCAGCGTTTGGCTAACTTTATCGCGAATCTCCTGCGCTGCCACATCGCCATTCTTATCCAAGGTGAACGAGATCGTCACCTGCGAAAGCCCTTGTACCGACGTCGAGCGAACTTCATCGATATCGCTGATCGTGTTGACAGCATCTTCGATTCGCTTGGTGATTTCGGTTTCGACCTCTTCGGCTGTGGCACCGGGATTGACGGTCGTCACGGCAACGGTCGGCACGTCCACCTTCGGAATCAGGTCGACACCCAGACCCATGTAGGAGAACCCGCCGATCACTGTCAACGACAGGATCAACATGGTTGCGAAGACCGGCCTTCGCACGCAGATCGCAGCGAGTTTATGCATGAGGTAGAGCTCCCACTTCGGAATCGATCGCACCGGCCGTCTTGGAAACGTTCACCGTCTGCCCGTCGTAGAGATCCGCGAGATGATCGGTTGCCAGCACTGCGTCCTCTGGAATTCCTGAGATAATCCGTACCTTGTCGCCGTCTGTCTCACCAAGTTGGACCACGGCCAATCGCGCCTTTCCTTCCAGAATCATGAACACCTGGGAAGAGTTGGTGGTGGCGTCGGTCAGAACCGCTTTGCGAGGCACATAGATACCTTTGCTTGTGCCGGACAAGCCTACCCGAGCTGTACCAAACATTCCAGGCTTCAAAGCGAGATCTGTATTTGGAAACGCAACTTCCGCGGTGAAGGTTCGCGAATTTGTTTCGACGGCGGGGTTCAGCGCGCTTACGCGTCCTTTAAATACTCGATTCGGATAGCCGGATACCGACGCTTCTACCGTCAGTCCAAGTTTGATGCTGGAGGTATAGGTCTCAGGAACATGCAGTTCCAACTTGATAGGTGTGATGCGGAGGATAGTGGCGATGGTCGCGCTGGTCGCCACATACTCGCCAGCGGCCACGGGCCTCGCACTCACATAGCCTGCAAACGGCGCGCGGATCTGAGTATCGGCCAGGGCCTTTTGCGCCAGAGCGACTTGCGACCGGATGCCTTCAAGCGACGCTTCCTGAGTGGCTACGCCCTGGTAGTTCTGCCGCGCGTTGTTTAATGTCGCCTCGTACTGCTGACGGGAAGCGTTGGCCTGCGCCTGTGCTGTATCCACGGCTGTCTTGGCTTTGTCATAAGCACTACGCGAAACGTCGCCGCTGTTCACAAGGTTCTCGTAACGCTGAGCATCCGCCTGTGCCAACTTGGCTTGCGCTTGCGCGGACTCGTAATTGGCTCGCGCGGAGAGCACTTCCGGGACCGTGTTCGGATCGAACGTCTGATTCTGCGTCAGACCAATCTTGGACTGCGCCTGCCGGACAAAAGCCTGCGCCTGCTGCTGATTGGCCTGCGCCTGCGCGAGTCTCAATTTCGCATCGCGATCATCCAGATGTGCGATGATCTGGTCCATCTGAACAAAACTACCCACGTTCACTGGTGTTTCCGTCACCACGCCTGGGCTGTTCGGCGCGACATTTGAAGATTCCTGCGCCTCAAACCCGCCTGTCGCCTGCACAACGGCAGAAACGTCGCGCACCTCTACGCTGATAGTGGAGATAGTCGGTGTTTCCGTAACCGACTTGGTTGCGAGCTTGGTGGCCTCAGTACTGGCCTCGGTCGATTTACCGCAACCGACGGTGAGTAAAAGTGCGGTAAGTAGCAAGACGGTTGAGAAAAGCGTACTGCGTTGGGTCTGATTGCAAACTGTCATAAATTCCTGAGTGATGGTTTAAATAGGTTTGATGCTATCTGCTGGCGTTCGGTCGCTATTTTCTGAATTGACGGAGTCCCGCTAACAAAAGAGGAGTGATTTCCTCAGCAGCTTTCTCGTCGGGAAGCTGCAAGAGATCCATTTCAAACACATACCGGGTCATCGCATATTGCACGGGTAGTGCGAATAGGAACATCACCTGCGCATCCGGATTGCCAGGGCGAAATACACCTTGCTGCTGCCGCTCCACCACAAAGTCGCGCAGGAACCCCATACACGGCTTCCCCATTCTCTGATTTAGCAGATCGACCAGCGAATGGCCTTCTAAGCGTGCGTAGATCATCAGACGATGGAAAGTCGCTTCATCGCGAAAGGTCTGAATCAGCTTGGTTACCAAGCAATGGATAAAGCCTGCGTCATCGCCCTCCACCGCCAAGCGCTTCATTTCTTCGAACCAAGCCTGCGCGCCAGCTTCATCCTCATGGGTGTCGAGAATTGCGTGGTACAGATCTTCCTTAGTAGCGAAGTGCCTGAATAAGATGCCCTCGCTGACACCACAAGCCGCTGCGATGTCTTTGGTCCGGGTCCCTGCAAAACCACGCTTGGCAAACAGGTCGATGGCACAGGCAATCAACTGTTGCCGACGATCCTCAGATGAAAGCCGGTGGCGAGGGGAGGCTTCGGTTGTCGACAGTAGTAGTGAAGGCGAAGTCACAAGTAAGTACTCACTAAGTATAATCCCGGCATTCGCTCCGGTCAATACAAGACCTACTTCAAGACCTACTTCAAGACCTACTTCATAGGACGGAACAACACGAAGGACGGAACAACACCCCTGAGTCGTGGTATTGCAAGGCTGCCGAGCAGACGATGCCAATTCGCAAAATAAGTTGGCGGCCATGTGCTCGTTCGAAGAGGGAGGACCCAGCGCTCCGTTGATCAAAGCGATGCGACAGGACAAACACTTCTATCATCCAGGCTAGCCTCTGGAACCGAGGGTCCCAAGAATACGGTTAAGGCTCTGTCATTGGCTCGCCCAAGTGAAACCCGAAGCCCGAGTTCGACTCCTTTGATTTGGAGAGAAATGCTGTGAAGGTCTCTGGATATCCTCATCGTAGTGCCTTTCGGAGACTTGTGATCGTACTTGCGCGGTTAACGCGCATAGCTCTTGTCGTGCTGAAAGCGTTCTGGCACAGGGGTAGTTGTCGGCAAATTGTTAGGTAGACGCCCGTCTCCGATTGCGTGTTTCGCTGCAACGGATTTGCGCGAATTTTTGCAGTTGCACTTGTGTCGCCGCGATACGTATCAGAATGGCGAAACGGGACAAGCTTGTACGATGTTGGTGGTTCTATAAGACTTGCTTGACTGTCGGCGTTTCAAGGGCCGGACCGGAGCCGGTGGTTGCGTATCATCATGAGCGACAAATTAGTTTGGCGGTTGCGATCAAACCGCTAAAAACAGGCCGAAATACTAGTACTATTGCAGTGCATAAATGTCTACGGAAATTCTCCAGAAGGTGATAAGTTGGGGAGCACGACGAAACACGTTCGTAGGTCGGATTGCCGTCCGACAGTCAGTTCATTATGTACAAAAATGCTCTCCCTCCCCTGATAAGAGCCGCTGTCTGTCTAGGCGGATTGCTGCTCGGTTCGCCGCCTGGCTTTTCGCAAGAAGTTCTCTATAACGGCATCCAATTGCCAGCGGTATGGCCGCCTATTAATCCGCCTTCGCAGTTGCCCTCTACGCCTTCTTACCTGCTGGCCCCGCCCTCCCTGATTCCGATCGACGTCGGCCGCCAATTATTCGTGGATAATTTTCTGGTGGAAGACACGACTCTGCAGCGAACTGCGCATCGGCCCGTGTTGTACAACCGCAACCCGGTTCTCGCACCCGGACAGTGGCCCGATCCTACTTTTTGGGCTTTTCCTTACAGCGATGGCGTTTGGTTCGATCCAGCGGACAAGCTCTATAAGATGTGGTACTTAGGCGGCAATGCCGCGTCCCTGTCCTACGTCTATTCCACGGATGGCGTTAACTGGATTCGGCCCAACTTGTCTTTAGTTCCTGGTACGAACCGGGTGTTGGATCTGGGCGGGGGACGGGACTCCACTACAGTCTGGATGGACTTGGAGGATCCGCTTCCCGAGCGCAAATTTAAGGCGTTCGTCTATGCCTCGGGATCCATGTTGGATTGGTACACTTCGCCCAATGGAATCAACTGGACCAAGCAGCCGAACCAGATTCTTACACTGAATGACCGCACAACATTCTTCTGGAATCCGTTCCGCAAGCGCTGGATCAACAACATCCGGGGTAACGTCTCCATTCCCAGCGGCCTCACTCGACCGGGGCAGTCGGATACCCGGGCCCGATATTACGCGGAGAGCGCCAGCTTGCCGAGTTTTCTGCCGTACGATCCCAGAACTGCTTTCTGGATGGTGGCCGATGAAAATGATCCTCCCTATTATGCGGGCGGCCAGCCGCCGCAGATGTATGCCTTAGACGCCGTCGCCTACGAAAGTGTCATGGTGGGCCTATTTTCTCTGCTTCACCCCGGTCCTGAGGAGACGGCTGGGTTTCTTCCCGCGCCAAATCTGGTGGAGATGGGAGTGGGTTTCAGCCGGGACGGTTTCCAGTGGGATCGGCCGACTCGCGGTTCTGGTCCGACCGCCTTTATCCCTGCCGCTAACACGCCGGGCGCTTGGGATGCCTATAACAGCCAGTCGGCGGGTGGCGTGATGCTGGTTGTCGGAGATCAGTTACGTTTTTACTTCAGCGGACGCAGCCTGCAGCATTATCAACCCTGGACTATAACCCCTTCGGCGACGGGACTCGCAATTCTGCGTCGTGACGGTTTCTATTCGATGAATGCCGAGGCCCAGGAAGGTGTGCTGACGACTCGGCCGGTCCGCTTCAGTGGCAACCGGATGTTCGTCAACGTCAAAGATCCAGGTGGAGTGCTGAAGGCAGAGGTATTGGACGTCAATAATCAGGCGATTGGCCCTTTCACGAAAGGCAACTCGATCGCTGTCAGCGATGACAAGACGCTGGTAGAAATGCGGTGGCAGGGCGTCACGGATCTATCGTCGCTTGCGGGAAGGTCCGTAAAAATTCGCTTCTATCTGACGAATGGAGAGCTATACTCCTTTTGGGTCACGCCCAGCGCAGATGGCGCAAGCAATGGATACGTGGGAGCGGGCGGGCCGGGCTTCACCGGTCCAACCGACACAGTGGGTCGTTTAGGAGCCAGCGGGGGAATCGATATTGTGGCTCCGGTCCCCGCGATCACCTTCCCGGTGGCGAATCAAACTATGACGGGAGCCGTTACTCTGAGCGCTACGGCCACGGACAACGTCGGCGTGACGAAAGTTCAGTTCAAAATCGATGGGGCGAATTTTGGGCCGGAGCTTTCTGGCCCTCCCTTCCAAGTTGCTCTCGACACTTCCACTCTTTTGCCGGGAACACACGAATTCTCAGTGACCGCTACGGATGCAGAACTCAACTCCGGCACCTCCTCGCCGGTTACGGCCACAGTAACATCCGGTACGCCACCCGTCCTGTCCAACGGACGGCCGACTGGCACACTGGTAGCTGAAACGACCCAGGCTGTAGTGCTGCTCGATACCAATGGGACCGCTACGTGCAAATGGGCTTCATCGCCAGGTATTACCTTCCCGCTCATGACGAATGTCTTCCCAGTGACGGGAGCCCTTGCGCACGCGCTATTGGTGAACGGGCTGACCGTTGGATCCTCGTACAAATACTACATACGATGCATGGGCGCCGATGGGAGTTACAATCTGAACGACTATCTGGTGCAGTTCAGCGTCGCAGCCGATACCACCGCTCCGAATCTGACGATGAGCGCGCCTGCCAATCTCCAGACGGTAGGAGGGTCGCTTGTTATCGCCGCCAGTGCGACCGACAACATCGGTGTCGTGGGAGTGGCGTTCCTGATTGACGGAAATCCTCTGGGGGCGGAGGACACGACAAGCCCGTACAGCATGTCCTGGAACACGGCTGATTTGTTGAACGGCGTGCACCAGGTAAGTGCCGTTGCGCGAGACGCTGCCGGGAATTCGCGAACTGTGTCGGTCCTCGTGACGGTCCTGAATGTGGTGCTGGACACGACACCCCCAAAACTGTCCAATGGCGCTCCCTCGGGCGCACTCCCCGTAGGAACCTCGCAAACTACATTGTCTGTAACAACAGACGAGCCTGCCGTTTGCCAGTATTCCGCAACCCCTGGAACCGCATTTTCCGCAATGTCCGCATTTCAGACTACCGGGAACCTGATCCATACTACGCAGGTCACTGGACTGGTTAACGGGCAAAGCTACAACTACTACCTACGCTGCCGCGACGTCTCGACAAATACCAACGCAACGGACTACGCAATTGCTTTTTCTATCGCGGCGCCAGCGCTACCGATCTTTACGCAATTCATAGAAGCCGAGTCCGGCCTTCCGATTTCTCCCATGAAGAGAGTGGTGGATGGCGGCCTCCAGTACATTCGCACGGTGGAAGCAAATGGGGGAACAGCAACTTACTACGTAACGCTGCCCTTTGCGACGACGCTCCGAATCCTGGGACGGGCCTTGACGCCTAAGGCAGCCTATGGATCTTTCTATGTCTCCGTGGATGACGCGAGTGAGCAATTGTGGGACATAGGCTCGCAAATCAGCGGGGGCGGAATTTGGAGCTGGCTTCCAGTACGGGGGCCTGGCGGAGTTCGTCAGTTCGACCTGGGGCCGGGCACGCATTCGTTCACTTTCCGAGGCGGAGCGGTCAACACGTATCTCGACAGCCTCATCTTTACAAGTGATCCCAATCTTGTGTCCCTCTTGCCGCCGAGTCCCGCGGATACCGCCCCCCCGATTCTCTCGAATCCCCTGCCGGTCGGAGCCCTGTCAACCGGAACTGCAACTACGGAGTTTTCGGTAGCGACCAATGAGTTCGCCACGTGCCGGTATTCCACGAATCAGGCACTCTCGTTTAGTGCGATGGAGAACAGCTTCCCAACGACCGGTGGTGTTGTCCATAGCGCGAGCCTAAGTGGTCTTGTCAGCGGAACAACTTATGAATATATGGTTAAGTGCCAGGACGCGGCAGGCAACGCGAATACCCAGAATTTCCCAGTGTATTTCTCTGTGGCGAGTGCCGGGCAAGCGACCGGCCTGTATGCTCAATATTTTGAAGCAGAGTCGGGGAATCTAGTAGCGCCCATGTATTTGACCCTGGGTGATTCACAAGCTTCGGGGACTAAGTTCATTCGCTCGTCCACCAATGGACAAGGAACTGCGGCTTATGTGTTAACGGTTCCTGCCTCTGGAGCGTACGTTCTGTGGGGCCGCGTGCAGCTTCCGGCCGGCGTGCCTCCCCGCTTCTATGTATCTGTAGATGGAGCCGCAGAGGACGTGCTGACATCTAACACTGTCACGGCATGGAGTTGGCGCCAAGTGGCTACGCAAGCTGGCTCCCCGAAGTTTTACGACTTAGCTGCCGGGTCCCACACAATCGTTGTGCGCTCCGGTACCGGCAATTCGTACCTCGACCGGCTTTTTCTATCTAACGACCCGTCTTTCGACCCAAGCGGCCTTGCCGCATTGACCGTCGGGAACGGGTCGCCCTCAGGGTCCTTGGGTTCTTCCACCACGCAGGTGCCTCTGACCGTCACTACCAACCGGCCAGCCACGTGCCGGTACGCGACGACGTCCGGCTTAAGCTTCGCCAGCATGCCGAATCTGTTTGCGACAACCGGCAGTACTTCTCATTCCTCGTCCTTGAGCGGGTTGAGCGCCGGACCCTATAGCTATTACGTTCTCTGCAGTGACAGCGCCACGATAACCTCGGAATTGAGCATCCAGTTTTCCGTCGCGGACGGAGTGGCTCCGCAGATCTCCATATCGGCGCCATCGAATGGTCAGACGGTCGGTGGAACCATCTCAATATCCGCCCTCGCGACGGACAATGTTGCGGTTGCGGGCGTGTCGTTCCTGGTTGACGGCAATCCTTTGGGGGCCGAAGATACTACTGCGCCGTATAGTGTGTCATGGAATACGACAACCGCATCCAATGCGTCTCATACTCTGAGTGCGGTAGCTCGAGATGCGAGCGGAAATTCCCGGACGGCGGCCATTACGGTAAGCGTATCCAACGTGGCGCTCGATACCTTGCCGCCTCAGCTAACCGGCGGCGCGCCATCCGGTACCCTGCTGGCGGGAACAACACAAGCGCAGCTTTCGTTATCAACCAATGAGTCGGCCACCTGCCGTTACTCGACCATTGCGGGAATACCCTTCGCAACGATGACCTCGGCCTTCTCCACGACCGGGGCACTTACGCACAGCACTCCGCTATCCGGGCTGGTTAGCGGCAATTCGTATTTAGTCTATGTGCGCTGCATGGACGGGAGTCAGAACGCGAATACAGCGGACTATGCAATTACATTTTCTATTGCAAATTTAGTCCTGGATACGCTGCCACCAGCGCTTTCCAATGGCGCTCCACAAGGGGCTTTGCCAGCCGGAACAACGCAGGTATCACTATCGTTGTCAACCAGTGAGCAGTCCACATGCCGTTATTCGGCAACCGCGGGAGTGGCCTTTGACGCCATGAGCCTGACCTTCACCACCACTGGCGCGCTTCTACACACCACGCCTTTGTCGTCACTGTCGAGTGGAACTTCGTATCGCTATTACGTCCGCTGCAGGGATCAAGCCCAGAACGCGAATACTACGGATTACCAGATTGCGTTTTCCATTGACCAGGCGCAGACCAACACGGTATTTTCGCAATATCAGGAAGCTGAGGCCGGAGTGCTGGTATCGCCCATGACCACGCTCGGTTGGAATACCGCCTCGGGGGGCTTCTACATTCGCAGCAATACAACCAATCAGGGATCGACCACTCTATCATTTACGGTTCCCGCTTCGGGCAACTATATTCTCTGGGGACGCGTTCTGTCGGGCAACTCGAATTTTGACTCACTCTGGGTATCCGTGGACGGAGGACCGGAGGACCTCTGGGATACCGCTCAGGGCACCTGGAGTGGCAATTGGCAATGGACACGCGTTACCGGCCGCAACGCCAATGGCGGCGTCCCCAGCAACGGGAACCCATCGCCACGAGTCGTTCCACTTTCTACCGGGACACACACATTCCGATTCCGGGGAGCCGAAACCTACACCTACCTGGACCGTGTCTTCATCACGAACGATCCGGCTGCGATCCCTCAGTAGAACCAACCGGTTCGTAAGCCCGAATCAAGTTGAGTCCAGTGAGCAGTAGCACGGCAAGGAGCGAGGGTGTCGGCCCGGCCTGAACCAGCTTGTCTTGAATCCGACACGTCAACTCGTTCTGTCGCCCCCATCTGCTGTCGCCACGTAATATCGGCGTGACGCACCGAACCGGTCAGTTCATGTTGCCCATTATGGGTCTAGCGGAAGGCTACACCTATGGTAATTGGAGGGGTTTGACCACCCTGAGAGTTGCGGCGAAAGTGATGGGCGTGCTGAGATGTTATGTGTAACTTGGCCGGATGGCCACAAGACTGAAATGTCATACACGGCAGCACATGTTTGAGATCGCACCCGAGACCATCTGCCGAAGCGTAGTCCCCACGTTCCAGACTCGTTATCCAGAGCAATTTGCGGAGAGTCCGGAGCGCATGGCACAGCGGGCTTTGCGGCAGATCGATGTGTGTTTACCAAAGGACGTGGGCCTCCATACTCTCGTGTTCACAAGCATTGG
>JBDTUY010000076.1:0-13667 GCA_040007495.1 Acidobacteriota bacterium | reverse complement strand
CCTTGCCTCGAAAGGTCGCGTTGACCGTAGAAAGCGTGGATGGCAATATGCACGCGCCGCCGACGCCCTGAAGTGCACGCGCGGAGATGAGCATCTCCGCGCTGCCGGACTTCGCGGCCCAGAAACTACCGGCCAGAAACAGCGCGATGCCGACGATGAATATGTTGCGCCTGCCCAGGCGGTCTCCGAGATTGCCGGTGGTCAGCAGCAGTGCGGCGAACACAATCGAGTAGAGCGAGTTCACCCACTGTGCATCGGTGATATTCAGGCCCAAGTCGTCGATGATCGTCGGGAGTGTGACTGCGACGATAGTGCCGTCCATGACGATCATCGCCAGGCCCAACGCGAGGACGACGAGGCTCCACCACTTCGATACGCGTGGAGCCGCAGGCACTGCAATGGCCTTTTCGCTTTTCGTCACGGTGTCACTTTAGATTTCACGTCGATTGACGCGCATCAATCGAAAGTTGTAGAGCGATGCGCCGTCCGGACGTTGGAGCAGGCCGACTACTTGCAGTGTCTTAGAGTCGGCGCGATCGACTTTGGGAGCGCTCTCCTCGCTTGCGGGCTGGCGTTGCTTACGCTGCTTAGCCTTTGCAGCAGGCGTACTCTTCCGGGCAGTCTTCTTCGCGGGCATGATGGTTTCTCCTGTGAATTAAAGTGCGGTCACGACATCAATCACTCTTGTCCAACTAAGTTGCAAGCCGCATCTGTTTTGACAGGTAGGGAATCATGACCGGTGGAAAAAGAACGGGCTCAGGCCGCAAGGCAGTGCATCTCGATCCGGAGGAAGTTGAACGCCTGTGCGCGCTGCAGTGCACGGATGAGGAAATCGCGGCTTGGTTCAAAGTTAGCCCGCGAACCATCGAACGGCGTAAAACGACCTCAAAGGCTTTCGCGGACGCGGTCGCACGCGGGAAGGCCAAGGGGCGAACTTCGTTGCGGCGCAGTTTGTGGGGCTTGGCTTTGAAGGGCAACCCGGCGGCTAACATTTTCCTAGCAAAGAACATCCTCGGGTACAAAGACTACTTCGCCAATGAGCACAGCGGACCGAACGGTGGTCCTATCGCGATTAAGGCCAGACCGGAGCTTAAGAATTTATCCCATGAAGAACTCTCACAGCTGCGCGGACTTGTTGCGAAGACCAAACCTACTGGCGGAGATTGATCGTGAGCTGGCCTCGCGGTCGCTGCGCGAGTTCGTGCGACAGGCTTGGCCGAGCGTCGAGCCATCCACGGTCTTCGTCTCCGGTTGGCACATCGACGCCATCTGCGACCATCTCGAAGGGATCAGCCGAGGGCAGATTCGCAATCTATTAATCAACGTTCCACCGCGACACATGAAAAGTTTGCTGGTTTCGGTATTGTGGCCAGCCTGGGAATGGATCACCTGGCCCGAACGGCGGTGGTTGTTCAGTAGTTACGGAGCCCAGTTGAGTATTCGAGACTCGGTTAAGGGACGCAGATTGATCGAGTCGCCCTGGTATCAGCAGCATTGGGGTGATGTGTTCCATCTCAGCGGTGACCAGAACACCAAAGGCCGGTTTGACAACAACCGGTCGGGCTATCGAATCGCAATCTCGGTTGGTGGCGCGGCAACCGGCGAAGGCGGCGATCGAATCGTGTGCGATGATCCTCACAATGTGCAGGAAGCCGAGTCAGACGCCATCCGGCAAAACACGAACGACTGGTGGAACGTGGTCATGTCGACCCGCCAAAACGATCCCAAGACCAGTGCCATGGTGGTCGTGATGCAACGCTGCCATGAACGCGACCTTAGCGGGCAGCTATTGCAGCAAGGTGGTTACGAACACCTATGCTTGCCCGCAGAGTATGAACCAGTAACCCGAGTATCGATGCTCGGATTCGCGGACCCGAGAGAGCAACCTGGCGAACTCCTGTGGCCCGCTCGGTTCGGCGCAGACGAGTTGGTAGCGCTGAAACGCAGCCTCGGCAGCTACGCCGCTCCCATGGAGGGCCTTTTGCACTTCTCGTTTGTTGGCATGCGAATAAACAGCCAGAGCATTGGTGTGCTTACGCCCGCAGCGCGGACGCAAGGGATTGACGGTCGCGGCCCTCAGATATTGCGCAAGCAGAGTTCTTCGGTCGATGAGGCGCGGGGATGAACGTACGGCTGAGCATATTGTCGGTCGGACTCCTGTGCATGCTCGCTCTCGCGGGCATGGGGGTGAAGGAGATTCGGGCCGCTCAGGCGGCTGAATCCTGGCCCACTGTGCCGGGTAAGATTCTGACGTCGGAGGCTCGCGCAGGAGAGGAATGCGTCACCTTCTCTTACGCGACCGCGGAGGGGCAGGACCGGACAGCCCACATGGTCGCCGTCGGTGAAGAATCGGTGAGGTACGGAGAGAATGGGGAGAGAACGTACTCGTGCCTGCAAGACGTCGTACTGCGGTATCCCGTGGGGACAGCAGTCCGGGTTTTCTATGACCCCCGAAATCCGTCGTACGCTGTGCTGGAGCCAGCCCCCAACTTCTCCACGTATGTTTTCTTCTTTGTTGGAAGTCTATTTTCTCTGCTCATCTCCTACCTGCTTTGGAATGAGATTGGGGCGCGGATCCATATACCTGGTAAAGTTCCGTCTTTTGCCGGCGAGGCTCTGACTGCTCCCATAGGCGATTTCGCGCTGTCCCCTCTGGTGACGCCGAGCGAAGTCGTCGCGATCTACGCCACGCAGTTCGCGTCCCAGACGCTAGCCGGAAACATTCGCGTGATCACCGGCGATGCGAAAGTTTCGGCGCAGGACTTGTTACGCGCGGAATTAAAGGCCGCAATTCTTGCGCACGAAAAGGCAGGTACCATCCGGTTGGAACTGACCGATTCGCTCAAGCCGACTCTGTATGCCGTCCTGCAAGAATCATCGTTTCTTTGGCCCACACCCAGCACGGAAGCCCGGTTGGAATTTCCGGGGAGAGAAGCGCTGAGTCAGGCGATCGTCCGCTGGCTGGCCCAGCCCAGTTACTATGCCTGGGCACGAGGCGCGGAGAAAGCCTACATTCCACTTGTGCTGCGGCAAGCGGCACGGGTGGTTCAAACCGGACAAGTCCGCAAATACCGCTTAGCGGACCAAGCCGTGGAAGCTGCAGCAGCGCAGAACTTGCCAGTAGTCCGCGGGTTGCTGCAAAGTTGCCAAATGGAACGCCCACAAATCTGGGACGCGCTAGACGCTTCCATTTCAAAGGCGCTGGAAGACTCTATTTCCAAAGCTACTACCGCAAGCGAGAATCCCCCTTCGCCCGAGCTCCAACGAGATCCGTGGTGCGAAGAGGCACCCAGCGATGTGAAATCGGTGCCTGGTCTGAAATTGCTGGGTGAAGTGGGGGTGTCCATGTCGCAGTCGCTGTTCATGGGATTCATCTTGTGGTCCGCATTTGTGATCGCATTTTGGGCCCCATCGCTCCGGATTGTGGGTATCGCGGGTTTGGTGTTTTCCGCTTTGGTGCTTGCGGTCGTTCGTAAATCGGGCTGGGAGCGGCTCCAGCCGTGGGTCGCCCGCTGGCCAAAGCTCCAGCCGTTGGTGGCGATGTATGTAGGGTGTCCGATGAGCACGGCCGTGGCGACCGTCGTGCCGTTGGGGGCTCTGATAATCGGACTGATCTATGCCAACCGCGGTGATCCACGGATGATCGTCGCGATTCTCGCGGCGCCGATCGTGGGTGTATGGTGGTTGTTGAAGAGAAAAGCCGGAGAGGCAATCACGGAACATGTTTTCGGAAACAAGTCCGCTCGGCTCCCGCTGCCACTGGGGGCACTCAGTGGCTCAACCGAAGTGGGGGCTCCTCCACTGACGCCAGCCAAGCCGCTTCCGTTCGAAGTGGAGATCATCAAGGCCCAGGATCTTCCCCGGGTTTCACAAGACGTCAGCGCAAGATTGGAGGCCATTCGCGAGCGTGGGCCAAAACTGCGCAGCCTTTACCACCGCATGGGTTGGGTCCTCGCTGCCGGGAGCATTTTGGTGGCTTTGCTCGCCTGGCAGCTTCTCCAAACAGACTTCCCCTGGTTCAGCACGCTGATGCTACTGCCGCCGGTGCTTGTTTTTATGGCGTTCCGCGCTGACAACCCGGTCCTGGGGCCAGCGCTTCTCATCGTTCAAGCCACACTGCGCTACATTCGAGGCGGGGAGGCGCAGGAGCGAAACCGCTGGCAGCAAGCGATCACGCCAATCCGTCCGTTCCTGGCACCCCTGTTCTGCGTGAGCGTGGCCCTGTTTACGGCACTGCGCGCACTCACGTACTTGAGTTCCCCCAGTCCATTCAAATGGATACCCATTGGACTCTCTGCAGCGTTAGTAGCTTGGTTTGGCTTTTATCTCCTGAGCCGCAGCAAGGCTCTCCAATTGCAATATCCCGTGTACCCTCCACTCAAGCTGCTGGTCCTGCGCGTTTTCGGGAGCGCCAATCGCGATCACTTTGTTGATCTACTCGATTTGTGGCACTGGTTTGGTCCGCTCTATAAGCTAGACGGTCCGGATAGCGTGGGTAGCAAGAGCAGCGACGTGGTTTCTTTTTCTTCGCGGCCACTTGGACTCGGCCGTGACTAAGGACAGAGCCGACCTCGAAAAGGCCCAGCGCAACTTTGTCCAGACTCGCGATTCACAATTGAGGTTCCCTCAAAATTCGCTCCAGTGCTCCGAAAGCATTTGGAAGGAAGCCCTGCATGGCATTCTGGAACGGTCTGATGTGGTTGTAATGGACCTATCCGGGCTGACGGAAAAGAACCGAGGTAGCGCCTATGAAATCGGCAAGCTGGTAAATGAGGTTCCGTTAGATCGCTTCCTGCTTCTGATCGATGATGAGACGGATCTCGTGTATCTTCGCGGCCTGCTCGCCGACGTCGCCGGTGGCCACCCTTCCGGAGGTAAATTGCGTTTGTTCAACATGGGCGTGCAGCCCAAGCGCAAGGAGAATGAGACGATCTACGATTGGCAGCACCGCACGCCAACGCCCATCGACACGGACCGTCTGATCGGCCTTCTCTACGAGGCCGCCTGCGGGAACCGGCCGCCGCATCCGCCAACCGTAGTCGCTTGGACCCACCCAGCATTTATCCCCGCGCCGAAATTGTGACAGTAGTTCTTGGGCGAACACTGGAGCCTTGCTGCTGACTGTGGGCTAACTTCCCAAGACAGTCAGCATCGCGTGTGCCTCACGAAGATCGGTGCTCTCAAATCCCTCCGTGAACGAAGCGAGTACATCCGCCAAAGCCTCACGCTCAAGCTTGGCGTCGCCTAACTGACGTCGAACAGCGCAGAGGCTTACTAGCGAGCGCAATTCCAGCAACTTCGCCGACTGATGCCGCGCCAGATCGAGCGATTCGCGAATGCTCTGCTCGGCGATCATGAGCTGCTGTTGGCGTTCGTCGCTCGTATCGAGGGCTTGTTCCGCTAGAAACACCCCCTTCAGACGATACAGCTCGGGCTCGAACAATCCCTCGCCCCATTGCTTCGCTCTGGCCATCGCAGTATCCAGAGTGGCGAAGGCGTCGGCCCGTTGACCACACGTCCACTCGGCTTTTGCAAGAATGGTGGCGAACCGAATGAGCTGGTTCCCATTCCCCATTGCAGAGTAACTCTGGATCGCGGCCCGGGCCTCGGGGAGTCCTTCTGCCGATTGCCCCAGACCGGCCAAGGCGCAACCGCGCAAGATCGCGAGGACCGGCTCAAAGTAACCGAGGCGTGCCTCGCGCACTAATTGGAAGGCCTCTTCGGCGGATGAAAGCACGCCCTGGGCATTGCCTCGCAACGAATGGTAGCCGACTCTCGCGGTGAGCGCATACCCAAGGTTCGGGATGTTGCCAACCTCCCGCGCGACCTGAATCGCTCGCTCGACGGCCTGTAGCGCGCGTTCCGGAAACCCTCTCATCCATAAGGCGACGGACTCGAAATACAGGACGGAGACACACGGGCTCAGGTTCATCATCCGGGCCACAATCTGTTCCCGCGCAAGATCGTAAAGCGCCAGAGCGGCATCGCCATGCTCAAGACACAGGGCCAAATCGCCTTTAAACAGGTGCGCCGCCGAGCAATTTTGCCGAGCCATGGAAAGCAGCATGGGATCGCCAAATTGAGTCGCGATTGCAAGGGTTTCTTCCGCAAGCGGAATCGACTGGGTGATTCGTCCTGCGACGAAATGGTAGCCCATTGTTCCGGTTAGAACTGTGAACCGGTGCGGCGATTCGCCCAGTATTTCCAGTAGTTCTGCGGCGCGTTGGTAGACGGATCCGATCTCTACGGATGCCCAACCCTGCGTGGCAATCAACGCGGGAATGAGAAGCATCTGAAACTCAAGTTCCTGCTGGTAGCGCAGGGATAGTGGCAGGCCGCCGGTCAATTCTATTCCGCGCTTTAGATGGACGATGGCTTCATGGTTCGCTGCTCGACCCGCCGCCTGCTGGCCGGCGCGCAACCACCACGTGACTGCTTGCTCCGCACGTTCCGCCGCTGTGAAGTGTTCGGCGATCAGTTCAGGGTTTTGCTTGACGATCCTGGGGAAACCGCTGGTGAGCGCTTCGGCGATTTTCTCATGCCACCCGCGCCGGGACTTCTTCAACAGCGATTGATACGCGGCATCGCGGACCAGCGCGTGCTTGAACAGGTAGGTCTCATCCGTGGCTTCATCCTGACGGGACAACAATTCTGAGCTGATCAGCCGATCTAATCCGTTTCTCAGCGTTGCTTCATCCTCTTGGACTACGGAGCACAATAGCGCAAAGCTGAATTCGCGACCGATGGTGGCTGCAATCTGCGCAACAGCCTTAGCGGGCCCGAGTCGATCGAGGCGGGCGTTCAACGAACCCTGCACAGTGGTCGGAATGAGATCGGGCTGGAGGGGCCCGGACAATTCGAAACGATCCTCCCGCTCCACTAGTACGCCCATCTCAAGGACTGCCTTGGTCACTTCCTCAACAAATAAAGGTACGCCCTCCGTACGAGCCACGATCTGCTTCAGCACGTCGGCTGGCATCGCTTTCCCGCGGGCAACGCTGACGGCTATGGCAGTCGTATCAGCCGCGTCGAGCCGAGCAAGATCGACACAGGATTTCCGATCATCGAGCTTCCATGGAGTGGCGAACTGCGGCCTGGAGGTAACGATAACTAACAAGGGTGCGTTTGAGCGTGAACTGACAACGCTACTGATAAATTCAAGCGTAGTGGGATCCACCCAGTGCATGTCTTCAACCACCAACAGAGTGGGCCGGTCCTGCGCGACTGCCAGCAGCCATTGCAGCAGCGTTTCCAAGGTTTGATCGCGTCTCTTCTGCGGGGGATAATTCGCCAACGGATCCTGGTCAGCCGCTGAGATTGAAAAGAGCTCGGCCATCAAGGCCGAAGCCTCCGCCGTCCCCAGACCTCGTCGAGCGAGGCGCTCTTCAATCACCGCTCGCTTCTCGGTGTCGGTTTTCTCGGGTGTGAAACCGAGAATGCGCTCCATCATCCCCACGATCGGAAACAAGGGGGTGCTCTGGGCGTAGGGTGTGCAGGAGCATTCCAACACCGTACCTGATTGGCTCTCGACATGTTTGCGGAATGAATCCACAATGCGGGACTTCCCGATACCGGCTTCGCCCCGAATGATCACCGTGTGTTCGCCTGACCGCGCGACGCCGTCCCACAATTTGTCTAGCTGTGCGAGTTGTTCATCGCGCCCGGTGAGTGGGGTCAGACCGGTTTGACGCTCCACATCCATGCGGCTCTGCGCGCCGCTCTCCCGCAGCACGCGATACAAAGTGACAGCATTGACCAGTCCCTTAATCTCGTGTCGACCCAGCGACGCAAAGTCAAAGAAGCCCCGCACAAGCGCGTGGGTATCGTTGCTCACGACTACCGTGCCGGGCGCGGCAAGATTCTGGATGCGCGCCGCAAGATTTGGCGTCATCCCCACCGCGAGTTGTTCGCGCCGTTGGCCCGCGCCTACGTCGCCCACTACCACTGGGCCAGTATGGATTCCCAGACGGACATCTAGCCGGGTGCCGCTTGCCGTATTCCAGGTGGCGTTGGCCAGATCCCGAACAATGTCCAGCGCAGCCCGCACGGCGCGTCGAGCATCATCTTCATGCGCCTCAGGATAGCCAAAATAGACAAGTACGCCGTCGCCCAGATACTGCGCAATATAGCCTTCGTGCCCTCTGATTGCTCGCTCGCACAGGGCTTGGTAGTCCCTCGTTATTTCGCCTAGCTCTTCAGGGTCGAGGGATTCGGCGAGTTTGGTAGAGCCCACCAGATCGCAGAAGAGTACGGTCAACTGCCTGAGTTCCGCATCGGGAGCAGAACCGGGCCGCAAGGGGGATCCGCAATGCCCGCAAAACTTCGTAGCGTCAGGATTCTCTTTCCGGCAGTTCCCGCAATGCATGGTTAATTGTGCCCCAGCGCTGTGCTCACGTGGGCGGTCAGAATCCGATCTTCAGCCCGAAGCTAATTTGCCGCGGCGCATAGGCTGACGAAAATGCGAGTGGTTGGCTTAATTGCGCGACCGACGCTGGCGCAAAGCCCTTCAGGTTGTAGGGCCCGTTCAATAGATTGCCGCCATTGGGAAGCGCGTAGCTCGGATCCGCTGGAAAGTTGTTATTCACAGCCGCGAAATTGGTTCGGTTGAGCAGATTTTGAAACTGCACGATCACGTCTGCTCTCGCGCCCTTCTCCTTGTTGAGAGAGAACGATCGCGATACCCGCAAATCCCAACTCGCAAACGAAGCTCCTCGGCCCTCGTTGCGTGGTTCATTCCATGGTCGCGCTTCACTCGTGTGCCCCAGGGTTCCGTTGGCGGTTCCACCCCCCAAGCCAGGGACCAGGAGAGTGAACGGAATTCCGGAACGTGCGCTGACAATATTTGAGATCGAGACATCGGCGAACGGCTTTGACCAACCTTTGCCATCCGCTCTGAACGGGGTGGTGTAGATGGAGTTGGCTACGAAATTGTGCGCCACATTAAAACTAGACGTGCTCCAATCGCGCTTCAGTTCATCTGGACGGAAGGGAACGCTCAGGGTGCTGTAGTCGCTGGTATTGTCCGCAGCGTGACTGAGAGTATAGTTGGCCTGGAACTGCAAATTGCGGCTGAAACGCCGAGTAAACGACGCAGTCAGCCCGTGATAGACACTGCTTCCGATGGAAGAATACACATCGTTCTGAACAATCAGACTATTCGGCACCCCTGCCGTTACACCTGGCCGCGCGGCGTAGCACGGGCCGACAAACGGGTCGATGGCAGAGGTGAATTGCGCCGGATTCGCGACGTTGCATGGGGTCCGCTGAAAGTTCCCTTCGGCGACCTGCTCGATGTGAACGCTGCGATAAAAGTTGTAGCCGATCTCCAGCGACATGCTACTAGTCAATTCCTGCGCGACGCTCGCGCTGGACTGGATGGAATACTGTGGCTTGAAATTCGGGGCCAGCGTTGAAAAGATGCTTCCGAAGGCTGTCGGACCCGGAGGGCTGATAGTCCAGCCGAGCGCTGCCATGTCGGCGGGCGTCAGCGTCGGATTCGGAATTGCGGTCGTCGCCTTGGATCTGGCCAAGCCCCACGCGGCGAAAATTGAGGGAAATGGTGGCGAAGGCAATCCTGCCGATAGCGCCCCTTGATTGATGTAGTGGCCGCTGGTGCCGATCATATTGAGAAAGAACGGCACGGCGAACATGACTGGCGATACAAACAATCCGCCCCCGGCCCGAACGACTGTCTTGCCGTTGCCCATCGGGTCCCAGGCCAAGCCGATTCGTGGCGCGATAAAAAGGCTAGTTGGGATCGGCGAAGGTGGCCGAAAGTAATCCAGCCTGGCTCCATAGTTCAAGGTAAGTTTGCGCGATACTCTCCACGAGTCTTGAACATAGAAACCGAGGGAGTGATCCCACGCTTTCCAAACGGAATTCGACTTTGGATCAGCTTGGACCAATGAAACCGGCGTTCCCGCAAGAAATGATTGGACGCCTGTCAGGTTCGTGGAGGATGGACCGCCTACTGCATATCCTTGGCTGAGATTGTAGGCGGCCAGCGCGGATTGGATTTCCGGTGGAGCGAGAGCGATCATCGGAATCGCGCCGTTCGCAAACTGCCACTGTCCCCCAAACCAAAGTTGCTCATCAATCTTGTAATTATTCGGGCGATAGGTTCCACCGTATTTGACTGTGTGCGTGCGCTTTTGCCACAGCAACCCTTCATCAAACTGGAAGCGCTTCATGGTGGCGTCGTAAGGCATCGCGAACGGGGTTCCGAAGACCAGAGGAGACCCAGTTTGAATATCGATCTCAGCGCCGCCGTGGCGGGGCGTGTCGGCGAATGCTTTGTTTTGCGGAACGCCTTGTGCTCGAAAAATATTGACCAGCGTCGGACTGAATGTGTGGGTCCACGCAGAGGTCAACGTGTAGTCAGTGCGCCGGTCGTAGGTTGAAGCTGGTGGCTGCGGAGCGACCCGGTCACGCTCATTCATCAGGGAGAAGCGGAATACGACGCTATCCTTCGATCCCGGCTGATAATCGACCTTCGATACCCAGTTGCTATAAAGCGCCCTGGGAGTGTTGTACCCGGGAATGCCTCGCACGGCAGCAAATGGGGAAATGATGCCGTTGAACGTTCCCTCGTTCGGCTGCACCAGGGCCTTCAGAATCGGATCCGCGAAGGGTTGTCCGAACACAGGGGAGGCCAGAAACGCCGCGCCAATCGGAGCTAGAGGTCCGCCCGAATTCGCCAGTTGCGTCAGGTAACAGAGTTGGCTCACTTGTTGTTGCGCTTGGCCAGGACACTTGCCGCCGCTATATCCATTGACCTGAGAAGAAATGGGTTGAAACGAATCGGTGCCGGAATAATTGCGGGTCGTCGAGGAATCCAGCTTTTGATGTTCGAACGCCGTGAAGAAGAATAGCTTGTCGCGCTTGACGGGCCCGCCCAAGGTTCCGCTGGAGATGACGCTCTGCTCGAACGGCCTCGATCGGGGGTTGATGAGCTTGTCGAAATAATTGACCGAATCCAAGCGTTCGTTGTGGAAATAGGCTGCCGCGCTGCCGTGAAGCTTGTTGGTCCCGGTGCGCGTAATGAAATTGATTGCAGCTCCAATGGTGTTGCCAAACTCGGCGGCGAACGCGTTGCGGTTGATCTGAAACTCCTGAACCGAATCCAGCGGAACATTTCTAACTCTCGGTGCGCCCGAGCCGTAGTCGTTTTCGCCGCCGTCGATTGTGATCAAATTATTGCGACCGTTGCTGCCGCCGATCGAAAAACCAGATGAGAGCAAGCCGGTTCCAAGGCTGGGATCCTGAACGACCGCAGCATTGGAGGCGCTGACGCCGGGCACCGTATAGATTAAATCCGTAGCGCGTCGGGCGATATTCGGAAGGTTCTCCACCTGCAGTCGATTCACCGTATTGGCCTGTTGCGTCTGTTCGGGGTCCACCAAAGGCGGAACATCCGTTACGAGGATCACGTCGCTAATCGGGCCAATCGCCAGGCGAATGTCAAAATTCACAGCTTGGCCAACCGTAAGAATCAGATTCTCCACCACCGATTTTTTGAAGCCTGGGGCTTCCACGGTCGCTTTGTACGTGCCGGGTGGCAATTCCGCCAACCGATAGTCTCCCGCGTCGGCCGATTTTGCCGTTCTCATCGCGCCCGTGGCGGACACAGTAGCGGTGATGATCGCACCGGAAACGGGTAGTCCTGCTGGATCAAAAATGGATCCGCTTAAAGTCGCGGAGTCATAGCTAACTTGTGCGAAGCTCGCTGTTGGCCAAGAAAGCGCCGTGAGCATAACCAGTGCGCCCAAGGTATTCCTTAGAGCCTGCATTGCCACTTCCTTTCGCCGGAGAACGGGTCCCGCTATTTTACACTAGAGCGGCCGATGGGTCGTCGCAAGTAATGCTCCTGTCGGTAGGAGATGCGGAGGCCTGTAGTACGCTGAGATGTGCCCGGAGAGGATAGACAGCTCGTATGACTCCCGAGCGTTGGCGAAAAGTCGAGGAATTATTCCACGCCGCACGAGAGCGTGGGTCAATTGTTCTCGCCGACATCGACCCCGACTTGCGCCACGAGGTTGAATCGCTGCTTGCGCAGGAGGCGTCCAGAACCAGCGCTCTCGACCAGCCAGCATGGAATAAAACCAATACTGTCGCGATGGGTCTGGAAATCGGACATTTCCGGATTGAAGCGAAGCTCGGGGAAGGCGGCGTGGGGACCGTATACCGGGCGATGGATACCAAACTCAACCGTCCAGTGGCGATCAAGTTCCTGTCGGATGAACGCGCCACGCCCACTGCGCGTCGCAGGTTTCAGCGGGAAGCACAACTCGCCTCATCGTTGAACCATCCGCACATCGTTACCGTCTTCGATGTGGGTGAGCTTGGAATGCGCCAGTATATCGTTACTGAATTCGTTGACGGCGTCACTTTGGCTGATTGGATCAAGGAAGCACGTACGTGGCGGCAATCCGTCGAGCTGTTGACTGGGATTGCGGACGCTCTGGCTGCCGCGCACGCGGCTGGTATTCTGCATCGCGACACCAAGCCAACGAACATTCTGGTTGCACGGAACGGCTACGCGAAACTGGCAGATTTCGGGCTCGCGAAGTTGCAGGAGGCTCACAAGGGCGGGGAAGACGAGACGCAAACGCTTGAGGGAAAGCGTACACTGACCGGCACCATTATCGGCACCCCCGCCTACATGTCGCCCGAACAGGCGGCGGCAAAGACTCTGGACGCCCGCAGCGATGTCTTTTCTTTTGGCGTAGTCCTCTACGAAATGCTGTCAGGTAGGAGACCGTTTTCCGGTGGTTCCCACGTCGAACTGCTGCATCGGTTGATTCACTCCTCACCCGATCCGCTCCCCGGGGCGCTCCCAGGGTTCGTACGCGCGATTGTAGAAAAGGCCCTGGAGAAAGACCCCGCCAACCGCTACCAATCCATGCGCGACATGGTGGTGGACCTGAAGCGGGCCGCCCGTCAACCAGAGGAAGTTTCTGTTGCGACTGCACGCTCTATGGCTCCGCCGGCTGCAGCGAACTCGCCCCCCGATATCCGCAGCATCGCCGTTCTGCCGCTGATCAACATCAGCTCAGAAGCTGAAAACGAGTACATTTGCGATGGTTTAGCTGAGGAGTTGATTAACGAACTCACGCAAATAGAGGATCTGCGGGTGGTCTCACGAAGTTCCTCATTCCAATGCAAAGGAACGACACCCGACGTGCGGGAAGCAGGCCGCCGACTCGGGGCTACGCTGCTGGTCCACGGCAGTCTTCGTTGTTCCGGCGAGAACCTGCGACTGTCCGTGCAGCTGAGTGACGCTCAGGAAGGTTTTCAACTTTGGTCACAACGCTTCGATGCGAAAAAAGGTGACCTGTTCGCACTTCAGGATGAGTTGAGCGCAGCTGTTCTTGCAAAGCTCCGGGTACAGCTCGGATCGCGACTTCCGATCCCTGAAGCGATCCGGCCACCAGCGAATGCGGCAGTCTACGCACTCTACTTACAGGCCAAATACGCATTTAATCAGGAAACTCCCGCGAGTCTGCGGCAAGCGCTGGACCTTTTTCAACGGGCTACCGCTGCCGATCCCAGCTACGTCTACGATGTTTCCGGCGATAGGAGTCGATGTGAGGCTAGTAGAATTAGCCTTGAAAGATGCCTTCCCGCGAGAATCCGTAGTTAGTGTAGCAACGACCGTTCCCGCAACG
>JBDTUY010000075.1:0-13791 GCA_040007495.1 Acidobacteriota bacterium | reverse complement strand
CGGTGACCCCATCGCGCGGGAATTTTCCGCAGTCGGCACCGCCATCATCCTCATCCGGCCCAGCGCGGTTCCAAAGCGCTCCCGCGCCTAGGGCCGCAGAAGCTGCTGCAGCGCCAATGGGATCTGCCGAGTCCCCTTCGTCTTTGGCACCCAGTTCGACTGGGGCATCCGGGGACTTCAGTTCGCGGCTGCACGCTGCGTTCATGGAAGCGAAGCAAGTGAACTTGGCTGATGTTTTAGAGCGTATCCAGGTTGAGGAAGCCGGCAACGAGATCATCTTTACAACGTCGAAGCTGGATCAGATGTTCTTAAAGGACGTCGTCTTCGATTCCACGGTGAAGCGTGTTGCGGGTCGACCGGTGCGCGTCACGATCAAGGTTGGTGAAGTGGCCGCGCAAACTTCATCCAATGGGGCCGTACGCTCGGCAGGTGCAAATGCAGGACCGCGAAGCCAAGTAGATCCCGACGTGGCGGAACGCGCCATGGCGCATCCGGAAGTGAAACGCTTCCAGGAATTGTTCCCCGACTCACAGGTTCGTGCCGTGCGCAACCTTAAAGATACGAACTAAACAATGCGATGAGCATTGTGCCAGACAACAAACTCGCAAGGAGAGCCAGTCATGAAGATGCCCAACAACATGCAGGCCATGATGCAACAGGCCCAGCAGATGCAGAAGAAGATGGCCGAAGAGGTCGCCCGTATTCAGGTGGAAGCCGGTGCCGGTGGCGGTATGGTGATGGTGAAAATGGACGGCCAGAAGCGAGTGCTGGGCGTGACGATCAACCCCGAGGTTGCCGGTGACGTCGAAATGCTGCAGGATCTGGTGATGGCCGCCTGTAATGAAGCGGCGAAGCAGGTCGACGACCAAACGCAGGCCAAGATGGGCGGCATGCTGGGTGGCATGGGCCTGCCTCCCGGTTTGTTGTAAACGCTTTGCTGTAAGGAACGAGCCAACACTTATTCATGCCAGATTTTGCAGCACCTCTACAACGACTGATCGATGAATTTCGCCGTTTGCCCGGCATTGGTCAGAAATCGGCACAAAGGCTCGCGTTTCATGTGCTGCGGACCTCGCGGGAAAATGTCAGTCACTTTGCCACGGCGCTCTTAGAGGTAAAGGACAAGCTCACGATGTGCGTCCGCTGTAATAACATCAGTGACGCGGAACTGTGTCCGTACTGCCGCGATCCGAATCGTGATCCGTCGCAAATCTGCGTGGTCGAAGAAGTACACAACGTACTGCCAATCGAGACGACACGCAGCTTCAACGGCCTGTATCACATCCTGCACGGCTCGATTTCTCCTCTGCGGGGAATCGGTCCTGAACAACTTAAGATCAAGGGCTTGCTGGATCGGATCGCGGGCGGCGAGGTGAAAGAGATCATTCTCGCGACGAATCCGACCACCGAAGGCGAAGCCACTGCCGTATACATATCGCGCCTGTTGAAGCCGCTGGGTGTGAAATGCATGCGCATCGCGATGGGAATTCCGGTCGGCAGCGATCTGGAATTCGCCGATGAGGTGACGATGTTGAAGTCGCTGGAAAACCGTCGGGAAATGTAGTTGGCCAGTTCAAGCCACGAAACTGAATTATCATCCTGAGACGGATTCTCTCTACATCGATTTGTCCGAGCAGCCCAGTTCGGAGAGTCGGGAGATTTCTGCCGGCGTCGTTCTGGACTACGACAGTCACGGCAATCTTGTAGGGATCGATATCGACAATGCGAGCAACAAGATTGACCTCCAGAAGTTGATCCTTAGCAAGCTACCATCGGCAATCGAAACCATCGCCAGCTAACCCGCCCCGCTGTAACATTCCCTCTGCTCGGATTGCGATACAGTATTGGCATGCCAAAATCGGCGAACAAGGAGAACAGTATCATGTCAGTCGCACGCGTTACCGAGATTATTTCCAGTTCCACCAAGGGTTTTGACGATGCTGTCGATAGCGGCATCAAGAGGGCTTGCAAGACGCTCGAAAACGTCAGCGGTGCCTGGATTCAAGATCAAAAGGTCGTCATCAAAGACGGCAAGATCGCTGAATACCGGGTTTCCATGAAGGTCACGTTCATCCTGAAGAAGTAAGTCGTTACCTAGCGCAGGCGTCCGCCGGTGTTATCGCGCAGGCTGGCACAGGAGGCTTCGACCGAGTCGTCCAGTGGCACGATTCGGTCCAGGTGCACTAGGCGAAACGTCTGCGCCACGGCACCCTTCGCTCCTGCAACTCGCATCACGCCACCGGCTTGTTCCATTTGGCCGTTGCAACTGATGAGCGTACCGATGCCGGAGCTGTCGATGTAGTCCAGCGTTGTCAGATCCAAAACCAACTTGCGGACTCCCTCGGCTATGCGCTGTCGAATCACTTTTTCGGCAGCCTCTAGTCCGTTCGCCAAGCTGAGGCGTCCGGTAAGCTTATATATTGTGATGTCAGGTTGCAAAGATAGCGCGGGTTCAATATTTAATTTTTCGCCAGGTACTCGCAACATGGAGTGTCTGAGCAGTTAGAGCGAGCCGGACTTTTGCGCAGCACGTTTTGTGAACTGGATGTGCCAGACGAGGCGACGTTTCATAAATAGTAACGTAAGTTGACTACAGATGTCTGACGCATCTCCGCAAAGCACACGCGTGTTACGGCAAACGTTGCATTTGGTCGGCATTCCGCTTTTAACCATCCGCCATAATTTAACAACACTCCGGCAACGGGGTGTCGAGCAGGAGCGTCCCAAGTAAACCGAAGTCATCCGGGGCCGTCGACGACTTGCGAGTCTTTGGGAAAGGAGCAACCTAGAGTGAATCGTGGAATGGCACGGCGGTCCATTGGGCCGACAGTATTACTGTTGATAGCTGGATTCACAACGTTCGGGCAGACTCTGGCGGTGGAACCAGCTCAAACCGTCTCCGGCAATACCGCGAAACCTGAAGGCCCTTCGCTCGACGATTTGGGCTTCGCCAAAGATCAAATTAAGGGTGACAAAGCAGAGCAGGCGCGGCTCGATAAGAGGACACACATGCTCCAAATGCATCAGCGACTAGGCTTGATCACATTGGCTCCGCTGATTGCGACGTTGGTGACATCTGGAATGGCGGTCGGGGAACACCATTCGGCAACCACCGGTGTCACCACCCTGACGCCGTTCGGAAGGAATCTGCATGCGGGGCTAGGTATCGCGACCGTCGGGCTGTACTCTGCCACAGCATCGTTTGCGATCTTCGCGCCCAAAATCCAAGGCACACCGACTCGCGGTAACATTCGATTGCATAAGACCCTGGCTTGGGTGCACGGGACCGGAATGATCCTGACGCCGATTTTGGGTGCGATGGCCTACCAGCAAAAAGGCCTCGGACAGAAGGTTCACGGGATCGCTTCGATGCATCCGGTGGCTGCCTGGACCACCACACTCGCCTATGGGGCTGCCATCGCAGCGGTGTCGTTCAAGTTCTGAGGCATCCTTATGAAGACTTCGTTCACAGTCGGCCTCTTTCTATTGACCGCTTCCACTATTGTCGCCGCCGATGCGCAGTGGGTTCTGGACCGATCCACGCTCACCTACCATGTCTCCCACATTCTGCATGAGAGTGAGGGCGTCAGCCACTCGGCCCGGGGTAAAGGCACCTGCCACAACGGCCAATGCGACTTTCTGATCGCTGTACCGGTAAAGTCGTTCGACTCGGGCGATAGCAACCGTGACCTGCACATGATTCAGGTCACGCGTGGAAGTGAATTCCCCTTAGTGTCCGTGCGAACGCACCTACCTGAAGCAATGTCAGGCGCATCCACAATTTTGGTCGATCTCGATGTCGAGTTCGGGGGGCAAAAGGTCCACTACAAACAAATCGCGTTTGAGAGAGTTGCGCAAGGTACGCAAACCAAGATTAGCGGGACCGTTCCGCTGGCCCTGTCTGACTTCAGGATAGATCCACCAAAGCTGCTGACCGTTGCGGTAAAGAATGAGGTCCCACTGAAGGTCGAGTTGGTGTGGCATGTTCAGTAGCGTTGGCGCGCGCAATCACTAATCCGTCGCGATAGAATTGCGAACAGTGAGTCACCAAATGCCTGCCTGCCAGCACATTCGAATTCTGATTCTTTCCGCGCTGGTACTGATTTCTGCGACGGCCCAGGTTTCCAACGGCGATGTCCCCATGGCTGGCTTGGAGATTCGAGGTAGCGTTGTTGAGCCAGGGACCAACGGCGGCCTGACTCCGGTGGCCGGGGTCGAGATCAAGCTGACTGGGTTCCGACTCGTGGAGATGATGGTGACCCCGACGGTGATTGCCCCGGTGGTCACCGATAATCAGGGAACATTTCTGTTTCACCCGCTAAATTTGGGCCGCTATATTGTCGACGCCAACAAGGCCGGTTACCGCTCGGCCGCGTACACGGGCGGCGGCTCAGGCAGCACTGAATACGTGGACCTGACCAGTGAGGTGCTTAGGCAAAGTGTGCGATTCCAGATTACCCGCCTGGGTTCGTTGACTGGCCGCGTTCTGGATGAAGACAACAACCCATTGGCAGGTCTCAAACTGGACCTCCGCGGCTCTGCGACGGGTTACCTGTCCATATACCAGGCGACCACAGACCCCAAGGGCGATTTCACAGTGCCCGAATTGACCCCGAATAAATATCTGGTTCGCATCGCTCCGCAATCAGGTGGTCCGGCGCTTGTCCCCACATTTACCCAAGCCGATCTGAAGATCATTGATCAGGATATGGACACGGCCTATTGGCCAGGCGGCCCAGGAGTCAGCCCGACGCCGATTGTCGTGCAACCCGGAGGCGTGACGGATGTGGGCACGATTCGGGCGTCGAAGGTTGCCTACTATCGCGCGCATGTTCAAGTTCGCGCTGACCGATGCGAGGACAAAGAGGAGTGGACAGTCACGGCCTTCCCCACGGACATTCCTAATCTGGGTGCGACCTCTGAGATCGTCCCTCGCTTCCTGGTGCGCTGTGAAGACGCGAAGAAAAGCGGGTTTCTGATTCGGAATTTACGGCCCGGGTCCTACCGGTTCACGATTACCGGAGGCACGCGCGATGTGGTTAACAGTTGGGCGCTAGAGCAGGTCGAAATCAAACGCGAGAATGTCGAGGTTTCGATGGCTATGACTGCGTCCTCGGACGTGGTTGGCCGTGTGGTGGCTGCTGAGGGTGCAATGCTTCCGGACCTGAAGACGCTGATGATCGGGGCGGGGAGCGTCTCGGTTCCTGTGGATGCAAAAGGCCAGTTCAAAATAACCGTGCCTTGGCAGCAGGAGTTAATCAGAGTATTTTTTACCGCGGCTGCTGGATCGAATCTGTATGTTCAACAGGTTCGCCAGAATGGGCAACCAGCGGTGGATGGAGTGCTCAAGCTGGCAGGTGCTCCCACGCAAGTGGAGATCGTCATCGACGACAAGGGTGGAACGGTCGCGGGGACAATTTTGGATGGGGACAAGCCGACTGATAAAGCTCAGGTGGTGATGGTGAAGTGGCCGCTCGCGCCAGCTATGTCAAACGGTGGGGTGGCTGGCAGGTATCAACCTATCTTCAACGGAGAACGCCCAGGTGAAACTTTTCAGATCACAGGCTTGGCTCCCGGAGAGTACCGGATTATGGCGCTGCCACGTGAGGGGCTCAGCAACATCTCTGAACCCGGCATACTGGAACGGGCGGCGGCGAAGGGACAAAAGGTCGTGGTTGACCGTGGTGGGGCGCAGAATATCTCGGTGAAGATGATCGACTATTCGAAGATCTAGTCCCTGTCCCAGAAGTAAGTAACGTAAAGTGGCTGGGGTGGTGTCTAAGATTTAGGGATCGCACTGGCCGACCCAAACAACCGTTGATAGTAAGCGAAGAAGAGCGGGAGCGGCTCGAATCGTTGGCGCATCGGGTGCGCAGCCAGCCGGGTGGTGCTGGCGTGCGCTTACAGCCGCATCACAGCGATACTTTTAAGCTACCGCCGGACCCGTTGTTGATCGAAAAAAGTGGGGCACATGAATCAGCCGGATCACGCCATTGGCTTCTGTGTGGATGAAAAGAGCCAGATTCAGGCGCTAGACCGCACCCAGCCGCTCCGGAGTTATAGATTATTAAAAGGTCAAATCCAACGCTTCGCCCACAGGAACGGAGTTCCACTGCTCAACTATCTCTGATCGTCGCTGCTTGACGGCTGCAATCTGAGCTTCCGTAAGAACAGGCGCGGGAACCACCGAGTTCGCTGAAGTAAGGATATCAGCAAGCGTCGAATTGAACTCTTCAGCCGGCCAACTTTTGCCTCCAGCCTGTTCCGCTTGGACTAGCCCGACTATCGATTCGGCAACCGCTGCTTCAGGCGGCAGGGGACCGCGCGCACCCTTGCCAGTCGTGTCGTCGATGTCCCAACCTTGCGCGATCAGTCCGAAGAATCCGCGCTTGAATCCAAGCGTGGTCTCAACAGCGAAATGCGTCAGATCGTGCAACGCGAAGTACGCTGCGTGACGATCGGTTTGTTTCTGCCAAGTAACCGACCCATCCGATCGTACGCAGCGCAGCACTCCCGCGCCATCCGCCCGCTTTGTGATTTGCACTTGCATGAATCTTCAGTCTCTTACGCATTTTACTGGATGGAAACCGACCGACGCGCTAAAATGGTGTTCCCGCCTCATGCCCGACTTCAAAGCCCTTTCTCCCGAACTCCTGATTCACGTTGCGCGCCTGCTCGACGTCCCCATGAAGGGATTGCTCGCGACCATTGAGCTTCTCGACGAAGGCTCAACCGTCCCCTTCATCGCCCGCTACCGCAAGGAAGTGACCGGCAATCTGGATGAAGTGCAGATTCGCAATATCGAAGAGAAACTGTCGTACTTCAGAGAGTTGGTATCGCGCAAGGAAACGATTCTCGCGTCGATCCAGGAACAGGGCAAGCTGACCGACGAACTGAAGGCTCGTATTGAGCTGACCTTGGATAAGAGTGAGTTGGAAGATCTGTATTTGCCGTACAAGCCGAAGCGTCGCACCAAGGCGATGATCGCGCGCGAAAAAGGTCTGGAGCCGCTCGCGACATATATATGGACTCAAGAGCCGACAGATACGCCTCTCGATATTTTCGCGGCGACCTTCGTCGATGCCGAAAAGGGTGTCGCGAGCGTCGAAGAAGCGCTCGAAGGCGCGCGCCATATCATCGCGGAAACCATCAGCGACGACGCGGATATTCGTAAGCTGCTGCGGCACTCGATGTTCGATGAAGGCGTGATCGTCAGCAAGAAGGTTTCGGAGTCGGACGGTCAGCCCAAAGTGGACGAGCAGGGCAAGTTCCACATGTACTACGACTATCGCGAGCCGGTGAAGCAGATTCCGTCCCACCGCATGCTCGCCATCCGTCGAGGCGAGACCGAAGGCGTCCTGTATTTCATGATTGAGATGGAACCCAATCGTCCGCTCGATCTCATCAAGAGCAAGGTTCACAAGCGACCCGGCGATTGGACCGCGCAACTGAGCATCGCTGCCGAAGACGCTTGGAAGCGCTTGCTGAACAGTTCCATCACCTCTGAAATTCGTTTGGAATTGAAGCAGAAGGCCGACACGGATGCGATTCAGGTGTTTCGCGAGAATCTGCAGAATGTTCTGCTCGCAGCGCCAGCGGGTCAATTGGCAGTCCTCGGCCTGGATCCGGGCATTCGCACTGGCTGCAAGATCGCGGTTGTCGATGACACCGGCAAGTTCCTGGGTCACGACGTGATTTATCCGTTTCAGCCCAAGAACGATATCGCTGGATCGGAACGCACGCTGAAGATGCTGATCGAGAAGTACAACGTCCGGGCCATCGCGATCGGCAATGGCACGGCTTCGCGCGAAACCGACTCGATGGTTCGCGACTTCCTAAAGAAGGAAGGTCTTATTTCAATCTTCTGCGTCACGGTGAACGAATCCGGCGCGTCGATTTACTCTGCATCCGACATCGCTCGGCAGGAGTTTCCAGATTTGGACCTCACAGTGCGCGGCGCAATCTCCATTGCTCGCCGTTTGCAAGACCCGCTCGCAGAACTAGTCAAACTCGACCCGAAATCGATTGGCGTTGGGCAGTATCAACACGATGTCGATCAGAATCATCTACACAAGTCCCTCGAAGCAGTGATCGAGAGCTGCGTGAACCGCGTCGGTGTCGATCTGAACACGGCATCGTGGGCGTTGTTGCGTTACGTGGCAGGCATCAACGAACGCACAGCCCAGAAAATCGTCGAATTCCGTAATGAACACGGGCGTTTCCGCTCGCGAGTGCAGTTGAACGCCGTTCCTGGCGTCGGCCCGAAGACCTTTGAACAAGCCGCAGGCTTTCTGCGAATCCGGCAGGGTGAAAATCCGCTGGACATCACCGGCGTTCACCCGGAATCGTATCCGGTTGTCGAGGAGATCGCGAAGAAGCTCAACGTATCGATCGAAGAACTGATCACTCAGGTCACGCAACAACCGGCGTTGCTTGAAAAAGTGGACAAAGCTGGCTTAGCGGTAGGCGTCTACACGCTGAATGACATTCTGGATGAGCTTCGCAAACCGGGCCGCGATCCGCGCGAGCAGTTCCTGGCACCCAGCTTCAAAGAAAACGTCAAGGAAATCGCCGATCTGCAAGATGGCATGACGCTGGAAGGCGTCGTGACCAACGTGACCAAGTTCGGAGCCTTCGTGGACGTGGGCGTACATCAGGACGGACTGGTCCATATCAGCGAACTATCGAATCACTACGTGAAAGATCCGGGCGACGTGGTGAAGGTCGGGCAGATCGTCCAAGTTCACGTGCTCAGCGTCGACACCAAAGCCAAACGTATTGCGCTATCGATGAAGACCCCGGGTGCTCGCCCAACGGCGGCAGGCGCAGGGGCTCCGCGCGAAAAAGTCGCCGCAGGCTCCGCACCACCAGCGCGGCAACCTACCAAGCAATTTGCGAAGCCGCCTGCAGTAAAGCCGCCCGCTACAATGGACGACAAACTGGCCGCGCTGGCAGATCGCTGGAAGAAACGGTAATGCAGGAGCTTCAAATTGACTAGTGTGGACGGCCATTGCTAGCCTGACCTAGTCCATGCTCCCCACTGCTCCCTCGAACCTCTCCGATCCGCCGCCTCTCTCCGCTGCTCTCAAGTGGACCATTTGCGCGGTTGCGGCGCTGGGCTTTCTGTTCGATATATATGAGGTGCTGGTTGCGCCCCTGATCGTCCCTCCCGCGTTGCTCGAACTCGGCAACTTGCGGCCCGGCACCCCTGATTACCGCAGTTGGGCAGGCCTGCTGTTCTGGATTCCGCCTCTGATCGGTGGCTTCTGCGGAATGTGGGGCGGCTACTTCGCCGACCGCTTCGGTCGCCGCCGCATCCTTGTATGGAGCATCATGCTCTATACAGTCTCTGCGGTGGCCGCAGGCATGTCGACCAGCATTGAGCAACTGCTTATCTTCCGTACGCTCTGCTTCGCTGGCCTATGCGTGGAATTTGTTGCCGCCGTGGCATGGGTCGCCGAACTTTTTCCTGAAGGCAAAACGCGCGAGGCCGCGCTCGGTTATACGCAGGCCTTCTCGTCACTCGGCGGCGTGATGGTCGCCGGAGCTTATTACATCGCTAGTCGGTATGGCAGCGAATTACCCGCTATCTATGGAGCGCATTCTGCGTGGCGCTACACCTTAATCTCAGGTGTTGCTCCCGCCATTCCTTTAATGTTGATCCGGCCGTTCCTCCCCGAGTCTCCGCAGTGGGCGCAAAAGAAGGCGGCCGGAACCTTGAAACGTCCCAGCATCGGCGAACTGTTCGCGCCTGTCTATCGCCGTACCACCATCATCACCACGCTGATGTTCGCCTGCGCGTATGGTGCGGCTTTTGGAACGATTCAGCAGTCCCCGCAAATCGCCGCAGGTCTCAGTGAAGTCATCGCGATGCCCACCGCAGCCGAACGTGGACAGGCCACTTCCGGGGTGCAAGCGGCCCAGGAATTGGGAGGTTTGGCGGGTCGCGTCGCTATTGCCACCTTGGCGCTTCTGATCGTCAGCCGCCGCCAACTGATTCGACTGTTCCTGATTCCCGGACTGCTGCTCACGCCTTTTATCTTTTTTTACCTGGGCACGCACAGCCTCCACTATTTCCGGATCGGCATCTTCATCGCGGGCTTCACAACTGTTGCGCAGCTTACATTCTGGGGTAGCTACCTGCCAAGAGTCTACCCTGTGCATTTAAGAGGAACTGGTGAAGGTTTCGCGGCCAATGTGGGCGGAAGAATGATGGGAACCTCCGCCGCATTCTTCGTTGCGCATCTGACCGGATTTATGCCCACCACCGTCGCAGGGGCGCAAGTATCTTACGCAGCCGGCATCATCGGCATTGTGGTCTACACAGGAGCGCTAGTGTTAAGTTTCTTCATGCTTGAACCACCCGCCACGCTGCCAGACTAACCTACCGAATCCTGCATTTCAGCGCCAAATCGATATGTCTTTTGGTAGCGGGGTGGCTGCTATGCCGTCTTTGACAGTGAACTGTATGTCTTTCGGCAAAGGGCCCTGCCTGATCTGTGAAAAGGTTACTCAGAACGCGAAATATTTAATACTTTCGTACAGAGCTTCATGATACACTCCCTCCACGTTAGTTAGTTTGAGGGGGGACACCATGAAGCGTTTTTCCATATTTGCACTGCTGTTGATATCGGCCTCACTTGGTTATGCTCAAACAGGTTTGGCCACCATTACCGGGACTATCACCGACCAAACAGGCGCGGCGCTTGTCGGTACTCCGATCGTAGTTCGTAGCCGAGATACCGGCTCGATTTTCACGGCTGCCAGTTCCTCCACGGGGAACTTCACCGTATCGCAGTTGCCGATCGGGGATTACGATCTCACGATTACCTCGCCGGGCTTTAAGACCTACACCCATTCCCAGTTCCACTTGGCCGCACAGCAGAGTATGCGTGAAGATGCCAAGCTGGAAGTCGGGCAAACTTCCGACTCGATAAACGTCACTGCCGAGGCATCGCTCCTAAAGACGGAATCGAGCGCGGTGGTGCAGAACGTAACTTTGTCGCAGCTCAATAGCCTCCCGATTCTGGGTGTCGGTACGACGGGCTCCGGGTTCCGCGATCCGTTCAATGCGACGCGTCTGGTCCCCGGTATCCGCTTCGCAGGCGGTACCAACGCGGCTGCGGGTGCGCCGGGCGTCACCACGACTATGGTGGTGAACGGTACGCCCTCGAACACCTACGGAACTCGGCTGGATGGTATGACAATGAACCCCACCGGACCGCGCCTGCTGGGTGCGACCATGCAGACCCAGCCGTCGGTGGACGCGCTGGAAGAGGTCGCGATTCAGACTAGCAACTTCGCGGCTGAATATGGAGCCAGCGGCGGCGCGATGATCAGCATGGTCACCAAGAGCGGCACCAATAAATACCACGGCAGCGCTTACGACTATGGGACGAACGAAGCTTTGAACGCCCACTTCCCCTATACCGGGTTGCGCAGCAAAATTCGCCAGAACGACATGGGCGGCACCTTCGGCGGACCGCTGATCATTCCGAATGTCTACAACGGCACCAACAAGACGTTCTTCTTCTTCAGCATGGAGTTGTTTAAGCAGGCCAACCAAGTTTCTTCCAGCTCCACCGTTCCGGTACAGGCCTACCGCGATGGCGACTTCAGCAACCTGATTACTGCGGAAAACCGTTTCGTGACCACCGCGACCGGGAATGCGCTGGATGGGCTGGGCAACCCCATCCGTAGCGGCACCATCTTCGATCCCGGCTCGACAGTCCAGATCGGAAATAAGTTCAACCGCACCGCATTCGTGGGCAACAAGATTCAGCCAGCGCAATTCGACCCCGTTTCTGCGAAAGTTCTTTCTTATGTCCCATTACCGCAGGGCGTGAACTTCGCTGCGGGCTTGTACACCAACAATTACACGGGCACGTATGACGCCAGCCGTACCTCCAAGATCCCCTCCATCAAATTAGACCAGAACATCGGTTCCAAGAACCGCCTTTCGTTTTATCAGCAGGAAACCAACACTCGATCGCCCCGCAGTAGCGCGGGTGCCAATCCACTCCCGGATTTGATCACCGGCGGCGTCACCACCTTCTCCTCCGGGTCCACCGTACGCATCAATGAGGACTTTACCGCTACCCCCCGTCTTCTGCTGCATTTCGGCATCGGCTGGAACGATAGCGACTTCGTTCTCGGAGCGCCCGTTCCGAACTTCAACCAGATTACGTCGCTGGGTTTGAAAGGCGCGACCGTGCAGGGCTTCTTCCCAAGAATCACGGTGGGCGTATCGAACGCTCAGATCGGAGGCCTGGGCGAGTCCACCATCGCTCCATCCATCGGCACATATCAACCGACCGCGTCGTATGAACGCCGTCCTTCCATCATCGCCTCCGTCACGTATGTAACCGGCGGACACACCTTCAAGCTTGGCTTCGACGGACGTAAGGAGACCTTCCCGAACTACGTCAACAGCAACGTGGGCGGCCAGTACTCGTTTGGCACCAACTATACCCTGCAGCCCTTCCTGCAAGGCACCACCACGAATGGCGGCTTCCACGGTTTTGCGCTTGCGTCCTTGGAATTGGGCGGCATCAGCTCCGCGACTCTGGCGGCACCCACCGCACTTGCCAACATCAAGTATCAGTACGGCCTGTACTTCCAGGATACCTGGAAGCTGACTCGCAAACTCACGTTGGATTACGGCCTGCGCTGGGATCTTGGAACCTACGCCAAGGAACAATTCGGCCGCAACGGGTCGATTGGCCTCGCGGTTCCGAACACATCCGCATCCGGCAGACTGGGGGGCACCCAGTTTGAAGCGACTTGCAAATGCCAGTTTGCTGCAAACTATCCCTACGCTATCGGACCACGGCTTGGTCTGGCCTACCAGATTGATCGCAAAACCGTTCTTCGTGCCGGTATCGGCGTGGAATACAATTCTACGTCAACCGCGTCGGGCTCTTCCACATCAGGTGCACAAACCGGCGCGGTCACCGCCGCTGCCGGTCAGATTACCGGTCTTTTCAAGAATGGTATGCCGGCCGAAGTCGTCGCTGTGTGGCCCGTCTTCAATTCGGGCGTAGGTCAGCCCGTAGGGGGGGTCATCGGCATGCCCGCCTTGCTGGACAGGAATGCTGGCCGTCCGGCACGTCTGCTGCAGTGGAATGTCGCTTTGCAGCGCGAAATCACCCGCAACCTCGTGGTCGAAGCCTCCTACGTGGCTAACGTGGGCGTATGGTGGTCAGCGTCGGCGTTAGCCCCGCTGAACCAATTGAGCCAGGGCCGGTTGCAGGCTCTGGGCTTCACCAATTTCACCAGTGCCACCGAAGCCTCCTTGCTCACTACTACTATCGCGAATCTCAGCGCTACCCAGAAGAGCACGCTGGCGGCGCGCGGCATCGCCACCGGCTTGCCGTATGCCAATTACCCGACCACGCAGACCGTTCGCTCGTCGCTGCTTGACTATCCGCAATACAGCACCAACGGCCTCAACGCCGCTCCGTTGGGCAAAAACTGGTATGAATCGTTCCAGTTGAACGCCACGCAGCGCTTCAGCCACGGGGTCAGCTTCAACATGAACTACAACTTCTCCAAAACATTGGAGAATTATAGTTCTCCCGACGTTTTCAACCGCAGCCTCGGCAAAAATCTGGGCACGTTCGATCTTCCCCACCAGCTGCGCTTGACCCTGCAATATGAAGTGCCGAACCTGCGCAATGCGCCGTATTGGAAAGTGAAGCCGGGCTACGCCTTCGACGAAGCGAAACACGCCCGCAACGAAGCGATGAAACAGCACGACCATGCGCCGTTGCGCGATGCCATCACCGCCAT
>JBDTUY010000074.1:0-14051 GCA_040007495.1 Acidobacteriota bacterium | reverse complement strand
TATCCCTACGACATTTATACGCAGATCGGCATCGTGACCTTGATCGGACTCTCCGCCAAGAACGCGATCTTAATTGTGGAATACGCTCGCGAGCGCATGCTGCACGGACTCTCGATACGAGACGCCGCGCTCGAAGCCGCGCAGTTGCGACTCCGCCCCATTCTCATGACGTCCTTTGCGTTCATCCTTGGCGTACTGCCTCTAGTACTCGCGAGTGGCGCGAGTTCCGGAGCGCGACGCGCTTTGGGAACAGCAGTGTTTGGCGGCATGCTCGCCTCCACCTTGCTCTCCATCTTCGTCGTTCCCGTCTTGTTCGTCGTGATCGAAACCATCGCACTCCGAGGAGACAAGAAACATAAAAAGAAGGAACCAGCAGCGCCGGCCCTTCAGCCGTCGGAGGAGGTGACCCAATGAGAACCGCACTGCGCTATGCCGTTGTCGCGAGCCTCGCCACGCTGCTTACCGGCTGCCTCGTTGGACCCAACTATAAAAACCCCAACGTTCCGCTCCCGGTACAGTTCCGGGGCACGATAACGCCAGCTGACGAAAAATCCCTGGCCGACACCAAGTGGGAAGATCTTTTCCCTGACCCCGTACTTCGCCAGTTGGTCACAACCGCACTGAAGCAAAACTTCAACCTGCAGCTCGCCGCCGAACGTGTGCTGCAATCGCAGGCGCAGCTCGATAGCCGACGCGCGAATCTGCTGCCGTTCCTGAACATTCCCGCGCAGTGGACCGCTACTCGTGGTTCCAGCATCGGTAGCCTGCCCTTCATCAAGGAAGGCACAAATCTCTCCTACGCCTACACGCAGTTGGGCCTCGGCGCGACCTGGGAAGTGGACCTCTGGGGCCGCCTGCGGCGCATGAACGAATCCGCACGCGCGCAGATGTTGGCCTCGGAGGAGAATCGCCTGGCGGTTCGCATGGCTCTGGTGGCCGAAGTGATGAACACCTACTTCGAACTGTTGGAGCAGGATCGCGAACTGTCTATCGGCGAACAAACCCGCGACGTTGCGCAGAACGGCTTGCGCCTGACCACTCTCCGCCGCGATCAAGGTGTGGCTACCGGGCTCGATGTACATCAGGCCGAGCAACTGCTCTACACTGCCACGGCCCAAATCGCCGCAGCCAAGCGCAATATCGCGCAAACCGAAAACGCACTCAGCCTGCTGATGGGTGAAGCTCCTGGGGATGTTGCGCGTGGCAGCGAGCTGGAACAAGTCGCCCGGCCCGCGGATCTCCCGCCAGGTTTGCCCTCGTCGCTATTAACCCGCAGGCCCGATATTCGCAGCGCGGAGCAGATGTTGATCTCGGCCAATGCGGAGATCGGTGTGGCTCGCGCCCAGTATTTCCCCGCTCTGAGTCTCAATGCATTCCTGGGCGGTCAAAGCCGCCGCGTGTCGGATATCTTCACCGATCCCGCACGATTCGCTTTCATCACGCCTGCCACTTCGCTGCCGATCTTTCATGCTGGACAGATTCGCGCCAACGTTCGCGTGACGGAGGCCCAGCAGCGACAGGCATTGCTCACCTATCAGGAGACGATCTTCACCGGTCTCCGTGACGCCTCGGATGCATTGGTCGCCAACGCGCAAACCCGCGAACAGGTGAACCAACAGCAGCTATTAGTCGCGGCGCTAACCGAAACCACGCGGCTCTCTCGTGTACGTTACGAAGGCGGACTGGATAGCTTTCTGCAAGTGCTGGATTCCCAACGCAACTTGTTTCAAGGCCAACTCGTGCTGGCGCAATTGCGGATGGTCGAGCTGCAGTCGGTAGTCGGACTCTACCGGGCATTAGGCGGCGGCTGGCAGTAACAGGAAGGCGGGTCGCCGGACCCGCACGGAGGCGCTGCCTCCGCTTACAGGATTCCGCACACGTCATGCATATAACTCAAGACTATTGAGCCTTCATGGCGACCGCTCGATCTATAAACGTCACGCGGTACTCCTGCTCGCAAAACGCCTTTTCTGCGAGCCAATACAGTGCGATGACTGGAATCACCAGTATTCCAGCAGTGGTCCACAGGTCCGTCGGAAGCTTCGCGGCCATTTGTTCCATCGTCTCCGGTCTGGCCAAAAGGGCGCTCATGGCGAGCGCAACCAACACAAATGGTATCCAGACGATCCGGGGGCCAAATCTAAGTGTCCGTAACCGGCTTAGCCGACGCCACGTCGACAGTTCGCTCAGGAAGATCATGCCATACAGAGCGGCGAGCTCGATCGGAATCTCCACGAGTCTGGCTCTGGGCGAAAGCTGATAAGACGGATTGAAATTGCCGATCAAACATACGGCTAAGATGAGCACACCTTGGGGAATCGCAAGCCAGGCAAACAGGCGTCGCGCGGAAAACGGCAGACTGAGCATCCAGCGGCACTGAGACCGGAACTGAGCTTGGGAGATTCCCAAAAACACGCTCGCCGAGCCGAAGCCTCCAAAGAACCGACTGCCAAACAACCAAATAACCAAAAAGACCATCTGCAGGTTAAAGATCGATCGGAACACCGGGTACAAAGCGTACCTGGGCGAATCGCGCTCGCTCTCCACCGCTACGCTTTGTTCCGGCTCTGCGATCTGCATTGCTTGAGACGCAGCGATTTGAAGCGGGTTTGAAACGTTTGAAACCCGGGTCCAGCCCCGCCAGAAAATCGCCACACTCGCCAGTCCGCAAAGCGGTACTACGATGGTCGTCGGCGGCCAATGGATGATCCAACCTTTTCGTTCGAGAAATCGCGTCGCAAACGGCCAGGCAAGTAGTCCAAGGCAGAAGACCTGGACTACGAGCGCGGTAGCCCACTTTGGCAGTTTCCGATTGCTTCGCCAGGAGTGGGTTCCTGCCAAACTAAGCATGGTGCCGACAGATACCACCTGCAGTACGATCCATGGTGGATATCTGCAAAGGAGCGCGCCCAGACAGGGTATCCAAACCAGCGCCAGCAAAGTCAGAACCTGCGAGCACCACAGGTCTAGCGCGCTGATCGGAAGAGCGGCCTCAAACTTGGCGCGTTGGAACTGATTAGATGACTGGAGCGCGACCATGAAGCCGGTCACGAATAGCAGAGCCCCTCCCAGGGCCGTGGCGAGTACCTCGTACTTTTTGCCCGCTGGGATGGGCATGAGCGCCTGAATAATGGCCACATTCGCGAAGAGACACACAAGCACTCCCACGTACGGTTTCAACATAGGGTCCCGCTTCACTAATTGCCAGATCATTTGCTCACCAATTCTCCGCAGCGCTTGGTTTCCTTGAAGTTCTATTGCGTATTTCTGTTCATCGCTCGGCCGAAATTGGACCGGCGGTACTCCTGCTCGCGGAATGCTTTCTCCGCGAGCCAATACCTGGCGATCACGGGTATTGCCAAGAGACCCGCCAATTGCCAGGGAGCCGCCGGGATGCGCCCTGCGAACCGTTCGATCGTTTCTGCATTACTCAAAAGGTAGATCGGGAATAAACTCATGGCGAGCGTGAGCAAAACCCCCGTGAGCCGCACGACCCATCCCCATACGGTGCTGGGCCGACTGACCGGTCGCGTCGCCAGAAATCCAATCGGGTTGATCAGGCCATACAGCAACGTGAGAACGCTTGCAAGCTCCACAAGTTGGCCGTTGGGCGAAAGCGGATGGGCGGTGGTAAAAAAGTGTGCCAAAGATGCCGCCACAACGGCAACGGTGTGAGGAATCGCAATCCACGCGAACAGCCGCCGACTAGAGAATGGCAGGCTGAGCAGCCAGCCGCACTGAGCGCGGAATTGAATCTGGGTTACTACCAGCAGTAAGACCCCGACCAACGGCAAGCCGAGAAAAATGAGGAAAATGCCGAACGATAATGAGCCTTGGGAGAACGTAGGCTGGCTGTAAATGGATCGAAGCACTGGCAGGTAAACGAATCTGGTGGGTTTGCGTTCTTCGAGATGCATTCCTTCTGCTTGTGTTGCCACGCGTTTCATCGCGACGCTCCATCGGGACGCCGCAATCTGGAACGACTTCGGAACGTTGACCCAGCCCCACCAGAACAAAGCCAAACTTGCCACAGCGCACATCGGCAGCGTTAGGCCCGGTGGCGGCAACATCTTGACATGTCGGAAGATAAGCGGTACGAACGCCGCAACCACCAATACGAAGGCGATTTGAGCCTTACTTATGGGAAATAGCTCTGGCGACTCGATGTCGCCTATCCGATAGCACTTCGCAACCAGGGCAATCACAGTGAAGACAGCAGCCGCTTCTAACGTCTGCATAAACGGAAATCCAGAGGCGATTGCAACTCCAAAGGGCACCCATACAGCTGCCAACAGCGTCAGCACCCGGGAGCACCACCAATCCCTCGTCTCAATCGGCAGCGTAGCTTCGTAGTGCGCCCGTTGCTTCAGCACACCTAAATGAAGTCCGATCGACTGGGCCATCATCATTACCGGAAGGAAGCCGAAGTACGGATTCTGCAGCATGTCCCTTCCCGCCGCCGCTACCAGTAACGCAAAAAAGAACGCCATTGCTCCCAGGAACGGTATCCACATCTGGTCCCGCTTGACCAATTGCCAGATCATTTGCCCACAAGCTCCACAAACAGTTCCTCCAAAGGAGCTCGCACGCACAGGATTTGCTCAAATCCCGCTTTGCCGTTCAGCCGAGCAGCGATCGTCTCCGGTGCGTCATCGAACACCGCGTGCCAATCGTCCGCGACCGAACGGACTCCCAGGCAACCGGGCAGGCGTTCCAACACGGAGACATCCGTTACCGACCTTTTCGGGATCATCATGACGCAGACGTCCTCACGCATCCGGTCCAGTTCCATGTTCAAACGAATTCTGCCCTGATCCAGCAACACCACACGAGCACCAATGCGCTCGATATCGTTCATGTGATGCGAAGAAAATAGAATCGACGAACCGTCGCGATTCAACAACTGAATCGACGCCTCCAGAAATTCGCGGCGCGCTGCGGGATCTAGCCCCCCGGCTGGTTCATCCAGGATCAGCAAGTCAGGCCGGTGGCAGATCGCCAGCAACAACGCCACTTGGCGAGCCTGCCCTTTGCTCAATTTCCCAATCCGCGCCTTCGGGGATAGCTGAAAGCGATCCAACAAATCCTTTTCTATTGCGCGGTCCCATTTGGGGAAGAGATAGGCGTGAAACTCAACTAGTTCGCGAACAGAGGCCCCGGGCGGCAGCACCTGGTTTTCGGAAACATACCCGATCCGAGACTTTACTTCAACCGGAAACTCGGTCGGCGAGAGCCCGAAGACCCGCACGCTTCCCCGATGCGGCGCCAACATCCCCATCGCGATTTGCAGCAGAGTCGTCTTGCCGGTGCCGTTGCGGCCGATCAGCCCGACGACCTCGCCCTCGTTCACTTGGAAACTGACGCCGTCCAGCACTGGGACGCCCGCCGTATAGGACCTCGCTACGTTATCGAACTGCAAAACCGGATTCATGACTTCTCCTTTGAGCCTTCGACCAGCGGACCTTGCACCAGATCGCGATCGGCTTCTTTCAAAACCTTCATCACAGCGTCCAGGCCCATCCCGTTGAGATACGCCAGAGTCAACAACTGCCGCGCAGCGTCCTGTACCTGCTCGCGTTGATCTGCGGCGCTAATCAACGTTGGATTGGCGCAAACGAATGTACCTAACCCGCGCCGCGTTTCGATGTAGCCGAGCTTCTCCATCTCGTCGTAGGCTTTCTTCACCGTCAACGGAGCCACCACAGCTTGTTCCGCCAAATCGCGATGAGACGCTAGTTTTTCGCCGGGTTGCAGGCGTCCACCCGCAATCGCCTGCTGAATCTGCCGCATGATTTGGCGGTAGATCGGAAGCTCATCCGCGGAATTGATTAGGATCTGCAACGATTACCGAATTCTCCATGGCGTTTCAATCACGCCGAGGCATTCCAGTTCGTCGTAGGCTTGCTGAATGGTCGATGGCTCAATGCCGGTCTGTCGCGCCAGATCGAGATACGAATCCAACTGTTCACCAGGTCTCAACTGATCGGCAGCAATCGCCTGCTGAATCTGATGCACGATCTGAAGATAGACCGGAAGCTCACCTGCGGAATGGACTTGGATTTGCATCTGCCAGTGATATAGTGATATATATCACAGCTCTTGTCAAGAGCTGTGTGCAAATTGCTCATAGACATCCTCTAGCATTGGCTGATTGCACAAGCAAGTAATCCGTCGAAGAAGACGGTCGGCCAGCTGGGACCCCAACGCGGGTCCACGCTCCCGACGAGCCGCGACGGCTAGGGAGCGGAGTGCTAATAGTGGCGAACAGAACCGGGGAAGACCGGGCTTGGTCAGCGCCTATTCCAAGACGCCAGCCTCAAAGTCACTTAAGGACCCATCCTCGAATGCGCAGCTGACTTCAATCGGGTGGCAGCAAACCTCGCAATCCTCCACATAGGTCTGACGTCGCACGGACGGGTCCAAGACCATCGAGATTTCCGCCCAACAATACGGGCAAGCAAATGAATACTCCATAGTTCCAGCGTACAGGGCCATTGGCTTCATCGAAGTGGCGCGTTTGAAACGGTTGTCGCGAAACGTTTAGCGATAGGGGGTCTCTTCCGTGTTGTATGACACTTCAGGGACCGACAACATTTGAACCCAATCCGCCGACGCGGCCGCTTTATCTTGAGCCCAAATTACCACCCAAAGATCCGGACCCCGAGCTGCCGTGGAATCCAGCCCCTCCGCTTCCCGGACCTGACGATCCCGGACCTGACGTATTAGATCCGGCATTCCCCGATCCTTTGCCGAGTTGAGAAGATAAACAGACGAGGTTTGGAACATGCCTGAAGAGACCCGCGATGTCGTCGACCTAGCTTCGGCACAATCCTTTCCTTCGTCCGACCCGCCACCGTGGACACTCGGCGTCGAGTCGGCTCGTCTGGAACGTGACTCCTTAGGCGAGATTCCTGTGCCCGCCGGGGTACTGTATGGCGCGCAAACTCAACGGGCTGTCGAGAATTTTCCGATCGGAGGGGCGCGTCTTCAGCCACCGTTCATCAAAGCCTTGGGGCTGATCAAGGCGTGCGCAGGGCGCACCAATGCAGAATTGGGCACCCTTCCCAACGAACTCGCAAGCCGAGTGGCAAAGGCGTCCGACGAAATAGCGGCTGGATCTTACTTCGATCAATTCGTGGTGGACGTTTTTCAGACAGGTAGCGGCACTTCCACCAACATGAACGCCAACGAAGTGATCGGGACGCTAACCGGCGCCCATCCCAATGATCACGTCAATCGGAGCCAATCGAGCAACGATGTCATCCCATCCGCGATCCACCTTGCGGCAGTTCTAGAGTTGCGCGACAGATTGCTGCCCGCGATGGAGTCGCTTCAGCGGTCGCTGCATGCAAAGAGCGATGAATTTCAAGATGTGATCAAGATTGGCCGCACCCACTTGCAGGATGCCACACCAATGCGATTGGGCCAGGAATTTGGAGCCTTCGCGCAACAAGTCAATGCATCCCGTGGACGGGTCACGCAAGCGATGGAGGGGTTGTATGAGCTTCCGCTCGGAGGAACAGCCATTGGAACCGGCATCAACGCACCAGCTGGTTTCGCGGCCAGGACCATCGAATTGCTTGCGCAGCGCAGCGGCGTGCCCTTTCGCGAAGCGGCCAATCACTTCGAGGCTCAGTCTGCTCGCGACGCTGTTCTCTTCCTGAGTGGTGCGCTAAAGACTTATGCGGTCTCTCTTATCAAGATCGCGAATGACATTCGTTGGCTCGCCTCTGGCCCCCGTGCCGGCATCGGTGAAATTCGTCTGCGTGCGCTGCAACCCGGCTCCAGTATCATGCCCGGGAAAGTCAATCCTGTCATTCCTGAGAGCGTGCTCATGGTATGCGCGCAGGTCATCGGCTATGACGCCGCGATCACATTCGCTTGCGCATCCGGCAACTTTCAGCTGAATACCATGATGCCTTTGCTGGCCTATGATGTTTTGGAAGCGATCAACTTGCTTGCGAATGCCACAAGGAATTTCGCGGATAGATGCGTGTCCGGTATTGAGGCCGTGCGCGAAAAGGCCGCAGCCGCTGTGGAACAATCCCTCGCCATGGCGACGCCGCTCGCGCTGGAAATCGGCTACGACCGGGCTGCGGCTATCGCTCATGAAGCGTTCCTGACCGGCGAATCCATCAGAAATGTTGCGATCCGCACCAGTGGTTTGAGTGAAGCAAGAATCGCGGAACTGCTCCGCATTCGATAAGGGAGGCCTACAGCACACATGCCCGGCATTGTTTGGAAAGGCTCCATCAGTTTTGGTTTGGTTTCACTTCCAGTCCAATTGCACTCGGCGGCACGCGCGGAGGCGATTCACTTCCACATGCTCCATCGCACGGATCAATCGCGAGTCAAGGAAGTCTGGTATTGCGCGCAGGAGAATAAACCGATCGAACGTGCGGAGGTCGTGAAGGGATACGAAATGGCGAAAGGCAGGTACGTTCTGATTGGGGATGACGAACCACAGAAAGCACCCGTGGTCAACCTTATGGAAGCACTCAAGCGGAGCCTAAAAGCTTCCGCCGAAGCCAAAACCAGTCACTCGAAACAGCCACCAGCGAAGAAACGCCGCGCCGTATAACTGACCTCGCCGTCACCTTTTAAGCTTGCCCATCCACACAATTGGCCACCCTATTAGCCACCCTTGACACTGGTTAACCCTTGCAATAGCATTGTTTTGCGTGGAATTAACCCGATGTGCTGCGGGTGCTCCGCTGAACCCTGCCATGAAGCTGCGACTGTTGATCGCCGTGTCCGCGTTGTTGGGCGTTGGCACGCGTTTTACATATAGTCAGCAGCCCGCGACCTCAGCCGCCGATCAGCAAGCCGCAGCCCTCAACAAATACTGCGTTGGATGTCATAACAATACGGCGAAAACTGCGGGATTGACGTTGCAGCCGCTGGACGTTCGGCATCCGGCAGAGGGCGGGGACGCCGCGCTTGAAACTTGGGAGAAGGCGATTCGCAAGGTGCGGGTTGGCATGATGCCTCCGCAGGGCGCACCGCAGCCGACCGAGCAGGAACGCAACGCATTGGTCGCATGGTTGGAAGGCGAACTGGATCGCAATGCAGTTGCGCATCCGTCTCCGGGAAGTCCAGGCGTTCATCGCATGAATCGTGCGGAGTACAAGAACGCGGTCCGCGACGTGCTGGGTTTAGACGTGGAGCCTGCTGCTTTATTACCGCCTGACGATTCGGCTTTTGGCTTCGACAATATTGCGGAAACGTTGGGCGCTTCGCCTGCTTTGGTGGAACAGTACCTCAGCGCGGCCGGCAAGATTTCGGCGCTGGCCGTGGGCGATCCGGATACCGGACCCGCTGCTGAAGTCTTCCGCATTCGGCAAGACGAATCGCAAAATGTTCCGGTTCTAGGCATGCCCGTCGGCACGGAAGGCGGCGGCATGATTCATACTACGCTGCCTCTGGATGGCGAATATCGGCTGGATGTGAAATATATGATCTCCAACCTGGGCGCGATGAAGGGCCTGGAGATGGCGCATGACGTTGAGATCGCAGTGGACGGGAAGCGCGTACACTTCGCCACCATCGGCGGTCCTGAGGACTTTGCCGCGCTGATGCGCAACATTACGGAGGCGCAGCAGAAGGTGGAGGCGCGCAGTTCCACGCGCGTGCCGCTTACCGCTGGGCCGCATGACATCAGCATCGGGTTCGCCTATAGCGGAGTGGTGCAAGGCTCGGTTCGTTTACAACCATTTGTGCGGGATTCTCAAGACAATCTGGATGCTACAGGTCACCCGCATATTGAGACGCTGACGATTACGGGTCCGTTCAAGGCAAGCGGGTCGGGCGACACACCAAGCCGCAGGAAGATTTTCGTTTGCCGTCCCAAAATTCAGGCTGAGGAGAAGACTTGCGCCAAGACGATTCTGTCGCAGGTCGCGCACCGCGCCTATCGTGGAGCTGAAACACCGCAGGATCTGGATCGCCTGATGGAGTTTTTCGCTACTGGTCGTGCGCAGGCTGGTGCCGGTGGCGGCTTTGATCGTGGAATTCAAGCCGCTGTGGAACGTCTGCTGGCGAGTCCGAAGTTCACGTTTCGAGTGGAGCGCGATCCAGTGAAGTTGACTGCGGGCGAGATTCATCCGATAAGCGGAGTCGATCTTGCTTCGCGCCTATCGTTCTTCTTATGGAGCAGTGTGCCGGACGAAGCGTTGTTGGATGTGGCAGCAAAGGGCCAGTTAGCGAAGCCTGATGTGCTTACCGCACAGGTCCGCCGCATGTTGGCCGATCCGAAGGCGAACGCGCTGGTGGAGAATTTTGCCGGTCAGTGGTTGTACTTGCGGAACCTGGAAGGCTTCGTGCCGAACTCTTCGGGCTTCCCGGATTTCGACGACAATTTGCGCCAGGCGTTTCGACGGGAAACCGAGCTGTTCTTCAACAGCATCCTGCAGGAAGATCGTAACGTGTTGGATCTGATGACGGCGGACTATACGTTTCTGAATGAACGGCTGGCCAAGCACTATCGGGTCCCGCATGTTTACGGAAGCCACTTCCGCCGCGTCACGTTGACCGATCCTGTGCGCTGGGGGCTGTTGGGCAAGGGCAGCACACTGATGGTGTCGTCGCATACGGATCGAACGTCACCCGTTGTTCGCGGCAAATGGGTGTTGGAGAATCTGCTGGGTACGCCGCCGCCTCCGCCTCCGGCCAATGTGCCGCCTCTGAATGAGAGCAATCAGCGCGGAGGCCGCGTGTTGACCATGCGCGAACGAATGGAAGAGCATCGCGCCAATCCGGTGTGTGCCGGATGCCACAAGTTGATGGACCCGATTGGTCTGTCGCTGGAGAATTTCGATGCGGTAGGCGCATGGCGGGATCATGAAAGCGGCGGGGGCAGCGCGCTGATCAACGCGAGCGGTACGCTGCTGGACGGGACGGAAGTAAATGGTCCCGTGGCGCTGCGGAATGCTCTGCTGAAGAAACCAGAGATCTTCGTTAATACGATGGCGGAGAAGTTGATGATTTACGCGCTGGGCCGTGGGCTTAGCGCGCACGATATGCCAGAGATTCGCAAGATTGTGCGCGATGCGAGAGGGCAGAACTATCGCTTCTCGCAACTGATTCTAGGTGTTGTGAACAGCAAGCCGTTCGAGTTTCGGGCCAAACCCGGTGAGAGCAAGCCCCCAGGCGAGAGTACGCATTTGGATAAAGGGGCAAACTAATTTATGGAGTGTGTCGCATGACGTTCCTTACCAAGAAGGTGATTTCCCGCAGGCGGATGCTGTGCGGAATGGGTGCGGGTGTAGCGCTGCCATTGCTCGATTCGATGATCCCGTCCTCAACCGCGTTGGCGGCCACGGCGGCGAATCCCGTCAAGCGCTTTGGCGCGGTGTTTGTGCCGCATGGTGAACGGCCAGGCTTCTGGACTCCCAGTACGGTCGGCGCGGATTTTGAGATGTCGCCAATTCTGTCGCCGCTCGCCGCCTATCGCGATCGACTGACCGTGGTCTCGGAGCTGTGCCATCCGGTGGACGGGCACGCCGTTACTGTTGCTGCGTGGTTAAGTGGCACGATCCCGAAACGCACCGTGGCCGAAGATGTCCTGGCGGGCGTGACGATCGATCAATTGATTGCGCAGAAGATTGGCCGCGACACAGTGTTCCCGTCGCTTGAGGTCGCGACGGAAGACTTCACCGGCTATATTGGCGGCTGCGATCCGGCGTACGCCTGCGCCTACATCAACACCTTGAGTTGGAAGACCGCGACGCAGCCTCTGCCAATGGAGATCAACCCGCGCGTTTTGTTTGAGCGCATGTTCGGGCGGCCGGGTACTGGCAAGCAGCGTCTGGCGCGCATGAAGACCGGGCGCAGCATCTTGGATTCGATTCAGGATGATTTGAAGGATCTACAACTGGACCTGGGGCCGCGCGACCGCAGCCGCCTGAGCGATTACATGGACAACGTGCGCGAAACCGAAGCGCGCATTCAACGTGCAGAGAAGCAGGCCGCTGCGAATCCGGATATTCCGGATGCACCGGTCGGTATCCCGGATTCCTTTCCCGAACATATCGCGCTGCAGTTTGAGTTGATCGCGCTTGCCTACATGACGGATCTGACGCGCGTGTTCACCTTCATGATGAGCCGCGACGTGACACAGAGGACCTATCCGGAAATCGGCATCACCGAACCGCACCATGCGCTTTCGCATCACAGTGGCGACGAAGAGAAGAAAAAGCTGCTGGTGAAGTTGAACACCTATCACGTGACGCTGTTCGAGAAATTCCTGAAGAAGCTGCGTGACACGCCGGATGGCGACGGGTCCGTGCTGGATCACTCGATGATCATGTACGGCAGCGGTATGAGCGAAAGCCAAGTGCATCTGCGCCTGGATCTGCCGACCTTGTTGGTCGGCGGCTTCAACAATCGTGGTAGCCGACACATTAAGGTAGCTCCGCAAACGCCGATCGCGAATTTCCTGCTGTCGCTGTGCCAGTATTACGGGATCGAGATGGACAAGCTCGGCATTAGCACTGGTTCGGTCGCGTTGTCGTAATGAAGGTCGCAATCATGCGCAGATTTTTCATAGCGCTGACGCTGGCGGCATTCGCTTCTGTGGCAATTGCTGCGCCTGGTGATCTAGCCGATGCCGCAAAGCTCGGCAATTGGGCGCAGGTGCGGTCTTTATTGGCTGCCAAGGGCGACGTGCGCTTCGTGCAGGCCGACGGGATGACGGCGCTGCATTGGGCCGTGCAGGCCGATCAAAAAGACATCGTGACGGCATTGTTGGCCGCGGGTGCGCCTGCCAACGCGGCCAATCGCTACGGCATTACGCCTTTGTGGCTGGCTGCGACCAACGGTAGTGCGGCTGTGACCGGTCTACTGCTGAAAGCGGGAGCCGATCCAACTACGGCGTTGCCGCATGGCGAGACCGCGTTGATGACGGCAGCGCGCACGGGCGAACCGGAGACGGTGCGATTATTACTCGACGCGGGAGCCGATCCCAACGTGCGAGAAACGTCGCAAGGGGAAACGGCTCTGATGTGGGCGGCGGCGGAGAATCATGCGGAAGCGATTCGCGCGCTGATCACGGGCGGGACCAAGCGAGATTCAAACCAGCGAGGCGCGAAACTGAAGGGTGCGGACCCGAACCTTCACGCCAAGGGTTTGGATCTTGCTCCGATGAAGTGGATGCAGGTCGGTATGGTGGATACCATGCTGCCGCGTGGCGGCTTCACCGCGTTGATGTATGCGGCCCGCCAAGACGCCAAGGATGCGGTTCGAGCGCTGGCCGATAGTGGCGCGGATTTGAATGCGCAGGACCCCGATGGTGCTACGGCAATGCACTTGGCGATCATCAATCAGCATTACGACTTGGCTGGGATGTTGGTAGAAAAAGGCGCGAACGCGAACGTCGCGGACAATAGCGGCATGACGTCGATTTACGCACTGGTCGACATGAATACCTTCCGCAGCGATATCGGCCGGCCGACTCGTCCATTGCTGGACAAGATGAACGCTCTGGATGTTCTTCGCCTGGCGCTGAGGCATGGTGGCGATCCCGATGCGCGGCTGCACAAGCCGATCCTCGGGCGGCATCACGGCTTTGGCGACAACACGCTGTCTGAAGGCGCGACGGCGTTGATGAGAGCGGCCAAGGGCAATGACATGGACGCGTTGCTGGTGTTGCTGGACGATGGCGCAAATACCTCGCTGGGCATGGCCAATGGCTCGAATCCTCTGCTGATTATGGCTGGCACGCGCGTTGGCTCAGGACCCGGAGCGGCGGACAAATTAGTCAGCGCGATCCGACTGTTGGTCAAGCACGGTGCGGATCTCAACTCCAAGCAGAAGGGCGACACAGCACTACTGCTTGCCGCCAAGCAGGGGTCGAATGCGGTCGTGAAGCTGCTGGCGGAACTAGGCGCGGATCTGGATGTGAAGGATAGCAGCGGCAAGACGGCTCTGGAAGCAGTGAGTCAGCCGGGGCGTAGTGCGCACGAAGATACGGCGGCGCTGTTGAAGCAGATCTCAGTGGAACCGGCCCAAAAGTAAAGGGTACGCCCGCGCCTGAAACATCGTTTGGATTCAGG
>JBDTUY010000073.1:0-14065 GCA_040007495.1 Acidobacteriota bacterium | reverse complement strand
GGCGAGCCGCAATGGCGATGTAGATGTTATGCGCGTGCTGCTCGATGGAGGAGCCGATGCGACGCGTTGGCACGCGGAGGGCGAGACGCCGCTGATGGCTGCGGCGCGCACGGGCCGCGTGGACGCGGTGCAATTGCTGCTTGCAAATGGCGCGTTCGTAAATGCGGTAGATCCGTTTCAGGAAGAAACGGCGTTGATGTGGGCAGCGGCTGAAGGCCAAGTAGCGGTTGTGAAAACACTACTGGCCGCCGGAGCAGACCCGAACCTGAAAGCGCACGTATCTCAGATCACTGCCCGGAAGAACGCGGATCATCCGTCAGGCGGCTTTACGGCCCTGATGTTCGCCGCGCGTAATGGACATAAAGATGTTTTGAAAGCGCTAATGGACGGCCATGCCGATCCGAAACTGACCAATGCCGATGGCGCCACTGCGACCGTTGTCGCCATCGTAAATGATCGCCTCGACCTCGCAGGCGATCTGCTCGGGATGGGTGCCGACGCCAACGACGGAGCTTTATTCTTCGCCGTGGACATGCACGACGCAACGACCGACACGCGTGCGCAGGACGCCACGCGGATGCAACCCGACCATGCGAATCAGTTGACGGCTCTAAGCCTGGTGAAGGTTCTGCTGGACCTGGGTGCAGACGTAAATAAGCCGTTTGTGGGTGCGTTGCACTCGACATCGATGTGCTGCGGACCCCAGATCAAGAGCTCGCCGTTTTATCGTGCCGCGACAGCAGCGGACGTGGAAGTTCTGAAGCTGCTGGTAACCAAAGGCGCGAAGCTCGACTGGACCCCGAACGACATCAAGCCTGCTGACGGCAAAGCTCCTGCGCCCACACCTGGTGCCGGACCCGGCGGGCCTCCCGCCGTCGGCCAATCGGCGTTGCTTGCCGCGATGAAAGGCGGCGGCGGTCCACCGATCCAAGGCGGTCCCGGATACACCCGGTCAGGTGCACCACCCTACCGTGAGCCCGGCCCTCGCGAGCCTCTGGAGGCGGTCAAAGTATTATTGGCCGCTGGAGCGAATCCAAACACCAAGGGTGCCGATGGCGCGACGCCTCTGCATCAGGCCGTGACCGCCCAGCAGGTCGCGATGATTCGTGCGCTGGTCGCTTCAGGCGCGTCCCTGAGTGCCGTAAATAAGGATAATTTGACGCCGCTGTTGTTGGCTGAGAAGACCCCCGTGGGTCCGGCGCCTGTTCCTACAGGAGGTGCGGCTGCCACCAGCCGTGCGAAGCGCGATACGCGCGAGGATGTGATCGCCGCCCTGAGGGACCTGATGCATCTAGGCCCCAACGATCCTGCACCGGTGCCTCCGCCGTCCGCAGTGCCAGCCAAACCAGCCCCAGCAAAACCAGCACCTGCCAAGCCGGAGCCACCCAAAACTGACACGACCGGAGAGACCGCGCAATGAAGGCTGGCGGCAAGCATCCTGCAATTCCGGTAGCTCTGGTCGGCCTCGGCATCGCTGCGGCTTTCGTGGTTCATACCCAGGCCCAGACACAAACCGGAACGCAGACGAAAGCTGTGGCGGTCTCTGCAGTGGCAGCCGCCAAAGCTCCCGCTGTAGCCGACCCGGATGCCGCGAAGCATCGGGCTTGGGTGAACAAATACTGCGTTGGGTGTCACAACAATCGCTCCGCATCGCCATCCGAAAACCCAGTGAATCTGGAGAAGGCGAGCTTTGACGATCTGTTGGGCAGTGCAGGCACGTGGGAAAGAGTTCTTCGCAAACTGAGTGTGCGCGCGATGCCGCCTCCAGGCGCGCCGCGTCCACCGGAGGCCGAATATGCAGGCTTTACGGGCTGGCTCGCGGGATCGATGGATCACGCCTGGGAAGCAAAGAGCACGCCGGGCCGCTACGTGGTGCACCGTCTGAATCGCGCCGAATATGCGAACTCGATCCGCGACCTTCTCGCTGTCGACATCGATGTATCCGATCTACTGCCGACCGATGGCGCTGACTTCGGGTTCGACAACATCGCGACGGCTCTTAAAACCTCGCCGCTCTTGCTTGAAGCCTACGTGACCGCCGCACAGCGGGTCAGCGCGATGGCTGTAGGCGATCCGCAGGTCACGCCCGGAACGACCGAACACACCATCAATCGCGAGTTCAGCCAGAGCGGATACGTGGATGGTCTGCCTCTGGGAACCATGGGCGGCACAGTGGTTCGCCACGTGTTTCCGGCAGATGGGGAATATAACCTTGGGGGCCGTCTGATCCGCGGCGTCGCGGAAGGCTACACCGGTCTCGAAGGCAATGACATCCCGTACACTTTCGTCATCACGGTGGATGGCACGGAAGTTTTCACGGCATCGGTTGGCGGTCCCAAGGATCACGAAGTTCAGTCAGCGGACCTAAACGTAGCGCGCACGATGATCGACAAACGGATGACGGGACGCACCCGCGTGACCGCCGGTCCGCACGATGTCGGCTTTACGTGGAGAGAACGGCCGTTTGTGCGGCAGGACGTTTGGGAACCCGTGCGCCGCGACAGCCAGGAAATCCACATGGTCGGCGGCATACCGAAGCTTAGGACTGTGTCGATCGATGGCCCGTATAACGTCAAAGGCATCAGCGAAGGACCCAGCCGTAAGCGGCTCTTTGTCTGCCGACCTGCTTCAGCAAAACCAGCCGCAACCAACAACGTCTCTGCTATTGCAAATGCCGCGAAGCCAGCACCCGCAAGTCTGGACAACACCAACTGCGCGACGAAGATCTTCACGACCCTCACACGGCGCGCGTATCGGCGCACTGTCACGGCTGAAGATGTCGCAGCGCCGATGACTTTCTTCAAGCGATCCCAGCAAAGCGGCGGCACTTTCGATGACGGGATTCGCGCTGGCGTAGCACGCGTTCTCTCCAGCCCGAGCTTCCTCTATCGAATCGAGAAAGACCCAGCGGACGCCCGTGCCGGTGTCGCGCATCCAGTCAGCGACGTCGAACTGGCCTCGCGCTTGTCGTTCTTCTTGTGGAGCAGCATCCCCGATGACACGCTGCTGGATCTGGCGTCGTCCGGTAAGTTGCGAGCTCCCGGTGCGCTCGCCGCGCAGGTCCAGCGCATGCTTGAGGACCAGCGCACTAGCTCGCTGGTTGAGAATTTCACCGGGCAGTGGCTGCAGTTGCGAAATCTGGAGGCGAAGGTTTCGCCCGACATGTTGATGTTCCAGGACTTCGATGACAACACGCGCAAAGCGTTCCGCAAGGAAACGGAGATGTTCTTTGAATACATCTTGCGGGAGAATCGAAGCACGCTGGAACTGCTGAACGCCGACTACACGTTCCTCGACGAACGGCTTGCCCACCACTACGGCATCCCCGGCATCTACGGACCGCGCTTCCGCAAAGTGAAGCTCACCGATCCCAATCGCCGAGGTCTGCTGGGTCAAGCGAGCATTCTCTCGATGACATCCGTCGCCACCAGAACCTCACCTGTGTTCCGAGGCAAGTACGTGCTCAGCACGTTCCTCAATACGCCGCCGCCCGCTCCGCCGCCCGATGTCCCTGCACTGGAAGACAGCAATAAGGACGCCGTGACTCCGAAGACGGTGCGCGCTCAGTTGGAATTGCATAGGGCAAACGCGCCCTGCTCCGGCTGCCATCGCGTGATTGATCCGGCTGGGTTTGCGCTGGAAAATTTCGATTCAGTAGGGATTTGGCGCGACAAAGGTCCGGATGGCCAACCGCTCGACGTAGCGGGAACACTTGCGGACGGCGTGCCGGTCAACGGTCCGAAGGCTCTGCGGGACGCGATCTTAAGCCGGCCTGATGCCTTCACCACCGTCGTCACCGAACGCATGTTGACCTACGCGTTGGGACGCGGACTGGAGCCTAGTGACATGCCCGTGGTTCGCCGAATAGTAAAGAAGGCAGCGCAGAACGATTACCGCCTATCTTCTATAGTCATGGGAATTGTGGACAGCGCACCGTTTCAAATGCGCACGAAATTAGAGTCGGCTGAAACTGCTAAAGTGGCAACGAGCAAATAAGGAGTAGCTATGTTCATCACGAAGAAGCACATGTCGCGCCGTTCGTTCATGCGTGGAACCCTGGGCGCCACGGTAGCCCTACCGTTCCTGGACGCCATGGTTCCGGCGCTTTCCGCAGCCCAAACGTCCCCGTTTCGCTTCGGAGCCATCTACCTCCCGAACGGCGTGTATCCCGATACCTGGCACCCGGAAAAGGCAGGGGCCGACTTCGTGTTCAAGCCCGTGATGCAACCTCTGGAGCCGTTCCGTAATCAGTTGGTAACGGTCAGCAAGATGAAGGCGCCCTGGGGCTCCTCCATTCATCTCGGTGCGAGTTCATCCTTTCTGAACGGTATCGGACCGGTAGTGAATCCGAACGCAAAAGGCGACGCTTGGGGAGACATCCACTCGAAGAAAACCGTCGACCAATACCTTGCGGATCACTTGGCTGGCGACACGCCGATGCGATCCATCGAAGTCGGCACGGAAGATATGGGGACTGCGGTCGGCGCTTGCGATGGCTTCGCCTGCACGTTCTTCAACACGCTGTCCTGGCGTGATGATTCGAACCCGCTGCCGGTAGGGATCAACCCGCGCGTGACCTTCGAGAGAATGTTCGGCGAGGCGGAATCGGCAAAGCGGCGTCTGGCGCGCCTTAAAGAGAAGCAGAGCCTGCTCGATTCCGTGATGGAGGAAACAGCGAAACTCAAAACTTCGCTGGGAAACGCCGATCGAGTCATTCTCGACGAATACCTGGGCAACATTCGCGAGGTAGAGAAACAGCTTGATCGCATGGAGACCCGTCTGGCAACCATCACCGGCAACCCCGAAGCGCCGGTCGGTTTGCCGGATGCGTTCGACGATCATCTGAACGTGACCTACGACCTGATGCATCTGGCGTATCAAGGCGACATCAGCCGTGTGTTCACTTTCATGCTGAGCCATGAAGCCACCGATCGCGGCTACGCGCACATTGGCATTCCAGAGCAGCACCACACCATCTCGCATCACGGCAACGATCCCGAAAAGATGGCGAAGTACGCCAAGATCGCCACCTATCATATGGTGAAGTTCGCCTCGTTCCTGGAAAAATTAAAGGCGACACCGGACGGCGATGGTAGCCTGCTGGATCACGCGGTTCTATACTGGGGCAGCGGCATGGGCAACGGCAACGCGCACGACCGCAACAATCCACCTGCAGTGATGGTTGGTGGTGCCAACGGTCGAATGAAAGGCAACCGGCACATCGTCGCGACTGACGCACCAACCTCGAATCTATTGCTGTCGCTTGCGCACTTAGGCGGCGCAGAGATTGAGAAGGTCGGCGTCAGTACGGGAACGGTCGATCTTTAGATCAACACCGTTTACCTCTTGGAGAAAGGCTCGCCTCTAACCGGGCGGGCCTTTTATTTTCTACGGACACTTCGGCGCGATCCGGTTCACCGCTGTCACGTTGATGCCATCGACGCCGTCGGCTCCGATCAGCAACCCGTTCACCGCGACTCGCGATCCTGCCAATGAATCCAGTTTCGTCAGCACGAACTTCAGCTGCATCGTTCGACTGCCCAAGGGTCTGCTTTCGTCTTCGCCTGCAGCAGCAACGCGTTCCGCGCGCACAGGGGTTGTCGCTTTCGTAACCACCCAGTCCTGCCCACTCCGTGCCAAACAACCGACCACGCGAACCAGTGCATTGGCCGGAAGCTCCGTACGCCCGTCCCTCGCGACAATCTGTACCGCAGCGGTATTGGGACCAAGCTCATTCGCTCCCGCCGGAAACCCGTTGGACTTCAGCATCAGCGCGACGATATCGGCATAAGCGGAATCGCTAAGAGAATGCGGAGCACCATTCGGCATGTTGCGACTAACGAAGTCAAGCAGTTCCCCGACCGTCTTCTGCGAAAAACTCTTCCAAAACGATTCGCCGACCAGCGGCGCTTTGCCTTCCGTCGCCAGCACGTGACAGCCCGCGCAACTTCTGTCAAAGGCCGTCTGTCCGCGAGCCGCCTGCGCCTCAGAGTACGCACCATCCCAAATACTCTGCGCAATCCCGCTACTGGACGTAAGCAATACAAGCAGCAGGAAGCCAGCCGACTGCAAACGATACTGACCGCCCACAGACCGCCGCTTGGGTTGAGCAGACACCTTTTGCATCTCGCGATGTTGCCAGGAAACCGGAACAGCGTCAAGCCGTGACCGGTTCACTACGCCTTGGTGAAAGCTTTCTGCAAACGCGTCTGCTGCAGTTCATGAAGCAGGCGCATGATGTTGTAGGCGCTCAACTCGATCAACAAGCGCGTAACCTTGTCGTGCTGTGAATCGCTCAGTTCGCCTTCGACGGCCTTCATGGCAGCGACGACGCTCGATTGCTGCGCTTCCAGCTCCGCCTTATCGATAACGCCATCCGCCATCGCATTCACGAAACCTTCCAGCTTCTGGACCTGCTCATCCACCACCGGCACGTTTGTCTCGCTATCAAACCAATCAACTCTCGCCATAGCAGTATCTCCCTTATCGCAAATGATTTCGCAGTTCCAAAAACTGATGCTGCAAACGCTCGCGGCCGCCGTCTTCCTGCACGCGTTGCCGAAACGTCTCCGGCAGAAACTCCACGTCCGTGCATTCCAGCATGGCTGCGATTTCCTGCATCTCTTTTTCCAGGCCTTGCATTGACGGCAGAAATCCAGCGAACTCCTGCTGCAATGCCGCCTTCGACAAACCGGCTTCGCCCTTCACGCGAGTTCGGCGCGCAGCCCGCAGTACGATTCCTTCGATGTCCGCTCCCGAAAGCTTTCCCGCCAAAGGCACTTCAGGAATATCCGCAGCAGCCAGCGTGATCCCGGCCTTTCGCGCCATCGCTACAAACATCGCCTGCAACTCCTCTTGTTGGGAAGGATAGAAAAGCGGGATGTGGATCTCCGCGCGACCTTGCCGCTTCAGATCGATTGGCAGCAGATCGGGACGCGAGGTCAGCAGCATCCACAGAATCATGCCACGATACCGCGTGTCGCCCATCTGCGTCGCGATCATCGAAAAAATGCGGCTGGAGGTCCCGGAATCGCCTTCTGTTTCACGGTCGCCCAGCGCAGCATCCGCTTCGTCCACCACTACGACCACTGGTCCCATGGCCCGCAGGATGCCCAATACCTTTTCCAGATTTCCTTCCGATTCGCCGACGTATTTGGATCGGAAATTCTTGAGCGTTACGCACGGGATGCCCATTTCACCGGCCATGCATTGCGCCAGAAAGGTCTTGCCCGTGCCCACCGGACCGCAGACCAGATAGCCCATCGGCAACGTGTCGATCTCACCGCGCTTCAACAACCCGGCGTCTTCACGAAGCCTCTGCTTGATCGGCGCATGCCCCACCAACACGTCCATGTTCCACTTGGGTGCGATGAATTCCAAAAAACCGCGACACTGCCGCTCAATCAGGTCCTTCTTCAGCAGACGCATCTGCGACGCATCCAGACGATGTTCCGATTCCAACGCCGACTGCACCACCACGTTCAGATCCGCCAGCGAAATTCCGGCTGTCAGCCGCGCAAGTTCAGGCAAAGTGTAATCAGAGGTCGCAGTGAAATCCCGAGCACCAATCGCATACTTGAGAAATCGCTCCCGCGCGGGCTCATCCGGCATGGGCACTTCCACATCTCCCACATACGGATTGGTGGTGACCCGCTCACTCATCGCAGCCGCGCTCTCATCAATCAGCACGAACGCCATGTTCAGGCGCTTCACATGCGGACTGGAGGCCCAGTTCAGCAACGTGACCACTTGCTGCGCGGCAGCAGGGCTAAGCCGCCCAGGCTCACCGCTCGGAATCAGGAACGATGCTTGATCGATCAGGATGGCGCAGCGTAGGCTTTCGTCTCCCGCCATCACGTTGTTCTGAACGAAGCGGTCGAGAAGTGTAAACGCAGTGGCCGGATCTTTTCGCGCCAACGAAAGATCGCCGACCTTCTCGTTTACGCGCGGGAACATTTCCTTGAGCCTTGCCCCATCGCGACCAGCAAACGCGCGCAGCCCACGAGCCAGATCGTAGTGCAACACCAGGTCCCACCGGCCAAACACCTGCTCTGCCAGAAAATCGCTCAGGCTACCGTACGCGACGCCATCGTTCGACAGCGCCACAAAATCGTGAACATTGCCATGCAGCACGAACATGGACGTGGACCCGGAAAAGAACAGCTCAGAGAGTTCAGACGCCCACGCAGGAAACCACTCCGGAACGCTGGGCCGATGGATCGCTGTCGTCATTGAGCCACCTTGCGCAAATCGGCTTCTAAAATCGCTGGCGGCTCCTGCATCTGATCCACCATCCCCGTAATGTGTTGCAGTTCGCGAATCGCAGCCTCCGTCGATTGGACGCTTTGCGTCACGCCTTCAATCTGACTGGTGAAAGAGTCGGGGTCCTGACGGTTGACGCTGGATTCCGCCAAAGCCTGAATTTTGGCCTCAATCCGATCGGTTTCCAGTTTCACGAACTCCGCGTTCGCGCCCGCCTTTTCGTAGTTCTGTAAACGCATTTCCTGCGCAGCCACGCTGTCCTGCAATGAACGCTTGAACCGCTCATCCTGTGGCTGACTTTGCAGTTTCGCTTTTGCTTCCTCCAGCCGTGCACGAATCTGTGCTTCGCTGGTGGAACGAAGAAATTGATCCAGGCTCTGCTGTGAAACCAACAGACGCAGAAGAATCCATAACAGACGATCGAGCGCCGGTGTGCTCAAATCCTCAGTGGATGCCGAATGTTGTCCGCCTACTCCGCGTGCAATCGATCGCATCTCAAGACAACGCGCACGAAGCGTTTCAAAACGCCGCCGTGATTCTGGCGTCAACGAACTCACGACGTCCGTCAGTGACTGACTGGTTGGCGAGCCTGGAGCAATCCGCTGCTCCTGCCCTTCCTTGTGCACCAGCGCATCGATCGCATCGCGAAACCTGGGAAGGGAGATCAGGCTTCCCAGGTATACGATTTCCCCCGCCAGCACCAAGGGCAGCAGCGCATCCGGCCACGGAGTTAATATGCTCGCAGCGACACCGCCGCTGAACACCAGTAGATTCCAACGGTAGAGGAACGCGCGCTTAATGTACTCGCCAATTCCCGCTCCCGTCAGCATCTCGCGGCCTCAAACTTCTCCACAATGTCGCAAATCGAGCGTACGATTTCGTTGAAACTCGGCTCGCGCTGCATCTCGCGAGCAGGACGATCGGGGCCAGGAACTTCCATTTCCTTAATGATAGTGCCCGGCGCATTGGAAAGAATATATACGCGATCACCCAGATAGACGGCCTCTTCCACGGAATGCGTCACGAAGAAAACCGTCGCCTCCTGTTCCCGCCACAGGCCGACGAGAAGGTCCTGCATATTGAGGCGCGTGACCGGATCCAACGCACCGAAAGGCTCGTCCATCAAAATGATACGTGGTTTCAGAATCAGCGTTCGCGCGATTGCCACGCGCTGTCGCATGCCGCCGGAAAGCTGATGCGGATACTTCTGCGCATCCTGATCCGGATTCAGACCGACCTTGCGAATCCATTCGCGAGCCTGATCTTCTCGCGCCTTACGCGCCGTGCCGGAACATTCCAATCCAAACGCGATGTTGTCCAGCACCGTGCGATTGTCGAAGGAAGTGTAGTCCTGAAACACCATCCCGCGGTCGGCTCCAGGGCCTTCCACAGTTTTGCCCATCACCTTCACGGTTCCCTTGGTCGCGGGAAATTGCGGACGAAGCCCAGCGACCAAGCGAAGAATCGTGGATTTGCCGCAGCCCGAAGGTCCCAGAATCGATATGAATTCGCCGCGTCCCACCAGGTCGGGGACACGAAACGACACGTCTTTGATCGCGGTAAATGGACGACCCGTGTCGGAATCATACGTCTTGCTGACCCCGTCGAATTCTACTAACAGTTGCTCAGCCATCCGATCAGTCGGCCTCCACTCGATACGGGAACAGGCCGTTTTGCACCCATCCAAGGAAGCGGTCGATTCCGTACGCCAACGCCCCAATCACCAACAGGATCAGAATGATGTGCTCTGATAATCCACGCCGCTGGCTGGTGCTGAGCAGATATCCGAGGCCGTGCTCGGCGTTAATCAACTCGGCCAGCATAATGTAGCCGAACGCCATGCCGAACAGCGATCGAAGACTCTTATAGATATCGGGAAGCGCAAGCGGCACCAACACCTTTGCGATGATCTGCGCACGCGAAGCACCCAGCGTCGCGGCCGTCTCCACATAGCGATCCGGTACCGAGGTAATCGCGCGCACTGCATCCGAATAGATGAACGGTACGCAGGCGATGAAGATGAACATCACCTTTTGTAACTCCTCAATTCCAAACCACAAGATGGTCAACGGAATCAGCGCCGCCACCGGGATGTTTCTGGCGAAGAGAGCCACGGGCATGGCTGCCGATTCCAACGCGCGCCACGCTCCGGCCATGATACCGACCGGCACCGCAACCAGGATCGCGAGTCCAAATCCAATCAGCACGCGTTGCAACGTCGCGACGATGCTTTCCAGCAGCCCCCTCTCCGCCCACAAGGCGTGGAAACTGCGGATGACTTCGATGGGAGACGGAAGGATCACAGGCGACACCCAGCGGACTTCGGGGGTGTCGCCGCGCGTTGCGGCGAACCAGAGGGAGATCACCAACGCGACCGTGCCGACTCCGAGTAGTCGGCGCAGCATCGGGCCAGGCAACACCCGGAGCTCAAACAAACCCGGTTTATTCGTGTTCATACTGTGAGCGCCTACTTCGGCGTTTCCAGCGGGTACACTTTCACCTCAACCCGTCGATTCTTCGCCTGATTCATCGGATCCGTCGCATCGGCCGGGCGACTCCAGCCCAGACCGGCGGACGTGAATTGATTCGGCTGCAGCGTGGGGAACTTCTTGAGAATTGCTTCCTTCACCGCATTTGCGCGATTCGCGGAAAGTTCCTGCACCGCATCCTCCGGCACGCGGCCCTTCATGGATGAATCGGCGTGGCCTTCAATGATGATGCGCGCGGCCCCGAACTGTCCGGCCATCTTGCCGATCTCTTCCACAACAAACGGGGAGTTCGGATCGTAGAGGTTGTCCACCGGCTTGCCGTTGATCGTCTCCGTGACCTTCTTCGTCAGGTCCCAGGAGTTGGAAGAGAAATGGATGACCACCGTTTTAGTAAGAATTTCATCCGATTCGCCTTGGATCGACGACGCCGTTGCAGGTGCGAACTGAACGTCGTAATCGTTCTTCTGGCTGGAGTACTTCGCTTCCTTGCCCAGCCTTTGCAAAACGCTGAAGTCCATCACCTTGTCGAAATCGGTTTTCTCAGATACCGCGCCTATGCGTTTGTACAGATAGTAGGCCGTGTTCCAGGTCCGTTCAAAATTAGTCGGGTTGTTTTGATTCAGGAAGAATTCCTGATTTTCCCCCCAGTTGGTGGAGTGAGCGTCGCCCTGCATGCTCAGCGCATCGGACTCCGGAATCGAATAGCCCGCCGCCATCAACTTCGCGGCCGTAGCTTTGTTGGCCGGTTCCTTCAGCGATTCCATGCCGTCGAAGATGCCCCGCACCAGACCCTCGATGACGTCCGGATTGTCCTTGGCGAAGTCCGCGCGAGCGAACCACACGTCGGCAATCAACTTGTTCGCGGTGCCGGTGTTGACCAGCATGCGATTGCCTTTTACCTTCGACAGATTATAGATATCGGGTGCCCAACTGACCACCGCCGAAATGCTCTTGTCGGCATTGAATGCCGCCGCTGCCTGAAATGCGTCCTGCGTGAACTTGAACTTCACTTCCGATGGCTGCACGCCGCCGCTGATCAACGCATTCAACGCGAAGAAATGCGACGGCGAGTTCTGCGCCAGCACAATCGTTTTCCCGCGCAGATCGGCCACTGTCTTGATGGCGTCGCGTACAACGATGCCGTCGCCACCGTTGGACCAATCCACCTGTTGATAGACACGCGGCATCACGCGCGAATCTTTACGCAGAGCCTCCATGAACAGCGGCACCATGTCCAACGTTCCCCAACCCACATGCACATTGCCCGCCGCGTACGCGTCCCGCATCGAGACCGGATCGTCAATCAGCGTCAGCTCAACCTTGAACTCTTTGCCATTGGGAGCCTTCCATGTTTTGCCTGCCTTGAAGCCATTGTTCGCCAGAATGATCGGCGCCCAACCGGCCCAAACGTTGATCGCGAAGCGAACCGTGCGGTCCACCAGAGGCTTATAGCTGGAGATCCCTTGCACCGGAGGCAGCTTCGATTCCGGAACGTAGTTATATTCCTTGGCGGTGGTGATGCCGGCCGCATCGGGGGCTTCCGTGCCCACCGACATTTTCTCTGTGCTCGCCGTGTCCGCAGGTTTGGAGGTCCCGGGCAGAGCCCCGAACCGCCACAGCCCCAGGCCGACCAGGCCCACCACAACCACGAATACCGCTAAAAAGAATGCAGGTTTCGGACTACTACCAGGCATAGAAATCTCCTCGCTATTGCGTCATTGCAGTGCTTGTGCGCAGGCGATGCGCTAAATCTTTGATCAATGGAATCTGTATCAGTTGTTAGATGTTTGCGTCGACTTCTCCTGCACTGCAGGACCCAAGTCTTTGGCAGAATCGGCGAGCTTCGTGGTCTCGGGCGAACGAATACCCAACTCCGTTTCAAATTGAGTCAGTGCCTCTTCCGCCATTACTTTTTCCATCTTCTCTTCCGCCTCGATGGATGCCAGACCTTCTTTCGACAGATCCGACGCCACACGAGCCTTGCCCCGGTTCTGATCGATCTTGCCTTGGATCATTTGCTCCAGCTGGCCAAAATCGGTGGTGACGTCCATGTTGAAGGACTGCGCCAGTGCCGCGACCTCAGCTTCCGCCGAACTCATCTTTAACTCAGCGTCGTAGCGCTGGATCTTATCCCGAACATCGCCCAGCTTCTGGGCGGCATGCTGAATCTTTTTGAGATTGTTCTCATAGGCCTGCTCATGCATGCGAAGCTGTTCTTCGTACGCGGCCAGATCCTTCTTGCCCTTCTGCATTTCCAATGCGAACTTGGCGGCCTCGTCACGCTGGCCCGATTTCAAATACGCTTTGGTCTGCGCTTCCAACTTCTGCACGTGGTCCCGCGCCCCGGCTACCTGCCGGGTCACGCGCTCTACCAAACCGCGGTAGGTCTCCAGGCCCTTACGGCCTTCCTTTAATTGGTCCACGGCGGAATCATGCTCGTACTGCATTTGAGCGATGGGATCCGCCTCCCAGAAGATATTCGCGATCTTATTTAGCTGTGCTCGAAACGAACTCCAGAACTTGCCGAGGATCAAGGAGAACTCCTTCCTAGGGATTCATTCTACTACTACGAGAACCGCCTGCCGTCTGTTCCTAAATCCGGCATCCGGTTACACTGTAAGCATTTAGCCAACACCCATGAATGCCTTCGCAAAGTACAGCGCCATCCTTGCGCAACAGATCGAACGTTCCTATGCGATTCGCATCATCACTCGCGATGTTCCGGACCCTTTGGTGGGAGATCTGAACGGAACCGAAATTCACATCGATTTCGCCGTAACCGCCGAAGATCGCCTATTTCTGTTGGCGCACCTGTTCGGCCATACCGTGCAGTGGAACGTAGATCCTGAGCTAGCCGCGCTCGGCACTCCGCAGCAGCCTCCAGTGCCGGAATCGATGCTTCCGGCGCTCATGAACTATGAGTCAGAGGCAGCCGGATACGGCCTAAGCCTGCTGCACAGCGTCGGCATCAAGGATTTGGACCAATGGATGTCCGACTATTCGGCCTGCGACATGGCCTATCTTCGCCACTACTACCTGACCGGAGAAAAGCAACACCCACAAGATTTCTTTGTAAAGGATACGCCGCTGCTCCAGCCCAGGCCGATCCCTAAGTTCCATCCCACCAGATTCCGCAGCCGGTCAGAGGGCATCGTTATCTGATGGAAGGCGGGACGCCCGTCCCGCGCGGAGGCGCCGCCTCCGCTTCTATTGGATGGCAACGGGCGGCAAACTGAAACCCGACGCGCGTCCGGAATCCCGACGAGCCGCGACGGCAGGGAGCGGAGTCTTCCCGGGTTCTGGCAGCCGCTTTC
>JBDTUY010000072.1:0-14109 GCA_040007495.1 Acidobacteriota bacterium | reverse complement strand
CGACCAGGCGGGCGCGCGCCTGGCACGCCAGGGATTTCGCAGCCGCATCGCGCTGCGTACTGGGCCATCAGCTTGATAGACCCATTTCGTGCAGCCCGTATTGCGATCCAATGCCTGCACCAATCCAGAAGCGCTGCCCAGAAACAGATTGCTGCCTAGGACTGCGGGGGGCGCGAAGGAATTGATATCGCCGTCGAACCCGATCACCCATTTCAACTTCAGACGGCCGACCTGCGCTTCGGTAAATCCGGCGTGTTCCTGAAAGCGCGCGTTTCCGCGACCTTCCGCCCCGGGGCTCCACCCCGTCCAATCGCCAGTGGCCGGGTCGGCGAGCGTAACGCTGCGATCAGCGCAGAAGTTGGCGACGGGCGGCTTGCCGTCGTCTGGAACGCCTAAATAGTTCGCGACCGCGACGCGTTCGTCGCGCGTCAGAGCATAGGTGATGGTCATCATCGCGCCAAAATCCAGCGCGCGCAGAATCCGCGAAGCCGGCATCTGGTGCAAGGCCGATTGCGGAGGCACGTGAGCTTCCGTGCCGTCGCCACCTATCCCTGAGTTGTGGCATCCGGCGCAGTGGTCGAGAAACACCTGCTCGCCGGAGGTCGTATTCGCGCTTTCTTTGCCACCCGTCAGCGACGAACATCCGGCCAGCAGCAACGCCAAAATGACTAAACCTGTGCACCGCGATACAAAATGACGCAATGGATTCACGTGACCCTTCGGCCTACCATGATATATGTGTGCACGGTTGAATCGCTGGATTCCATGCGGCGCAGATGCCGCTCGCAAGCTGCAAGTAAAGGCGAAAATAGCCGATCCAGTACGGAATGCTACCATGGGAATTCCTGCCATTCTGGGCTGGCCTGTCGCTCACCCGCGCTACGCCGCTGGGCTTGTATGTCGAAGATCGTTCAAGCAGTTCCCGATATTCTCGCGCGTATTGTCGAGACCAAACATGCCGAACTCCGGCAGTTGGCCGCGTTGCGTCCGGACCTCGAAATCCGCGCCGCGCAAAGGGCGTCCGCAAGACCCACTCAGGCTCGCGATTTTCGGGCTGCATTGCTTGCGAAACAGACGGCGATCATCTCCGAGGTCAAGAAGGCGTCACCCAGCAAAGGCGTTCTGCAACCCAACTTCGATCCAGCAATAATTGCGCGTATCTATGCGAATGGCGGCGCGGCCGCGATCAGCGTACTGACCGACACACAGTATTTCCAAGGTAGCCTCGCGGATCTGGAAGCGGCTCGCGCGGCAGTACCGGTGCCGGTTCTTCGCAAGGATTTCACGATCGATGAGTTGCACGTGATTGAGGCGGCGGCGCATGGTGCGGACGCGATTCTGTTGATCGCGGCAATCCTGGATACCGAACAGATGCGGCGTTTGCGCGAGCTCGCAAACGAGTTCAAGATGGCGGCGTTGGTCGAAGTCCACAACGATCATGAGCTTGATTCCGCTATTGAGTCCGGCGCGGACATCATCGGCGTTAATAATCGAAATCTGCATACGTTCACGGTGGATCTGGAAACGTCGATGGCGCTCGCCAGACGGATTCCGGCCAACGTAGTGAAGGTCGCCGAAAGCGGAATTCATTCGCGCGAAGATGTTGTGACATTGCAAGGCGCAGGATTTCAAGCGTTCCTGGTAGGCGAGCATCTGATGAAATCAGGCGATCCAGCAGCGGCGTTGAGGGCTTTGCAAGCATGAGCTCAGTTCCACTCATGATCAAGATCTGCGGCATCACCCGTCGCGAAGATGCTGAGGCCGCTGTGGCTGCGGGCGCGACTGCGCTCGGGTTCATTTTTGTTTCGTCCAGCCCTCGTTATGTTGACCCGCACCAGGCTGCGGCACTGGCTTCAGGTTTGAACGTGTGGAAAGTGGGTGTATTTGTGGACGAGCCAGCAGCATCGGTCCGAGCGATTGCCGATGCGGCTAAGTTGGATATCGTGCAGTTGTACCAGGGTGACGCGCCGGACGGTATACGAACATGGCGGGCATTTCGCGGCACGAAAGAAGCTCCGGCAACGATCGACAAGGCGCAGATCGCGGGGGCGGAAGCTGTCTTGCTGGACGGACCGTCGAATGGAAAAGGCTTCGATTGGGCCACCGCCAGAGATGCGTCGCAGAATGGTTCGGTGAAGGTCATCGTTGCGGGTGGATTGAATATCGCCAACGTGGCGGAGGCGATCCGTATCGCCCGGCCATGGGGAATCGATGCTAGTTCCAGCCTGGAAACCTCGCCGGGCATCAAAGATCACAATAAGATTCGCCAGTTCATTCGAGCTGCCAAGGAAGCTGCATGAGTCCTGACTTAGGTACTGCCGCAACACGACAACCTGACGCATCCGGCCATTTCGGGCCGTACGGAGGGCGCTTTGTTCCAGAAGTCTTGATGGCTCCGCTTGAAGAATTGGAGATCGCTTATCAGAAGGCATCGGCCGATCCTTCGTTTCACGCGGAGCTGGACGATCTGCTCGCGAACTACGCGGGCCGGCCCACGCCGCTGTATTACGCCAAGCGGCTGAGCGAGAAGTTGGGCGGCGCGAAGATTTATTTGAAGCGCGAAGATTTGCTACATACCGGCGCGCATAAGATTAACAACTGTTTGGGGCAGGCTTTGCTCGCTCGTCGCATGGGCAAGAAGCGCATCATCGCGGAGACTGGCGCGGGTCAACACGGCGTCGCGACTGCGACGGTATGCGCACTCTTCGGACTTGAGTGCGTCGTCTACATGGGCACGGAAGACATGCGCCGCCAGAAGTTGAACGTGTTTCGGATGCGGCTGCTAGGCGCGACCGTGGTCGGTGTGAACAACGGGAGTCGCACGCTGAAAGACGCGATCAGTGAGGCGATGCGAGATTGGGTGACGAATGTCCACACCACGCATTACTTGCTGGGTTCTGCGCTGGGCGCGCATCCATATCCGATGATGGTTCGCGATTTTCATCGCGTGATCGGGATCGAGGCTCGCGAACAAATTTTGAAAAAGGAAGCACGTCTGCCGGATTCGATCTTCGCGTGCGTGGGCGGTGGATCGAACGCCATTGGCATCTTCCATCCGTTCCTGCAGGATAAAGACGTGAATCTGATCGGCGTGGAAGCTGGCGGTCGCAGTCACGAACTGGGACAGCACGCGGCTCGCTTTGCAGGTGGCGCTCCGGGCGTGCTGCATGGTGCGTACACCTACATGCTGCAGGATGAGAATGGTCAAGCGGCGCTGACGCATTCGATTTCCGCTGGGCTCGACTACGTATTGATCGGACCGGAGCATGCTCTGCTACACGATCAAAAACGCGCGGAGTATACCGATTGCGACGATGCGCATGCGCTGGAAGCCGCGAAGTTATTGGCTCGCACCGAGGGCATTATTCCCGCGATGGAATCGTCGCACGCGGTCGCAGAAGCCGTGAAGCGTGCGCCAAACGATCCCGGCAAGATCTACGTCGTGAATCTGTCAGGACGCGGAGACAAGGACACCGATATCTACCGCGAGAATTTGCCCGAATTGGCTGACGCCTAGGTCACCGAAATCATCCTCAAATGCAGCCTACTCGAATTCAACAACTGTTTGAACGGACCAAGCGTGAGCAACGTGCCGCGCTGATCGCGTATTTAACCGCCGGCGATCCCACGCCTGACGCTACGCCGGAAATCGTTGCAACGCTGGAGCGCGCGGGTGCCGACCTGATCGAGTTAGGCGTGCCGTTTTCTGACCCCGTGGCCGATGGTCCGGTGATTCAGCGAGCATCCGCGCGAGCCCTGGCGGCGGGCACAACGCTGCACAAAGTCCTCGACATGGCGCGCACGATTCGCAAGACATCGGAGATTCCGCTGTTGCTATTCACGTACTTGAATCCCGCGATTCATTATGGGTTTGAGGCTTTGGCGCGTGACGCGAAGGCCGCAGGCATTGACGGATGTTTGCTTACGGATCTGAGCGTGGAAGAAGCTGCACCGTTTGTGAAGCCCTTGCGCGCAGCCGGGCTCGACACGGTGTTTCTAGTGGCCCCGACTTCGACCGAGCGGCGGTTGAAGCTAGTTGCTGAATACTCCACCGGGTTCGTGTATCTTGTCTCGAGGACCGGCGTCACGGGCGTTCAGCAGGACTTGTCAGATGAGCTGGCGGTTCTGATCAAGAAGACGCGCGCGGTTACCGATCTGCCACTGGCTGCTGGCTTCGGCATTTCGACACCGGAACAGGCCGCAACGGTCGCAAAGATCGCCGACGGGATCGTGGTGGGCAGCGCGATTGTGCGGGAGATTGAAAAGGGATTGAGCGGATTGGAGCCGTTCGTTCGCAGCCTGGCGGAAGGGATGCGCCCAAAATGACAACTGGGGACACGACGCCGAACATCACCAAGGAAGAGGCGCAACGCCTGCTGTCGGATAGCCGCGCCAAGATCGATTCTTTGGACCGCAAGATTGTCGATCTTCTGAACCAGCGCACGCTGATGGTGGAAGATATTGGCCGCGCGAAGACCGCGCTTGGCACACCCGTGCTGGAACCGCGCCGCGAAGAGAACGTATTCCGCAACGTGATGCTGCACAATCACGGCCCGATTTCCAACGAAGCGTTGAAGTGTGTGTTTGAGCAGATCATGAAAGAGATGCGCGCGCTGCAAGGCATGAAACGCGAGCCGGAAACTACGTCAGAGCCGAAGCCGGAAGCGGCCCCGGAACAGAAGTAGATGTCGCATGGTTTCAAAACCGTCGCGATTGTTGGCGTCGGGCTGATCGGCGGATCGTTCGCGCTCGCAATTCGCAAGGCCGGTTTCAAGGGCCGCATCATCGGCGTCAGTTCCCCCGCGACCATCAGGAAAGCGCTGGAGCTTGGGGTGATTGACGATTCCCTGCCACTAGCCGACGCAGCTTCGCAGGCGGACCTGATCTATCTCGCGCAACCCATTCAGCAGATTATCGCTACGCTCGGCAGTATCGACGCGCATGTACGGCCCGGCACGTTGATCACGGACGCAGGCAGCACGAAAGCAGCCATTTCCAAGGCCGCGAGCGTTATCAAACGAGGCAGATTCGTCGGTGGACACCCTATGGCGGGCAAGGAATCGCGCGGTGTGGAGGGTGCGGATGCCGATCTGTTTCGAGATTGCCCTTATGTGTTGACGGCTCGCGAACCTTTATTCGAAGCAATGATCGAACGGATCGGCGCGCGGCTGGTGCTTCTGAGCGCGGAAGAACACGATCGACTGATCGCGCTCGCATCTCACTTGCCGCAGATGCTATCGACGGCGCTTGGGTCGGTGCTGACAGACAACCCAGCAGCGTTGCAGGTCGCCGGACCAGGAGCGGTCGACATGACGCGGCTCGCACTGAGTTCCTACGACATATGGCGCGATATTATCGCAACGAATCGGGAATCGATTGACGCGGCGCTTGTGGCGTGTATCGAACGGCTGCAGCAAGTACGCGCGCAGCTGGCTGAGCCAGCTATGGAGCAGGCGTTCGCACGCGGGGCGGAGGCTGCTAGGGCGTTGCGGAAGGGGTAGGTATACGATCGAATCGAATCGGGAGCCGTCTTTATGAAACAGGTTAATCGCCTTGAGGCGTTGACCGCCGCCAAGTTTCCAGTTTAGCGAGGATGTACAAGAAGAACCACACTGTGCTCACCAGACAGGGCACGGAAACAATCAGCCCAGGAACTGACCCTAGAGACACACCAACTGTAAGCCGGCTCCCAACCACACCACCAGAACATTTATCATCGACACGATGGCTATGGTGATCCCGTAAACGCCAACGACGGTCAGACTGCGCCTTATGCCTGGACCCGGTGGCGGCGAGAGTTTAAGGATCCAAGTAATTTCTGATTTAGTCCTGGCGACCACCAAGGCTTTCCTTGGCCGCTTGCTGCGCATTAACTATTCCGGCGCGGCTTCGGTGGCAGCGGCATTTCAATGAAGTCAAAACTTCCTCGCGATGCCGTATCCGCTCTTGCCGCTATTTCTGCCCCGTGACTACTTACGATCGGCCAGATATTGGAACCGAGCACGACTAAGGCAAGCTTGCGTCCCTTGAGGTTTTGCTGGTAGCCGATGTTTTGATCGGACGTAATCATCACTTCAAAACCCGAAGCTTCGGCGGCTTTCAGCAGTTCGCCGTTTTCAAGCTGGATGTGCCATCCCGTTTCGTCGAAAGTACGCACTTCATGGCCGGACAAAAAACGGCGCACACCAACCGGAGTTCTTATCGAACAAGATTCGCAACGCGATGACTCTTGGCGTAGCTCACAATCGCATTGATGCACTCTTGTGAGACGTCAAACTGCTCGGAAATTTCACCTACGCTCACGCCATAGTCGAAGTTATCGACAATCGCGTTGGCTGGCATCCGCGTACCGAGCAGAACCGGAACCCCACTTTGCACACTAGGATTAGCTTCAACCAGGGGGCATTCTGACCAGTCAATGGTTTCTTGTAAAGCCATGTCTCAGCCTCCACGCCCCCATAGTTCCACGCTTTCGTCCGAAAGGCTAGGTTCCTCTACCCCTTCATGAACGCCTGGATCTCGGCGAGCGTTCCCATCGGGTTGCCTTCCTGCAGCGAATGACCGCCGGTTAGCCCCTTGCCCGTGACCTTGGTGCCTTCTTCTTTCCAGATGGCGAGCACGTCGTACAGGGGTCCCATCGCGCCGTCCGAGGCCCACAATACGTGCAGAGGGCACGTGATCTTCTTGCCTGCCTTGATGTCGGCTGCGTCGATCTTCAGGTCGCACGAAGCGGATGCGCGATAGTCTTCGCACATGGCGTGCGTGGAGCCCGGTAGCAACATGACGCGGTTGTATTCCATGTTCAGTGCCGAACCGCCCGCGCGCTGTGCACCCGCCACGCGTTGCGTGATCAGGTCGTTCTCAGGTCCCGGAGAGCGCATCAGGTAGGTGAACCAGTGCGGGTAGGCTTGCACGAATTCGATCATCACGTGCGAATACAGGTAGTGCGCGGGGACGATATCAATCGTCAGTAGCTTCTGAACCTTCTCCGGATGGTCAATAGCCATACGGCGGCCGACGCGTCCGCCACGGTCGTGACCAACCACGCGAAATTGATTGAAACCGAAGTGCGTCATCACGTCCACGCCATCCTGCGCCATCGGGCGTTTAGATTGGCTGGAATGGTCGGGCTGATCCGCAGGCTTACTGGAATCGCCATAGCCGCGATGGTCCATCATCACCAGCGTGTAGCTCTTGGAAAGCTCTTCGGCGACAAGGTGCCAGGTGCACAGCGACTGCGGCGCGCCGTGCATCATCAGCATAGGCGGACCCGAGCCACCGGTGACGACGTTGATTTCAGCGCCTGCGGTCTTTACGAGCTCATTCTTGAATCCGGCGGGAAATAGTTTCGGCCAAGAAGGCTCCTGTGCGACCCCTGGCAGGGTTTTGGGGTCGAACACGGGTGGAGCCGCAGCTGCCCCGCCTCTTCCCCCGCCTCTTCCACCACCTCGTCCTGCCGCTGCGGCTGGCGGTTGTGCATCCGCCAACTGCGCGAGCATTGCCGCGCCTCCGGCTAACATCGCCGCGCTTCGGGCTGATTGCTGCAGCAAGCCACGCCGGGTTGTACCCAGCTTCTTATTTGAATTCTCGTCAGTCATCAGGTTTACCAAGTCTCCTTACGATTCGTCCCATATTGTATCGCTTGGTCCGGGTGTCCGTGTAAACCGGAAATCAGACGGATGAGTTAGGCGACTGTGCCGACCAGGGTTCGGCTCACCGACGGGCGCAGCAGACGCAGACTCTGCGGAAGGTCGGACGAAGGACTCTCCAACGCCGTTTGTAAATTCCAACGGGCCACTCGGCAGTGTTGGCGCGCAATCGCTGATGCCAATTCACCGTCGTTTGCCGCGATCGCCTCCGCGATTTGCTGATGCTGATTGAGCGCCAGTCGCATTGCCGTAACGGTTGCCTCCGAAACGAAATCTCTCTGCATAAACGCACTGGGCGCGGCAAACGGAAGCGCACAGATTTGGTCCATGGCACGACTGATTTGCCGGCTATGGGACAGACGCAGCAGTTCGACGTGCCATAGTTCGTTCACCTCACCAAACGCCACACCCAAATCCATGCTGTCCGACCTCTGATCGACAATCGCGACCATCCGGACGTTCAATGAGTGCAATCCCGTGACTTCTGCGGGGTCCTTCAACCGTTCGGCAGCCAGAAACGCTGCGGCACCTTCCAGTGATCCTCGCAATTCAATGGAATCGTGGACATCCTCGACGGAAAACTGTTGCGCGACGAAGCCTCGCGTCGGGCGCAGTTCCAGAAAACCCTCGTGAGCCAGCTTCTCTAGGGCCAACCGGAGCGGAATACGGGAGATTCCCAGTTGCTCGGACAATGGGATTTCCCTTAGCCGCTCTCCAGGCATGATTCTGCCTTGCAGTAGCATTTGTCGCAAGGCAAAAGTTGCGCGCATCGTCTGATTGGTCGATTCGTCCCTCACAACAGATCCATTTCTCGCCATTTCCGTACCTATCGTTCCTTGTGCGGCCATGAGACTTGCCCTCTCCAGGCGAAACAACCCTCTTAACACATTTAACGGGAGACGTACGCGCTATGCGGTTGGGGTACATTGAGGACGAGACAAAATGCAAAAAACTTTCATGCGTTTTTAGGTTAGTTAAGACCAAGACGGCGAAATCCCAATTTGGTAACTCTCTTTGGTCTCTCTACCCCTATTTTTTCCCGGGTAAATCGTGTCTGGGAGATAGGAAATGAATACAAGACAGTCGGCATATGCCCCTAGAGAGGCCTGAAGAAGTCCCCAACCCGATCCCGAGGGAGCGTTTGGATCTGTGTCTGTGAACCAGGCAGAATCCGTGCAGACACACCTTTGTTAACCTTCACACCCAGTGAGCGAGGTGGAACCGGGTGCGTCTTTCCTGCATGGAAACCGCCATGCACCAACTTCAGAAAGAAAACGTCAGGTTGATTTCAAGCTGGTTTGTGCGGCTGCGACCGTGATAAGAATCATAGGTCTTGTTGAGCCAGTAGGTATAGCGAACCTCTGGGATCACGCGAATGCCGAAGTCGTCGATAAATTGGCCGCCGAATCCCACCGTTCCCCCAACGGCGTCCTTCCGAAAGGGTAGATTGATGGAATCCTTCACGACCGCGCCTGTTGACAGGACAGTGCTGCGAGCAGTGGAAGTGCCGCTGGTCACGCGAAAATTCGGGCCCGCCTCCATAAACCAGCGTTTGCCGCTCTCATTGTGGCTCTTGCTATAGAAACGGCCAAGCACGGGCATCTCTATTAAGTGGCCTTTTATGTCCTCATTGCTGTCAGTTTCGACGCGCTCATCAAGGAAGGTGCTGGAAAGGTCTGTGCCAACCAAGTTCCTGACGTAGGCGTGAAAGCCAAACTTACGATAGGTGGGAACAATGGCAATCGCAGTACGACGCGTGATCGTCGCCTGTACTACGAAGCCGTAGTTCACGGTTCCGCCGCGCGCGCCGACAGTGGTATCGTTCTCGACCCTCGGCGTCGTACCGACAGCCTCGGTTCTGTCGACGATATTCTGTTTCCCGAAGGCGCTAAGCGGGATGAGCCCAACGGAGACTCCGAGCGAGATTCGGCGAACGTACTGAAGCTCCTGATGGGTCACCGGAGCGTCAGCGGCGGTAGGCTGCTGCCTTGGCGGGGCGTCTTGCGCCGAGAGCGTGAAAGGAAGGCCCAATGCGAGTAGTAGGATACCGGAAGTCAGATAGCGGTTAGCTGGGAATCCGGAGCGAAGTTGAGACAAGCTGGTGGTGTGAGTGAATCTGGTAACGGTCTTGGATGACAAAACAATCTCCCCTTCTGCGCTTCACCTAATATAGCGGGTGCGGGTAGCGGAGGCGAATTGGCTGGTAGTGTCAGCCAGTAGCTTTAGCCTGTAGCTTTACAATGATCGGTCCGGTGCGCGCGGCAACTCGGGGGTCATTGCCGCGGGGTCGCTTTTCAGTGAGATCAGGAAAAGGATCTGGCTCAACCAGTAAATGAGACCGATCAACTGAAGTGCATACAGCGGCGACCCTAATGACCCCGCGAGCCTCTGCGGAAGGCTCAGGATGGCATTGATGGTATTCATAGACTGCACCAGGGTGACTCCGATGAGTAGAACGGCGGCGAGCGCAAGCTGCTCGCGCAGGCGGTGGAACCCAAGCGCGAGCAGTACGACGACCCATAAGATGATCGACATCGCTTCGATGCCGAGCGTCAGGATGCCGATAGTATCGAAGAATGTCGACGTCACCGCGTTCAGCCCAAGGAAGAATACTCGCGCGCCGAAAACCAGCACCAACGTCACGATCGTGGTGCGTCGAAAGGAGACCGGCGCTGGCAGGCCGCGCTCAGCCCGGTACAGTGACGCGAAGTACCAACACCAGGCGACTTCTGCCAGGATCGACGCGGCTGCCAGAAAGACGCGTCCCGGAGAGGTGGAGACCCCGCTAAGCCCATTCAAGACGAAAAGGATTCTCTCCGCAGCAGAAAGCCCAGCGCCCAATGCGGCCAACCATGTTGCTCGGGGACCTAGGAGTCCATCCATAGCAGGCCGGCTCCTAGCTCAACTTCTTGCGCACCAACTCACTCAGCGCCTTTCCATCCACGCGTTTTCCAGCGAGCTTCGCCTGTGCGGCCTTCATCACCTGACCCATTTGCTTGATGGTGGGCGAGCCTGCCTCAGTAATCGCGGCCGCGATGGCAGCGTCGACTTCCGCCTCGGTCGGGGCCGCAGGCATGTAGCCCTCGATCATCTTGAGTTCGGATTCTTCTTTTTCCGCGAGCTCCAGCCGATTGCCCTGCCGGAACATGTCCGCCGATTCGTGGCGCTGCTTGATCAGCGTGGTCAGCACCTGGAGTTCCGTCTGCTCTTCCAGGGGCTTCATACTATCCACTTCGAGTTTCTTGAGCGCGGTTTTCATCATGCGCAGCACGCTGAGGCGCAATTCATCCTTCGCCTTCATCGCTGTAACCATGTCAGTCTGAATCTGATCGAGCAGAGCCATAGATAAATTCAGTTTACGCGATGAAGTCCGTGCAGGTGCGAAGAAACGTTGTGGGCATCCAATTGCTGCTCATTTGTAACACAAGCCGATGGCCATTCAGAGTAAGCTGTGGGTAAACCTGAAATCAGTTACACAACGACCTCTATGGCATCCCCCGATCAAAACCTGCAGGGCACTACGGCCGGTGCAGCTCCAGCCACTGAGCCGACGGCTCTTTCGTTGGAAGACCCTGCGCTTTACCTGGATCGTGAACACAGTCTTCTGCTGTTTCAACACAGAGTGTTGGAGGAGGCACGGGATGCGGCCAATCCGCTGTTGGAACGGGTAAAATTTCTCTCGATTCTGTTTTCAAATCTGGACGAATTCTACATGGTCCGGTTCGCCGTCTTAAAGCAGAAGGCGGGATCGCTGCATGACAGTTTGATCGCCGAACGCTTGGATCGTCTGCGAGCCGACGTCCGCGATTTAATGACCGCTGCCCAGGAAACGTGGCGCGAACTGGAACTCGCTTTGATGCAAGAGGGTATCGATGTACGCGAGTACACCGATCTTGGAACACCAGAACGGCAATCACTGGACGAATATTTCCGTGAGACCGTGTTCCCCGTACTAACACCTCTGGCCTTCGATTCCGGCCGACCGTTTCCGCACATTTCAAATTTGAGTCTGAACCTGGCCGTCGCGCTGCGGGACGAAAAAGGGGCGAAGCGCTTTGCTCGCGTGAAGGTGCCCGACACGCTGCCGCAGTTGGTCTTTGTCCGGACCCCGGAGAAGGCGGAACAGGACGCGCAGGCTGGCCGGAGTCATGGCGTGCATCCCCCGATCCGCCCAACCGTAGTCTGGCTGGAAGACATGATTCGCGCGAATCTTGAGGCGTTGTTTCCGGGATTGGAGATCATTGCCGCGTATCCATTTCGCGTCACGCGCGACGCCGAAGTGGAAGTGCAGGAAGTGGAGAGCGACGATCTTCTAGAGACCGTGGAGGAGGCCGTGTGGCAGCGCCGTTTCCGCGCCGTGGTGCGGTTGCAGGTGTCGAGCCAGGCCAGCGGCAACATTTCGCGGCAGCTTCCACCGGATCTGCTGGATGTTCTGCTGAAAAATCTTGAACTGGACCGCCGCGACGTGTATGAATTCGATGGCCCTTTGGATCTGGGCCGACTGCGCGAATTGCTAGCGGTGGACCGTCCGGATTTGAAGGACCCTCCGTTTCTTTCCTATACGCCGCCTGCCTTGTCGGTGGCGGGGAAAGACGATATCTTTGCGGTGCTGCGGCGTGGCGACGTTTTGCTGCACCATCCCTTTGAATCGTTTCAGCCCGTAGCAGAATTTCTGCGCACTGCCGCTTTGGACCCAGACGTACTCGCTATCAAAATTACGTTGTATCGCGTCGGGCCCAAGTCTCCGATTGTGGAAAGCCTGCTGACAGCGATTGAGCAGGGCAAGCAAGTTTCCGTTCTGGTGGAATTGAAGGCCCGCTTCGATGAGGAGAGCAACATCGAATGGGCGAAATCCCTGGAAGCAGCCGGCGTCCACGTGGTGTATGGGTTGATGGGTCTGAAGGTACACTCGAAGGTCGCCATGGTGGTACGTCGCGAGGGTCACAAGATCCGTCGCTACGTTCATTTGGGCACCGGCAACTACAATCCCTCGACCTCCCGTCTGTACACGGATCTGAGCTTTCTGACTACAGACGAGGAGATCGCTGCGGACGCGACCGATCTGTTTAATTTCGTGACCGGCTACTCCGCGAAAAAATCCTACCGAAAGCTATTGGTGGCCCCAGTCACACTGCTATCGCGCATGGAAGAATTGATTGAGCGCGAAACCGAACACGCCAGGCACGGCGAGTCGGCACGCATCATCATGAAGATGAATTCGCTGGAAGATCCCAGCATCATTCGCGCGTTGTATCGGGCTTCGCAGGCTGGTGTGCAACTGGATCTTCTAGTTCGCGGCGTGTGTTGCCTGCGTCCAGGCGTGCCGGGCATCAGCGAGAACATTCGCGTGACCAGCATTGTGGGGCGGTTTCTGGAACACAGCCGCGTCTATTACTTCCGGAATGCCGGAGCGGAAGAAATCTATCTAGGCAGCGCGGACATGATGGGCCGCAACCTTTATCGCCGCGTCGAAGTATTGTTTCCAATTGAGAATCCAAGACTGCAAGCGCGGGTGCTCGGGATACTGAATTTGTATCTGGAAGACACTCGCAATGCACGGCACATGCTGTCCGATGGCACCTATGTTCACGCGAAAGCGAAGGACGGCGAGGTTGTAGTCAGTGCTCAGGCCAGGTTTCTAGCAGGTGCGTTGCGCTGAGCAGGCGGAGGGTGGCGTTTACGTCGCGTGGACCTTCAGGTCCGCTTCAAAGCGCAATGATCTTCACCCTTCAAGCTGGCAGGGGTCAACCCCTGCGCGGCGTAAACGCCACCCTCCTGATCAAACCCGCAATTCATACCCAGCCGAGCGCATGCCGTCGATGATCGCGGAACGAATGACTCCAACCTCTTCAGTCGATAATGTACGATCCACAGCACCCATCGTCATGCGATAAGACAAGCTGCGTTCGCCCGTCGGCAGCGCAAAATCACGCAGAAAATCGATAGTAAGCAACGACGGTCCAGCCAACGTCTGCAGCGCACCTTGCACATCGGCCACCAGCGCCCGAGCAGGCGCGACCACCGACAGATCGAACGCGCTTTCCGGGAAACGCCGCAAGGGTTGATAGCGGACCGCGATGGCTTGCGCCTGTTCCAGAAGGGTAAGATCCAGATCCAGCACCGCAGCGCGACCTTGCTCCACTTTGTTTGGATGGAACTCGAAGAGGCGGCCGATGATCGTGCCGTTTGCAAGCACGTTAGCCGCGCGATGCGGATGTTCAAAGCCCCGAACGTCCGACGTGGGGCGAATCTGCGCGCTCGGCAATAAGCATTCAGCAAGCCGCTTCAACTCCAGAAGATTTGCCGAGCCCGATGCCGCCTCTTTGCTGAAGATCGTCGCGACAATGTGCGGCGATTCATGGTCGGGGTGCACTTCACGGCCAATCTCGAACAGGCGGAAATCCGAAAAATGGCGAGCGTTGTCATGTATGTTGCGCAGGATTCCCGGCAGCAGACTGGT
>JBDTUY010000071.1:0-14317 GCA_040007495.1 Acidobacteriota bacterium | reverse complement strand
CGCCGGACGCGATGGCCGCGTGGCTCGCCCGCTGGATCGTGACGCCGTCCGCCATTGGCCTGTTCCGTACGCATTTGGAAATGCGTACGCGCGTAGATGACCTTTAGCATCGATAGGGCCAGACCGATCAAAATGCCCTTTAGCAAGTCGGTGGCAACGATCCCAATCAGGGTCGCGGCATAAATCACAATCGGAGCGCCGCCATAACGTAGCAGTCGTTTCATGTTTTGGATGTTCACCAGCTTGTAGCCGGTGTAAACCAGAATCGCGGCAAGACTGGCCGTCGGGATCATCCGCAGCAGCTTTGGAGCCGCGACCACCAGCGCCAGCAGGCAGACGCCGTGCAGGATGGCCGATAGACGGGTCTTGGCACCCGCAGCAACGTTGGTCGCACTACGGACGATCACACCGGTCATGGGAAGTGATCCCACGATGCCGCACAGCGTATTGCCGACGCCCTGCGATATCAGTTCTTTGTTGTAATTGGCGCGCGGTCCATTGTGCATCTGGTCCACGGCAGCGGCGGACAGCAACGTTTCCGCACTCGCCACGAAGGCGACAGTGAACGCGAGCAGGATGATCTCACCGTTGATAATCTGGGGCAGTTGTCCGAACGGAAGGATTTGAATTGCTCCGAAGAAGTTATCGCTCAGTTCCACATACTTAATGGGGAGAGCCATTACTGCGGAGGCGACGGTGGATACCACGACGGCCACAAGGGCACCGGGCATCCATTTCAACGATGGTGGTGCGAAACGAGCCCACAGGACCAGAATCGCGATGGTGCCGATGCCGACGTACGCTGCCAGATGAAAGCTACTGCCTTCCACCGGGAACAGAGCTTTGCCAATCGATTCGGGAATGGCCAATATATTGGCCAAACCATTCTCACGAGGTTTGCCGTCCACCATCACGTGAACCTGCGCCCCAAGGATCAGCACGCCGATGCCCGCTAACATTCCATAGACAACCGATGGCGAGATAGCGCGGAAGACCTGTCCCGCTTTAAGCAAGCCGGCCCCCACCTGAATCAGTCCAGCTAGCATCACGATCACGGCGAGCGAGGTCAGCCCCTGAGTTTGTACAATTTCGTAGACCAGAACGGCGAGGCCCGCCGCCGGTCCGCTGACCTGCAGGGGAGATCCAGAAAGTGATCCGGCTACGATCCCGCCGATGATGCCTGTGATCAGTCCGGCGGCGGGTGGCAGGCCTGAGGCGATTGCAATGCCCAGGCACAAAGGCAGCGCGACCAGGAAAACCACCACGGAAGCCAGTAGATCTTGTTTGAAGGTCGATAGATTCATTTAAGTATTTGATCCGCTTGCATGTACATTACGTAAGCCTCAATCTCCGGCGACGGAGAAGGCGTGGATCGGTCGCGATTTCAAGGTGAGATTTGGAACCATCTCACGCAAATGTGGCGTCGAGGTGGAGCAGTTAGTCGTTAGTGTTCCCCAAACCCCCTTCTCTTCATCCCAAGTCTCGATGGCCCCGGATGCGATATCAAAAACCCATCCGTGCAGCTTCAGGTTTCGAGTGCGAGTCTGGGCGAACACATGCGGATGCGTCCGAAGATGCTCCAACTGAAGTCGAACGTTGAGCTTGGTTACCGCCACCAGCGCTTGCTCTTCGGTCGCGCCTGGATTCAGTTCATCCAAGGCCCTGCGAGCGCCATCCGCGTGCCGGATCCAACGACGGACTTGCGGCATATCAGACACTTTTTCAGGATGAAGCAGTCCTTTCATCGCGCCGCAGTCTGAATGCCCGCAGATTACGATATGTTGGACGTTTAACGCGCTGACCGCGAACTCAATCGTGGCGGACACCGCATCCGTGTCGGCGTGCGGCGGTACGATGTTGCCGGCGTTCCGGCAAACAAACATGTCGCCCGGTGCGCATTGAGTGATTAAATCCAGCGCGAGTCTGGAGTCTGAACATCCCACCATCAGCACCTCAGGGTTTTGGCCCGAGGCCAGTTCCTTGAAGAGTGTCTGATTGGTGGGAAACACATGCTGTTGGAAATGTTGAATGCCTCGAATAAGTTTGTCCATGGTGTGGTTGTGAATGGTGCCGACCATTTTGGGCCGGCGACGGTCACGCCTCCATCTATAGAAAAACCGATTACGAGTATTGGATCAATCCCAAACTGCTGTACATACAGCACCAGACTACGGGCTGGACCAAAGTGTAGTTAGTCGCTTGTTGTGTTGCGACAGGCGTGATCAGGATGGATTCAGACCATCGTTTCTGGCCGTGCTCTTCCTGCCTGCTGGTATGCATCATCCGGAGGCCTTCTGCTTTTCTCAAAACATGCTCAAAACACGCATCGCGTTTGCATTCGTTCTGGCCTTGACCCAAGCGCCGTTGTCGGCGGAACCAAGAACGGTGAATCAGAATGCCCATGGCTGGTTCAATTATTTTGGCGACCATCCGTTGGGTAAGTCGAAATGGGGCGTTCATCTTGAGGCACAGTACAGGCGTCACGATGTTCTTCTCTCGTGGCAGCAGTTATTGGTTCGTCCTGCGATGAACTATGACGTGAATCCTGCTTTGACGCTCTCTGCGGGGTACGCTTTTGCCCGCAGCTATTCCTTTGGCAATCGCTCCCCTGCAACACCGGCGCAGCACGAACATCGACTTTGGGAACAAGCCTTGTGGCGCTATCGTGCCGGTCCAGCGGCGCTGACCTCCCGGTTCCGTATGGAGCAACGCTTTCTTGGAAGCGCCGATCCCTCGGCGGGTTATCGCTATGAGAATCGCTTCAGGGCCTGGGAACAAGTCACGATTCCACTTGGGAAGCGGACGTACTGGACAGCGTATAACGAAATCTGGTTCTACGTGAAGCCGTATGTTGCTCGCTCTGTGCTGGACCAGAATCGTGCCTATGCGGCTATGGGCATTCACCTAAAGCCTGGCTGGCGCTTGGAGCTTGGCTATATGAACCAGGCCGTATTCCAACGCTCGGGTTCCGCGTTGGATCTAAATCACACGATGATGGTCTCTATCTTCAGCAACGCGCGTTTTAAACTTCCATAGCCGAGCAGCAAGCCGACTCGTGCCGGGCGGGGCACTACGAGATCTGCCGAACTACAGCTAATCTCTTGTCCTGCGGCTTGATTGACCGCACGCTGAGTACGAACCACTACAAATTCACAAGGGTTTACGGTTAGCGTTCCAAGAGAGGTAACAAAATGTTTGCATCCAGATTCCTTCACTCGAAAGGCCACCAGCTAATCGGCGCCCTATTCCTGACCACAGCTCTGGCGATTCCGTCATTGGGAGGCACCAAGCTTCAACTCGCCAGCGTGGCTCCCGAGCTTCTGACTACTGGAGGTCCTCAACGAGCCGAACCGTCAACCAGACACATCTTTGAGTTTGAAATCGACAAAGAAACCGGTCGGGCCCGTGTCGTGATCGACTATGTTTACCCGGGTGCGCCGCTCTTTGGTTCCGACGAATCCGCTGGCGCTGCGCCGATCCTTGCGCAGATCCCGGGCCTCCGCTATGACGCAAGTTCCAAATCCGTTGTCTATGAGACGTCTGGCACTCGTACCGTCTGCGCAAAGGTCCAGGACCGCAGATTTCTTTTCTGGAAGACTGAAGCCATCGTGCCAACCGGCGCGTGTACCGTCAGCGCTCAACTGGTCAGCCGGACCGAAGATACTGGGTGGAAACTTCGTACCCTCCGCACCATAGATACCTTCTTTGTAGTGGACTAGCGAATAGTGGACGGGTGCTCGAATGATGAATAAAACCCGGTCGCTCCTGGCCCTTCTGTTGTCGGTAGCGATTGGTGCGGAATCCGCAGATCGACGATCTCCTATACCGGCGACCTCGGCGGATTTTGCTGCCGAGGCTCGCCTGACACTGGTACCCGTCAGTGTGGTGGATCGTGAAGGATCCGCCGTGATCGGCTTGCGGAAAGAACATTTTAGTGTTTTCGATAACTCCGAACAGCAAGCCATCCATTCATTTGCGCGCGAAGATGCACCTGCTATGTTGGGGGTCATCCTGGATGTCAGCGGCAGCATGGTGTCGAGACTGCCTCAGGCCCTGGACGCAGTTCATGCGGTACTCAACGCTGTGGGAGAGGCAGACGGCGGATTCCTGATCAGCTTCGCGGATGCTCCGCGACTCATTGGTGCGTTCCCATCCGACCTTAGGTCGCTATTGGATCTGCGGCGACTCCCCCTGCCCAATGGAGACACTGCGTTGATCGATGCGGCTTACGAAGGACTCACCGAGGCCCGCCGTATTCGTCATAAGCGGAGTGTCTTGTTGATCGTATCCGATGGGGGGGACAATGCTAGTCGCCACACGGAGTCCGACCTTCGGTCGCTCGCCAAGGAAGCCGACACGCAGGTCTATTCCATCTCCATCAGCGGGCGGAATCGCACGAATGGCGAACGCTTTGGATCGTACCTGTTGGAAGATTTATCCAAGTTGACGGGCGGGCTGCACTTCCACGCGAATGATCGCCACGGTTTGCCAGAGATCGCAGAGAAGATTGCACTGGCGATGAAGAATATTTACGTCATCGGTTACCAACCTCCGCAACGCGCAGATGGCGGCAAGTGGCGCAAGATTCGGGTCACTTTATCTGAAGATGTACGGAAGGCAAAGACCGTCGCAGCACGCAAAGGCTACTACGCGCCGGAGTAGGCTTGGGTCAAGAACCGCGAAAGTCGGTATTGCCAAGCCCCGTGGGTAAACACGGGCACAAACCTAGAACTCTCCCGAAGCCCCGCCGCCTCCCGAAGAGCCGCCACCGAAATGGAAGTCGGAGGCTTCCGGATTCACGGAGGTTGCCTGCGGCGCTGCCAACCCAAACGCGACCGACACTGCGCTCATCCGACCCTTGTCATTGCCCGACAGGCGCTGCGCGGTAAAACCGTTGCGAATTCCGTTCTCCCCTTTGGCGAGCCAACGCTGCAGAAGTATCGCGACACCGATCAGCAACGTCCCCAGCAGCATCGGATCCCAGGTATGCCGCGGCCATCCGAGATACGCTTTGTTGGTGACCAGCGTCAGAATCATGGTGATACCACCGACCGCCATCACGTACCGATCTTTTGTCCGAATGCCGCGATACAGTACGACAGGTGGAATGCACCAGGTCAGCCCCCAGGTGATCCAGTAGAACGTTCCCGCGAAGTCACCCATACTGGTGTGCACGTCCAGCCATTCCCTAAGCAAGTCCGCCGACGAGAGTTGCAGATTAAATGCCAGATAGATGCCAAGCCACAGCAAAGCTTCGGCAATCGAGTACCTCTCCTTCAGATACGTGAGGCGGTAGCGGCCACGTACCGCTGCCGCACCGATCAGGCCGACTGTATAGACCGCCGCGACGAATAGATGTTGTCCTGAATGGGAATCGGCAATGCTGGTCGCCAACCACGCCACGAAGATCATCGCCGCAACGAACACATAAGCGAGGCCGAAGCGATGCCAGATCCACAGCGAAGAGAGCGCCCCTAGTGTAGGGATCAGAAATTCCGTTCCATCACTTCTATCCAAAAACACGAACAGCCCCAGGCACCCCAACCCCACCGAGCAAACTGCGAAGGCTTCCTCGATCCCATGACGATACAGGCCCCGTGAAGCCGATTTTTCAGCAGCTGCATAGGAGATGGCCGCGAAAACCAGGAATAAGACGCCGCTAGGTTGTGAACTCCCAGCGTCAAACATGAGGAATAAAAGGCCCACGACCGCCACCACGACGATCACCGTAAAGAAAAACATCACCACTCGGAGGAAAATATTGGTCCGCCGCAGATCACATACAGTCTCCTGCTCCATCCGTTTGTATTGAGCTTCGTTCAGAAATCCTTCACCGGCCCAGTCTCTCAACAGACTGCGGGCCCTCAGAGCCTCTTCATTGGATTCGCTGTAGGTTCTCATGCATCTCTCCCGAACTTACGCGCGGTCTTGACTAGCAGTACCAACATGCCTATGCCGGTAACAACGAAGTACATGAGCAGACCGCCCGCGTCGTTTACGCTGCGAAGCAGGACGGAGCTAATGCCCACATAGCCATATACAGCGGCGTAAGCGACGAACGCGAACTGCCGGCGCGGAATGCCCCAGGCCAGACAGGATACGCACAAGGCAACCAGGGCCAGAAACCAGGCAAATCCCTCCTGCTGAATGACTCCGGAGAGCACGGCCCAAAATAGTACATTGGCCGCGATGTTCAGATAAGTGTCTAAGAAGTGCTTCTTCCAACCTTGACGCTTTAGTGCGACGCCCGCACCGGCGACGACAAAGCTGTAAGCAATCGCATACTGCCGGTACGCCTCATCTTGATGGGATGGCCAATGCGAGATCGTGAGCCCAAACCATCCCGCCAGCGAAGACAGTGCGAGTGACAACACGAAGCGATTATCGAAGCGGTAAGCCAAGAAGAAGAACAGCAACGCAGTCGCAAGCAGGTAGTCGTCCCATTGCCCGGAAAACAAATGCAGTCGCGTTTCAACGTATGCGAGATTCAGTGACCATATCAGGCTGCCGAGGTACAGAACGTAATCGAACATCAGGCTGGATGACGGAACTTCTGATGGCGACCAGGCCGGTCCGCGGGAGAAGCAATACCAAAAGCACGAGCTGAAAATCCCAGTAAGGGCGGAGATCACCAGAACATCACCCAATTGCTGCGACCACGTGCTGACGGTCCATCCGAGCCCGCCAACCAGCGCGAGGACTCCGGCGTACAGCAGGATATTCAGCTCAAGAAATACGGAGAGCGGCTCTCCTCGCGAAAGTCCCGCAAGGAAGACGCACTGCTCCGTTGATATGACCCCTTGTTGCTTCCACTGCTCCAATCGCGTATCGATGTTCATCGCCGTTTCGCTCTCCGGAGGGGCATCATTACAAATCCTAGTCGTCCATTACAGCAGGTTGGACGCTTGCTGCGTACACGTTCCGAATCGCCATTACGACAACCGCTACTCTAGAGCTAGTGTCATTCGCCCTGGAACTCAGCCAACTATTGCCCGCCGATCTGCCGCATCGCGACGACTGCATCGCCCACGCGGCCCGCCACCTGGAGTTAATCGTTGAGGCTAACCAGTACTTCAACCTGACCCGCATCCTCGATCCGCGTGAGGCCGCCATTAAGCATGTCTTAGATTCCGTTCTTCCCTGGCGGCTCTTCGATGGGGCCAAGCATATCGCCGATGCCGGGTCCGGCGCAGGATTCCCCGGCATTCCGCTTGCGCTGGTTTTGCCAGACACTCGATTCACACTGCTGGAGTCGACTCAGAAGAAAGCGGCATTTATCGCATCTGCTGCCGAAGAACTCGCACTAGCGAACGTAGAAGTTCTGCCTGAGCGTGCCGAAGCCTACCTTGCGAACCATCCCGTCGACATCATCACCGCACGAGCTGTCGCCCCGCTCACCCGAGCCATTCCACTCTTCGCGCCTGCTCTCCGCAAAGGAACCCGCGTGCTGCTGTACAAGGGTCCCGATGCCGCGAACGAAATCAACGAGGCGCGACGCGAGCCGAAGAACGTTAAATGGAATATGCGGGTCGTCTTCGAGTACGACCTTCCGGATTCGTCGGGTTCACGGAGTATTGTTGAGATTACTCGTTAGTGAACTCCGTCCCGCAGAAATGGCAGGTTCCATAGCTTGCGCACCTGATATCGGAACTACAACCCTCCCGGTAACATTAGAATCATGAAGAACAAAATGTTAACAGTTTGTTTCGCAATTGCGATCGGCGTTGCTGCGTTGAACGCAGAAACCGCCAAAGACGACGCCAAGACCGTCGGTTCGGACGTGAAGAAGGGTGCGGTAGTGGCGGGCAAGGACACCGAGAAGGCGGGTAAGGCCACTGCGAAGGCGACCAAGAAGGTAGCCAAAGCCACCGCAACGGACACCAAGAGTGTAGCGAAAACGACAACTACCGACACCAAGAAAGTAGCCAAGGTCACGGCCACGGACACCAAGAAAGTAGCGAAGGTTACGGCAAAGAAGGTGGACGAAGGCGCGAAAAAAGTTGACCAGTCCGTTAAGTAGGTTTTGAACGATAACGAAGTGGGGCAGTCGGAAGAGTCGCTGCCCCACGTTCGCCCCCCATCAGCGTCCAGACAACTGGGACGCCCTCCTCACCAAGTCAAGGAACTCCGTGCGATGCCCCGCCAGATCCGCACCTGTAGTTTCGCTCGCGATGCTCAGCACCTGATTCAAGGTCGCATTGCCGGCGAACTTTGAATGCCGCAGTAACAGTCCATATTCCGCCACTGCCGCAGCGAATCTGACATCCTTCGGTGCTTGCCTGAAGTCGAGCGCACCCGCTGCTACCGGCCACTCCAGCAACTGACTGGTATCGCTCTGCGGAGCCTTGTATCGCATCTTGACCCACGCCATTTCAGCCGGTCGTGCGGCTGTGTTGGGCGCAGGAGCATTGCGGACTTCCTGGTAGCGTAGTCCGTCCACGCCGCTGCTGCTGGATGCCGATTCGGTTGGGATGATCTCGTAGAACGCCGTCACCTGATGGCCCGCGCCCATGTCGCCCGCGTCTTTGGTGTCGTCGTTGAAGTCCTCCGGCCGCAGTAGCCGCTTCTCGTATCCGATCAATCGATACTCCTTCACACGAGCCGGGTTGAACTCGATCTGCAGCTTCACGTCTTTGGCGACCGTTACTAATGTCGCGCCCAATTCCTGTACGAACACCTTACGAGCCTCGCTCAACGAATCAAGATATGCGTACGTCCCGTTGCCATGATCGGCCAGCTTCTGCATCTTGGAATCCTTCAGGTTGTCGCGGCCCACGCCGAACACACTCAGGAAAACTCCCGACTTGCGTTCCTCTTCGATCAGCCGTACCAGTTCATCGTCGCTAGTGACGCCGACGTTGAAGTCGCCGTCCGTAGCCAGGATCACGCGATTATTGCCGTCTTTCAAAAACGCTTGCCTAGCCGTCTGGTACGCGAGCCGAATCCCTTGCGCCCCATTAGTGGAACCTCCGGCAGATAGATTGCGAATCGCGCTCAGAATCGTATCCTGCTCCCCGCCGCTGGTCGGTTTCAGCACTGTACCCGACGCTCCCGCATACACTACCAGCGACACTCTATCCTGCGGACGCAACTGGCGCACCAGCATTTGCAGTGCCTGCTGGATCAGCGGCAGACGATCCGGTGGCGACATCGATCCCGATACATCGATCAGGAACGTGAGACTGCTGGGCGGCAGATCTTCAGCCGCGATGGGTTGCGTTCTCAGGCCCACGTGCAGCAGCAATCGCTGCTCGTTCCACGGACTCTTGATCACGTGTGTCGTCATCGAAACCGGCTTGCCTTTTTCCGGCAGAGGATAGTCGTAGCTGAAATAGTTGATCAGCTCTTCGATCCGCACCGATTCCGGAGGAGGCATCTGCCCATCGCGCAGAAAGCGACGTGCGTTGCTGTAGGACGCGGTATCTACATCTGTGCCGAAGGTCGAAAGCGGATCGGCTGCAGGCGTCGTGAACTCATTCTCGGCGTACTGACCATACTCCTGCGTTCCTAACTGCGGGTACCGCGAACGAAGTTCGGCGTTGTAGCGATCCGTCTCAGCCCGAAAACGGGAGTCGGCCATCTGATAGGCAACCCCTGGGGTCATCTGCACGGGGGCCATGCCACCCCTCGCAGCACCCACTTGCAAGACAGGTAGCTGATCCAGTCTGTATTGCGATGTCCCGCCCGGCATGCCGTTGACCACCAATGCCCCGGTGTCCGACTTCAGCAAGGTCGTTTCGGAGCTTATCGTGATGGAATCCGAGGCGGCACCAACTTCCAGCCTCACATCGACCCGCACGGTCTGACCAACCGCGACCTGCAGATTCTCACGTCGATACGTCTTAAACCCCGGGACCACAACCTGTAGAACAAACTTGTCTGCAGGTAGACTCTTGATCGCGTACTGGCCGCGGACATCCGACGTGGCCGTGTACTTCACTCCACGAGTGGAGGCCGTGAGATCCAGAGCGGCATTCGGAATGACTGCTCCCGTCGCGTCCGTAACGGTTCCAACAACTGAGGCGCTGTTCTCGACCTTGGAATTCTGCGATACCAACCTGGTCGAAAACAGCGCGAGACAAACTGCAATCCCCGCTAGATAGCGTTGCATGTGCTGCACCCCTTTTCTTGAAAGCACAGACGTGGCATTCGCAGAAAGTAAGCGCACGACATCGACAACCGCTCCCCCTACGCCCCACATCCGTACTGGACGAACCCATTCAAGCCTCAGCTTCGGAATGCCGTTCCCGGGCACATCCTTTCACTGAGCCACCCAATTTTCTTGGCCTGAGTATACGCCTCTGAAATGGCTTTGCAAGCGAAAAGAATGCATACAGAAATAGTTCGACCCGAGCAAGAATATTTCGCGTTATACTGCGGAAACGATGAAAAAGCTACTGTTTCTCATACTGTCTGTTCCCTTAATCCAGGGTTTGGAAGCCCAGGTGGGTTCCAGTAGTGAATCTCACTTGACTCAAACTGCGGAGCCTGACTATGGTCCGAACGCCGCAGCATTCACCGGAATGGCGGCAGTCAAAATCCATCTCAAAATGGACCCGGAGGGAACACCGATTGCCGTAACGGTCGCCTCGGATTCCAGTGCGAAAGCGCTTCCGCTAAATGTGGTGCAGGCCCTTGCCAAATACCGATCCAAGCCCACCCCTGGAATTACGGTATTGGATCTCACTGTGCCGTTGAAGGTCGCGCCCGTGATCGCGACAATATCAGTTGAAAAATCTGCCGCGCTAGATCCTCCGGTATTCAATGCGCAGTCGGCCCCGTCCGCTGCAGCGCCGCCTTCCAGTTCAAACAAACCTGGCACGCGAACCAAAGTAGTGAATCCCGTATATCCGTCCGAGGCCAAGGCGAAACGCATCCAAGGCAAGGTGGTACTGATGCTGACGATTCACAAGGATGGCACGACCGGTGGCCTGGGTCTTGTCAGTGGACCCATACTCCTTGCTGAGGAGGCATTTAGGGTCGTCAGTCAGTGGGAGTACCAACCCTACGTACTGGATGGAAAGCTGTCGGAAGCCATGGCCGAAGTTACGGTCAATTTTGTTCTGGATCTGACACCTTCACACTAACCACGGACCGAGCCTTGACTGGCGGAGAGTTATTTCGGCTACACCTGTAACTACAGGTCGGCGTTTGACACATCCCGCCTGCGAATGCTCCAATGAAAGACGGAAATCCAACAAATGAGCAGCCCGCAAGTACAGCGTAGCGGCATTACGTTCAACGCCCCTATCCCCCCCGAATGTGAAGAGATTCTGTCGGTCGAAGCTCTCGCCCTTGTAGCCGAGTTGCACCGTCGCTTTGACGGCCGTCGCCGTGAACTTTTGGAAGCGCGCATCGTCCGGCAAAAGGCGATCGACGCGGGTCAGCTACCGGATTTCCTCCCTGAAACCGAACACATTCGCAAGAGTGACTATAAGGTTGCCCCCTATCCTGTCGACCTCGCCGATCGCCGTGTCGAAATCACCGGTCCGGTGGAACGCAAGATGGTCATCAACGCCTTGAACAGCGGTGCCAATACGTTCATGGCGGATTTTGAGGATTCCAACGCGCCGACTTGGTCCAACAATGTGTTCGGGCAAGTCAACATGCGCGACGCCGTGCGCGGCACCATCGGTTTCACCAGCCCCGAAGGCAAAGAATACAAACTCAATCCGAAGCATGCTGTTCTATTGATCCGCCCGCGAGGCTGGCACTTAATGGAAAAGCACGCCGAGATCGACGGGCAGCAGCTTTCTGGTTCCTTCTTCGATTTCGGCCTGTATTTCTTCCACAACGTGAAGGCCCTGATGGCCAAGGGTTCGGGTCCGTACTTCTATCTGCCTAAGATGCAGAGCCATCTGGAAGCTCGCCTGTGGAATGACGTATTCGTTTTCGCCCAACAGTATTGCGGAGTTCCGAACGGTACTATCCGAGCCACGGTGTTGATTGAAACTATCCTCGGCGCGTTTGAGATGGATGAGATCCTGTGGGAACTGCGCGACCATTCCGCGGGTCTCAACTGCGGACGTTGGGATTACATCTTCAGCTTCATTAAGGTGATGCGCAACCATCCGGAGTTCGTGCTGCCGGATCGCTCCACCGTCACGATGGACAAGCACTTTCTCAAGTCGTACGTGGACCTGCTGATCCAGACCTGCCATCGCCGCGGCATTCACGCCATGGGTGGCATGGCCGCGCAGATTCCGATCAAGAACGATCCAGCCGCGAATGACGCCGCGCTCGAAAAGGTTCGCCTCGACAAACTGCGTGAGGTCAAGGCAGGGCATGACGGTACTTGGGTTGCGCACCCGGGCTTGGTGGGCTTGGCGAAGCAAGTGTTCGACGAACACATGCCGACCCCAAATCAGATTGACGTGAAGCGTGAAGAGGTTCACGTGACGGCAGCCGACCTCTTGAAGGTCCCGGAAGGCGCGATCACCGAAGCCGGCCTGAAGATGAACGTCGACATCGGCATTCAATATCTAGAATCCTGGCTGCGCGGTTCCGGTTGCGTACCGATCTACAACCTGATGGAAGACGCCGCAACGGCAGAAATCTCGCGTACGCAGGTCTGGCAATGGCTGCATCATGGCAAGCAACTGAGCAACGGCAGCACGATCACTGGTGCGCTCGTCCGTGAAACAATCAAGAATCAGCTGGAGCATATTCGCACCACCATCGGCCAAGCGAAGTTCGACGCAAGCAAGTTCCCACAAGCGGCGACCCTGTTCGAGCACATGATGGTGAACCCGGAGTGCCAAGACTTCTTAACGCTGGAAGCCTACCGCTATCTATAGATATAGTGTTACTCTGCCGCGACCAAGCGATGTGGGGTGCTTGGCCGCAAACGGCGGCAGTCATGCCAGCAAGTCGGCTGCCGAGCCGACTATAACCCACAAATGTCCGCTTCACTCTGAAAGCACGATTATGGAACCTATGACCACGGCGCCCCAGGCCCTCCTCGACGCCTTCCGAGCCGCCATCGGCGACCGAGCCGTAGTCTTCACGCCCGAAGAACTCCGCACCTACGATTGCGACGGCCTCACCAACTTCCGCGTGATGCCTCTCGCAGTCCTGCTGCCCGAAACCACCGAAGAAGTACAAGCCGTCGTCCGCATCTGCCACCAACACCGCATCCCCTTCGTCGCGCGAGGCTCAGGCACTGGTCTCTCCGGTGGAGCACTACCAGTCAAGGGCGGGGTAGTCATCAGCCTCGCGCGCATGCGCCGGATCATCGAAGTGGACCTCAAGAATGGCCGCGTTGTGGTTGAGCCGGGCGTCATTAACCTTGAAGTCACCAACCGTGTAGCCAGCGCGAATTACTTCTACGCCCCCGACCCTTCTTCGCAATCCGTCTGCAGCATCGGCGGCAACGTCGCGGAGAACTCGGGCGGGGTGCACTGCCTCAAATACGGCTTCACCACCACGCACGTGCTCGGCCTCGAAGTCGTGATGCCGGATGGCACGCTCGTCCACATGGGAGGCCAGACCCTCGACGCGCCTGGTTACGATCTGATGGGCGTCTTCGTGGGCGCGGAGGGAACGCTCGGCATCACCACCAAGATCACTCTGCGCATCGTCAAGAAACCCGAGCGCATTCAGACCCTGCTAGCCGCATTCCACACACAGAACGAAGCGGGAGCCGCGGTCAGCGCCATCATCGCCGCAGGCATTCTTCCCGCCGCGATCGAGATGATGGACAACCTCTCGATTCAAGCCGCCGAAGCCGCCGTTCATGCGAACTATCCGGATTGCGGAGGCCTCCTCCTGGTCGAGCTCGACGGACCCTCTGCCGAAGTCGACGCACTCATGACCGAGGTCAACGCCATCTGTCGCGAGCACGGTTCATGGGAGATCCGTCTATCGCAGAACGAAGCCGAACGCGCCGTAGTCTGGAAAGGTCGCAAAGCGGCCTTCGCCGCGATGGGACGAATCTCGCCCAACTACATAGTGCAAGACGGTGTGATCCCGCGGACCGCGCTACCCGCCGTGCTTGACGAGATCGAACGGATGAGCCGGGAAACTGGCCTTCGCGTCGCTAACGTATTCCATGCAGGCGACGGCAATCTGCATCCTCTGGTGCTCTATGATCGAAGCATCGAAGGTCAGGAACACGCAGCGGAGAAGTTCGCAGAACGCATTCTGCAACTCTGCATCGATAAGGGCGGCTCCATCACTGGTGAGCACGGGGTCGGCGAAGAGAAAAAGCACATGATGTCGCAGATGTACGCCGAGCCGGACCTGGAAACCATGCAACGCGTCCGCTGCGCCTTCGACCCACTCAATCTATCCAACCCAACCAAGATCTTCCCACGGA
>JBDTUY010000070.1:0-14341 GCA_040007495.1 Acidobacteriota bacterium | reverse complement strand
TCACTCGGACCTCATAGCTTTGCTTGGGCAGCCCTCGCAGGTCCATATCAACTTGCCCGGCACCCATGTTCAATTCGACATTGCGCAGATTCAGGTTGCCCAGATTCATATTCGCTTGGCCCGCACCCAGCTTCGCCACCACGTCAAGGTTCGCTTTGTCGTTTAGGCGTAGCCGCCATTTGTAGTGGTCATTGCCGCTGGAGCCACCGTCCGGCTCGCGGATAGTGAGGTCGCTTCGCGTACCCGTGGAATGATACTCAACTGCGGGATTGCTCGCCGGATCCGTGTAGTCGAAATCCGCATCCATCAGATTGGTAGATCCGCCGTCTACCTGAAATTCCCCAGCGCCCATTGTGATCTCGACACGCGTCAACATCGTCTGATCCATCGGAACGCTTTGGCTGCGATGCTGGGCCGGCCCCTGATGCGCGGTGCCGCAGGCGCTAAGCGCCAAACTGAGCGCCAAACTAACTACGCCCGCGAAGCCACGCCATACAGCCGAGGTCACAGGAAACGCTCGCAAGCCAGGTTGGGAAAGGGTCAAGGGAGGCATGTGTTCTACATATACGTGCACAATTTTGAAAAGTTCCTGCATTTGATCTGTCACCAAAGCCTCGGACTCCGCTAAAATACTACACAAAGCGCATGGGAACAGCACTGGTTAAGTCTCCGAAACTGAATCCGGACTTCGTATTCTACAAACTGAAGATCATCAAGTCGAAGATCCACCGCTACGGTGTGATTGCCACGGAGCCGATCCCCTTCAATCGCAAAGTGATGGAATACACTGGCGAACGCTGCAATCGCATGGAGACGAAGAAGCGCGGCGACGGCACTTACACCTATCTCTACACGTTGGATAATTACTGGACACTCGACGGAGCCGTCGGCGGCAGCGGTGCCGAACTGATCAACCATAGCTGCGAGCCAAATCTAGTAGGCCGCATCATGAAGGGCCACATCCTATATATGAGTCTTCGCCCCATCAAAAAGGGTGAAGAACTGACCATCGACTACAACTTCGAAAAAGATACCGGCACCAACAAGTGCTACTGCGGAGCGAAAACCTGCCGCGGCACGTTGCAGAAGAAGTAATCGACCGCAGGCGAGCAACTCCCCAATTCGTTGGGGCGACCTCATTAGCCCGATTTTAGACAGGAAGGCGGGACGCGGTCCCGCGCGGAGGCGCTGCCTCCGCTTGCTCTATCCCTGTCCATTAGAGCGCCTTCTCCTCCCGTCAGGCAGAAAACGGGCGGGCAATAGAACGCCCACGCCCGTCCGAGTTGCCCACGAGCCGCCTTGTCCGCAAACGGACGACGGCCAGGGATCGGAGTTCTGAAGGGGCCACCAGCGCTGGGGAAGAGTCCGCTTGATTTGCGCACGCGGCTCGTGAATCCTCTGTGCGAACAAGGTGCGAGCGAACCCAAAATCGGTTTCAAACCGAGTGTATACTGATAATCAATTTCGGGGGTAACGTGGAAACACGGCGTGTCTACAGAGTCGCTCTCGTCGCAAGCTTACTCCGTGGGGCAACCCATTCGATGCCAAGAACCGCCCTTTTTTCGATCCTATTGACTTGCTGTGCGCTCGCGCTACATGCGCAAGAAGCGACCGCGAGCATCACGGGCGAAGTGCAGGACTCGATTGGTGCGCTGATTGGTGGCTACTACAGTTCGGTGGTTATCACTCCAGCGTCTGGCGTGGCCAGAGAAATTCGGTCAGACGACCGGGGCGTCTTCCGCCTCACGGGTTTGAGTGCGGGCCGATACACCCTTCGCATTCTCGCACCGGGCTTTAGAATGGTGAAAATAGCTCCAGTTCTTGTATCGGGCGAGCAGCTGATTTTGCCCCCGATCAAACTCAACGTGGGCGCAAATGGCGACTGCTTCCCGTATTATAGTTCCGATCCTGACCTGACCCGATTTCTGTCCTCTGGACCCGATATTGGAGGGTTGCGGGGGAAGGTCACAAGCGAACTGGGACCGGTCGTCGGTGCTCGGGTCGAATTAGCTTGCTCTGTGAGATGGAGTCGACTTACTCGCTCAAGCTCACGCAGTGTCCCAACGGCGACTGCACGATCAAACCGGACCCGAACACGAAGGTCACACCGGATACCTCAAATCCGGTGCTGAATAGGAAGAACTGAGCTTGGCTAATAGTCAACTGGTAGCGACCTGGACGAAGATTCTCAAACAGAAATCTACCCTCGGAGTCCGTCTTGATGCCGTCGGGGCAGGGTTGCGTCCCATTCTAGCCTTCCTCATCTTCTTCATAGCGGTGCCTACTCGCATGGATTCAGTCCGCTCCCTCATGGTCACGGTTCGGTGCAACTGTTTTGACAGCAACGAACCGCACGCGTCAGCAAGCGGACTCCCGCCCTTTAAGCAACTTTTTCCACTCCACCGCGTTTAAGCTAGTGGACGACTAAGCTGACTAGCTTCCAAGGCGGGTTTATGAAGAATTTGCTTGATTCCAAAATTTCTGGACGATGGACCACCCGACGCCTAGCCCCCGTCCTAGTGACAGTTGCCGCTGCCACTCTTGGATTAACCCTCTACGCCGCCAAAGACGACATGCAGAGCCGGATCGATCCGGCGGCATTCACCCGACCCCTAAAAGGCGACCAGCGGCTTGTCCACGCACTGAACCGCCTGACCTTCGGACCTGCACCTGGAGACCTGGAAGCCGCGAAGCAGCTCGGGCTCGACAAATGGCTGGACCAACAACTGCATCCGGAGAAGATCGCCGAAAATCCGGAGGTCGCCAAACGCCTACAGCCGCTGGAGACTCTGCGGATGAGTTCCGCCGAAGCCGCCGAGAAGTACGACCCTCCGCAACAGCAACTTCAGCAAGGGCAGGCCGCACTACAACAAAATCGGCAACAGAATGCGCAACAGAATCGGCAGCAGCAACAGCAGACCCAGCAACAGCTGCAACAAGCGAACCAAGCCAAGCAAGCGAAGCAAAAGGGCAAGCAGGGCGACCCTCGTCAGCAGGACCGGCAGATGGCACGCCTGGCCGCGATGGAACCGACCGCGCGCCGAGCGGCGTTCGCAGGTCAGCGTCCCAATCAGGTGCTCGGCTACGACCTGACTGAAGCCAAGCTCTATCGCGCGGTCTACAGCAACCACCAGTTGGAGGAGCAGATGGTGGACTTCTGGTTCAACCATTTCAACGTGGATATCAGCAAGGGCGCGGATCGCGTCTTGACCACGGCCTATGAGCGCGATGCCATCCGCCCGCACGTATTCGGGCACTTCCGCGACCTGCTGCAAGCCACCGCCGAAAGTCCCGCGATGCTGTTCTATTTGGACAACTGGCAGAGCGCCGCGCCAAATGAACAGGGGAATCAACAGGCAAACCAGCGGGGCAAGCAGGGTGCTTTGCGCGCGGCCCTGCAACAGAAGGCCAAGGGCAAGCAGCAAGCGCGCGGCATCAACGAAAACTACGCCCGCGAATTGATGGAGCTGCACACCCTCGGCGTGGACAATGAGAATCAACCCGGCGGCTATACTCAACAGGACATCATAAACGTCGCGAAGGCGTTCACTGGCTGGACCATTCAGCAGCCGCGCCAAGGCGGCCAGTTCGTGTTCAACGATCGCATGCACGACCACGGCGAAAAGATCGTTTTAGGCGTAAAGATCGCAGCGGGCGGCGGTAAAGGTGACGCGGAGAAGGTACTGGATATTCTCGCGAAGCATCCCGCCACCGCGCACTTCGTATCTCTGAAGCTGGCTCGCCGCTTCGTCGCAGACGACCCGCCAGAGGCGCTGGTCGAACGCATGGCGAAGCGCTTCCGAGAGACCGACGGCGACATTCGAGAAGTCGTGAAGGCGATGGTCACTTCGCCAGAATTCTTTTCGGAGGGTGCGTGGAGAGCCAAGGTGAAAACGCCGCTTGAACTGGTGGTCAGCGCGGCGCGCGCCACCGGAGCGAATGTCGGCTTCGCGATGCCTATCTCTACGCGCTTGGTCGACCTGGGCGAGCCTCTTTATCGGAAGTCGGAACCGACCGGTTACTCAACCAATGCAGCCGAGTGGGTGAACTCAGCCGCCTTGTTGGCACGCATGAACTTCGCGCTGGACCTGACCGCCAACCGCCTGCCGGGCAGTACCGTGGACATCGGCAAGATTTCGAGTGACGCGCAGGACATGTCTGTTCTGCTGCCGATCACGGCGCGCAGACTGTTGGGTTCCGACCCGAGTCCGCAAACCATCGCGTCCATCAACAAAGCTTTAGCCGACAAGACCCCGACACCGGAACTGGTCGCAGGCCTGGTGCTCGGCTCACCCGATTTCCAACGCCGATAGTTTCTAAGAAGGAGACGAATATGCAAACCCGACGATTATTCCTGCGCAGTTCTTCCATTGCGGCCTTCGGCATTGGCGCGGCTCCTCTGTGGCTGACGCGCGCTGTGCGCGCGGCCGATCAGCCTCGTAGCAAAAAGATCCTGGTCGCGATCTTGCAACGCGGCGCGATGGACGGCCTGAGTGCCGTGGTCCCTTATGGTGAAAGCCCGTATTACGCCCTGCGTCCGAATCTCGCGGTCGCGAAGCCTGGCGGTGATCAAGGCGTCATCGATCTCGACGGCTTCTTCGGACTGCATCCGGCCATGGCGCCGCTCAAGCCGCTATACGATGAGCACCAGCTTGCGATCATTCACGCAGCCGGTTCGCCCGATATCACGCGCTCGCATTTCGATGCGCAGGATTACATGGAATCGGGCACACCCGGCCGCAAATCGACCTCCGATGGCTGGCTGAATCGATCTCTTACCCAAGCCGAAAAATCGGCCAAAGTGAGCCCTGTGCGGGCAGTCAGTATCGGACCCTCTTTAGCCCGAACCCTGCGCGGCTCGAATGACGCGATCGCCATTGCCAATCTGGAAGGTTTCCAAGTCCGCGACACCAGCGGCGCGGACAGCTTTGAGAGCATGTATGAATCGACGCTCGACAAGGTGATGAGCGGCGCGGGCCACGAAACGTTTGAGGCCGTGAAGCTGATCGAATCCATCCGCAAGCAGCCGTACACACCCGCCAATGGTGCGCAATATCCCAACGGCCTGGGGCAAGGCCTGATGCAGATCGCGCGTTTGATCAAGGCAGGCGTGGGTTTGGAGGTCGCCTTTGCCGACATGGGCGGCTGGGACACCCACTCCAATCAGCCTGCCCGCATGCAAACTCTGCTGACCGAATTCAGCGGCGCACTCGCAGCATTCCACAAAGACCTGGGCGAACGAATGAGCGATGTCTGCGTCGTCACCATGAGCGAATTCGGCCGCACGGCCAAAGAGAACGGCTCCCGAGGCACCGACCACGGCCACGCCAACGTGATGTTCGCAATGGGCGGCGGCGTGAAGGGCGGCAAGATCCACGGCGAATGGCCGGGCCTAGCGCCCGATCATTTATATGAACAACGCGACCTGGCAGTAACCACCGATTTCCGCGACGTACTGGGCGAAGTAATCGCAAAGCATCTGGGCAACACACAAACAACGTCGGTGTTCCCAGGCTACGCAAACCCGCAATTCCGGGGCCTCCTAGTTGGCTAAGGGCCGATTTTAGGCCGAGCGTGGCGTGCGATTCATCGAGCACGGGGGCTTTAGCCTCCCACCGAATACCAATAGCGGAGCTAAAGCCCCTATGCAAGTGAAGCTCACGCCACATCCGGATCTGCGTTCATCCGCGTTCATCTGCGGCTAAATCAACCGGCGGCTCTCCCGACAACGCCGCTCGCAACCGTCGAGCCGCCGCTCTCCCCACGATCACAGCCAACTCTTCTTCCGAAGACTGCCGAACGCGTTCCAAACTCCCGACCGTTTTCAACAGCTTCATCGCCGTCTTTTCCCCGATGCCCGGGATCAGCGACAACTCACTCCGCAATCGGCTTTCGTTGCGCTTCGTGCGATGGAACGTGATGGCGAAACGATGCGCTTCATCCCGAATCGTCTGCACCAGATGAAGCACAGGCGAGAATTTATCCAGCACGACCGGTTCATCCTCTTGCCCGTAAACGTAAATCCATTCTTCGCGCTTTGCGATCGACGCCAGAGGCTGATCCGTGATCCCCAAATCCTCCAACGCGCCAGCAGCCGCGTGTAATTGCCCCAGCCCACCGTCAACAATCACCAGATCCGGCCATTGCTCGCGCGGTGTCTGCTCCTCTTGCAATCGCTTGAACCGTCGCGTGATCACTTCGCGCATGCTGGCGAAATCGTCGTTGCCTTCTACCGTCCGGATGATGAATTTACGATAGTCCGACTTCTTCATCCGATCGCCTTCCCACACCACCATGCTCGCGACTTTGTCGGTCCCTTGGATGTGTGAAATATCGAAGCATTCGATGCGGCGCGGAGCTTTCTCCAGATTCAGTGCATCCGCCAGCGCGCCTTGAATCGCTTCCGAAGAAGGCTTCAGCACACGAAAGCGCTGCTCAAAACTATGCCGCGCGTTCGATTCCACCAGCGCGAGCATCGCCTTCTTTTGCCCGCGTTGCGGCGTATGGATCTCAACCTTGCGATTGCGCAGTTCGCTCAGCAATTCTTCCAGCGCATCGCGTTCTTCAAACTCCACCGGCACATGAATCGTGGCTGGAACGTACGGTTCATTCAAATACAGCTGTTTCAGTAATGCCGAAAACAACTCTTCGGGATTGAAGGAGTGCTGATCTTCCCAGAAGAATTCGCGCCGGTCTACAATGTGGCCTCCACGAAGATGGAATAGATTAACCGCGACCTGCGGAGGCTCGGCGTAGTAAGCAAAGATATCGGTATCGTCGTTCCCAGCCGACGCCATCTTCTGCTTCTCGCCCATCTCCTCCACGGTTCGAAGCAAATCGTGCAGACCGGCGGCCTCTTCATACTTCATGAAGGCGCTGGCCTGCTCAATGCGACGATGCAGTTCCGCACTCAGATCCTTGTGCCGACCTTCCAGGAACGTTCGCACATCCCGTGCCGCCTGTGCGTAGCGTTCATCTGTAACCAAGCCCTCCACACATGGGCCCAGGCAGCGATGGATGTGATACTCCAGGCACGGGTGCGTATGCTTGCGCGAAAAATCGATCTTGCACGACGGGACCTTGAAGTGGCGATGAATAAAGTGGACCAGCCGATGTGCCAGGTTACCGGGGAAATAGGGGCCGTAGTACGTCGAACCATCTTTGCGCAGACGCCGCGTGACATACACGCGCGGGAACTTCTCGCCGGTCAACTTGATATACGGATAGGTCTTGTCATCGCGCAGCAGGATGTTGAAGCGAGGCTTCCACTGCTTAATCAGGTTGTTCTCTAGCGCCAGCGCTTCCTTTTCGTTATCGACGTGAATGTAGTCGATCTGCGAAGCAGCATGGATCAGAGATCCGGTCTTGGTATCGGCCAGCCGATCGTCGTTAAAATAACTTCGAACCCGATTCCGAAGATTCTTCGCCTTGCCGACGTACAGCACTGTGCCATGCGCATCTTTGTATAGATACACTCCGGGCAAGGCAGGCAATTCGCCAGCGCGCTTACGAAGGGCTATTTCGTTGGAATCTGACACAGCAGCATTGCAGCGGATCTATACTTAAATTGTGGCACGTAGCGCAAGCGGCAACTGGATTATGGGCGGCAAACTGATTCTTTTGGCGCTCAGTACCGGCAGTCTGCTAACCACACAGGTTTCTGCGCAGCAACCGAGCAAGAAAGTTCCGGTCGTGGGCGGAGTGCCCCGCATAGACGTTCCCGCTGACGCGAAACCAAACCCCGGCGTCGTACCCGATACGAGCAAAGCGCCGCCCACTCTGGCACCCGGCGAACCGCCTGAGGAAGACCCCGGCCAAGCTCCACGCGTCTACACCTTCAATCCCTTGCAGGCGAAAAAGGAAATCTCCGCAGGCGATTTCTATCGCAAGAAGGGCAACTATCGCGCGGCGGTAAATCGCTATTACGAAGCCACCCAGTGGGATGACGGATCGGCCGAAGCATTCCTGAAACTGGGCGAGGCGCGCGAGAAGTTGAAGGAATACCCGGAAGCGCGCGAAGCCTTCGCGAAGTACGTCACCCTGAATACCGACCCTAAGGAAGCAGCAGCGATTCAAAAGCGCATGGCAAAGTATCCCGCAACGACGACTACGAAGCCGGGTGCAAAATAGGCTCTACTCCGATCAACATGACCGATAAGCTGGTAGTCCTCTCCACTTGCAAGTCGCAAAGCGAAGCGGAGAAGATCGCCCGCCATTTAGTGGGACAACAGCTCGCGGCTTGCGTGAATATCCTGCCGGGAATCCGCAGCATCTTTCGCTGGCAGGGCGCTGTGGAAGAAGCCTCCGAAGTCCTGATGGTCATCAAAACTCGTCAGGACTTGTTTGAATCGCTGCGCGAAGAACTCGCGAAGATCCATTCCTACGAAGTGCCTGAAATACTCGCGTTACCGATCGTCGACGGCTCCGATCCATACCTTGCCTGGCTGGATGGTACGCTGCTCCGGGCGCAAACGTAACCTGCCACTGTGAGGCCTCTTTCGCAGCCAAAAGAAATTCACGCTATCGTCATTAGCGTTTCACTGCCCCTTCATCCACCGTACGTAACATAGCCCTTGTTACGTTGCTCAAGGACTGAATTAATCGTTTATCCCCGAAGCCACTGGGTCCCCTGCCGGACCCAAAGCTTCACCAGTTTCTGAAAAAGGATTGGTGTGCCGGTGCGCGTTGGGTGTGTTGCCGACGACGCGTATCTCGTGCCCGTGTCCTAAGACGCACGTTTACCTGACTTAATCACTTCTATGCTCCCAAAACTATTACTCACACTCGTCGCCTTTTCTGCCGCGCTCAGCGCCCAGGTCGTCGCTTTGAACGGAGCCAGCTTCCGTCTGGATCAGGTGGGCGTAGTCTCCACCGGTTCTTTCGCCTCGGCGTTCCCTCCAAAGAGTTCCACGTTTGCTGGCGTAACCACTAACAGCACCGGAACGCTCCCCTATTTGACAACGCTCGCTAACGTCAGCGTTTCGATTGACGGGACCAAGGTCCCCGTGCAGTTTGTCAGCCCTGGCCAGATCAATTTCTTAGTGCCCTATGTTATGACGCCGGGGTTGAAGACCCTTAGCGTAGTCTCCTCCGGTGGCACGATTACCGGTTCTCTGCGTGTGATCTCCGCAGCCCCTGGCTTGTTCTTCGTAGCGTCCGACACGGTGGCCCCACCGGCTGGCCGCGCGCTGAACCAGGATGGTGTCACCGTAAATTCCGCAACGGCCCCGACGCGGCGCGGTGACACCATTTCAATCTTTGGAACCGGGCCGGGCGTATTCAACAATCCGGCCACCGACGGAGCCGCCCCCGGCGGAACTCCTCTCGTCAAGACCGTGTCTACCCCGCAGGCTCTGGTGAATGGCGTAGATGCCCAAGTCGATTTCAGTGGACTAAATCCGAACTTCCCAGGGTTGTGGCAAGTCAACATCAAGATTCCCACAAACTCCTTCATTACAGGCCGAGTGCCGGTCGTGATCTTTGTCGACGGCGTCGACTCGAATGAGGTATCGATCTTTGTCCAATAAGAAAAGTTACGCCAATAAAATCCTCGGTCAGTTGTGCCCCCTGTTGCTATTTGTCGTCGCAACCTTTCAGGCCGAAGCGCAGGTGAACCGGATAGCCGCCTCTCCCAAAAGCGGAACGATCGCGGGAACTATCGTAGATGCGCAAACCGGCAGGCCCGTCGTGGGCGCGACCATCCTGGTCGACGGGAAAGTGAAAACACAGTCGCTCTCCGATTCAGACGGTAGGTTCGCGATCCCCATCGAAGTGGGCAACCACGCAGTAAAGTACACCGCCGAGCATTACACCTCGGAGGAAATCAGCTCCGTTGTTGTGACCGCCAGCAAAGTCACCGAAGCCAGCATGTTGCTCGGTAGCGACCAGATAGAGAAGGTAATGATCAATGTGGACGTGACTGCCAGCGTCGACGCAGCTTCGTCTACCGCCGAAGTCATGTTGGTGGAGCGCAAGCTTGCCGCCGTTGTCAGCGACAGCATCGGCCACCAGGAACTGTCCCAGGGTGCGGCCAGCGATGCCGCGGCATCGTTGACCAAAGTGACCGGCATCAGCATTGTCGGCGACGGGTTCGTGTACGTTCGCGGTTTGGGCGAGCGCTATAGCGCCACCCAGCTAAACGGGGCAGTTGTCCCGACGACGGAGCCGGAAAAACGCGTGGTCCCGTTGGATCTGTTTCCATCGGGAATGCTGGATAGCATCACCATCGCCAAGAGCTATTCGGCGGACCAGCCTGCTGAATTCTCCGGTGGGTTGGTGCAATTGCAAACCAAAGAATATCCCCCCAGTCGGACCTTGAGCATCTCCGCGAACACAGCGTTCAACTCTGCCACGTCCTTCAATCCGTTTCTAAGTTCCCCCGGACAATCGGGCGATTTTTTCGGTTTCGGCGCAGGTGCGCGGGCCATCCCGTCCATCATTCCGGCCAATCAGCGTCTGGCGCAGGGCTCCATCACATCGGCCCAGGCACAAACCTACGGTCGCGCGTTCGCGCCTGTCTGGGAACCGACGCAGGTGGATTCGCAACGACCTGCGGTCGGTTGGTCGGCTAACGGCGGCACTACGTTCGGGAAATTCGGATTGGTAGCCGCGCTGACCTTCAACAGCAAGCCTCAATATCAGAAAGAAGTCCAGCGCTATATCCGGCAGGGCAATAACGCTCCCATCATCTTCACCGAATATCCTGATTTCGAAGAGTATTCCGAAAACGCGCGCTTGGGCGGCGTGGTCAATCTGGCCTATAAAATCAGCCAGAACCACAAGCTGGTCTACCGCAACACCTGGACCCACGATGCCGAAAAAACCTCGCGCCAATTCTCCGGTGAAGACGGCACACTCGGCACTCCCATCATGTCCCAAAGGCTGCGATACATTCAGCGCAATGTCTACTCAACCAGCGTGGCTGGGGATCACACCCTGCCGAACTACCTCGGCAGTCTGATCCATTGGCAGTTCACCTATTCTCTTTCCGGCCGCAATGAACCGGATCTGCGAGAAGTGTTTCGCATCGTGCAACCGAATGGTCTGACGCCGTTCTCAGCTGCCAGTGGCTCTGCGACGCGCTTCTTCTCCAACATGAACGACCACATCTATGAACCGCAGGCGGACTATCGCGTTCCGTTTGTGAAGGGTCAAGTGGTTGGTCTCCTCAAGATCGGCGTGCGCAGCACCAACCGGCGTCGCGATTTCCAGGCTCGCCGCTTTCGCTACATCCCGCAGCAATTGAGCACTCTCAACCTCCTGCTGCCCAGTGACCAGCTGTTAGGTATTGACAATATCCGCCCGAGTGGTTTTGAACTCGTTGAATTCACGCGCGGCACCGACACCTACAACGCTGGAATGGACGTGTATGCAGGTTACGCGATGATCGATCTTAGCTTCGGCCCGAAGCTGCGCGTCATCGGCGGCGTCCGCATTGAAGACGCCACACAGAAGGTGGTCACGGTCGATACGCAGATCGCCTTTGCGACGCCTAAGACCGCGCTGCTTCACAACACAGACCCGGCTCCGTCCCTCAACGTCGTCTATGCCCTGACCTCGCGCCAGAATCTGCGCGCATCGTATAGCCGGACATTATCGCGCCCCGATTTCCGCGAGCTCTCCCCGTTCGACTTCACCAACGTGCTGGGCGGCTTCGTCACCACAGGCAATGAGAACTTGCGTCGCGCGTCGATTCAGAACTATGACTTCCGCTGGGAACTGTTTCCGGGCGGCAATCAACTGATCGCGGCCAGCGTCTTCGCGAAAACCTTCAAGGACCCGATCGAGCAAACGGTGATCGTGTCCAACGATCTGCGGCAAAGCTTCGTCAACGCCAAGGGCGCCCGGAACTTCGGCATCGAGCTTGAGTTCCGTCAGGATCTAGGTAACCTACGTCCGGCACTGCGCGAATTCTCCCTCGGCAGCAACTTCACATATGTGGATTCCAGCGTTGAGATTCAACCCGAAAATGCAACGCTTCTGACGTCGCGTATCCGGCCTCTAGTCGGCCAGTCGCGTTATGTATTCAACGGCAATGTGCAATGGGTGCGGCCTCGCTTGCATAGCGAAGCTCGCCTGATGTCGAATTTTGTTTCACGCCGAATCACCGACCTGGGAACCTACGGCGTCCCCGACATTTACCAGGAACCCAACGTATCTCTTGATGCCGTTTATCAATATACGTCGGGCGAGCGCGGCCAGTGGAGTTACCGCTTCGAGGCCGAAAATCTGTCCAATAACAATTTCCATTGGACGCAAGGACCGTTCACGCAGCGCCAGTATCAGCTGGGACGGACGTTTCAGATCGGTGTGACGTACTCCATTTTTTAGCAGTATCCGCGGCCTGGTGGCTGGATTTCCAGGCCGGAAAATTTTTTGACTGAACTACAAATCGACGAAGGAGCACAAAAAGGAATCATCATGCGAGCCATTTCATGGATCATGCTCAGCTTGGCTGCAGCAGGCCTGGCGACGGCCCAAACCGAGGACGGAAGTTTTGAGCTTAAGCCCAGAGCAACCGTTCTTGCGGGCCCCCAGACCAAGCTAGCCGCCTGGATCTGGAGCGACAAGTATACGTACCAACCCGGACAAGGCTTGACTCTGCGCAATACCATCAAGACCAACGGCGATCTGTACCCTTACACCAGCTTCGTGTATGTTCAGAACAATCAGACCGGCCTAAAGAAATACTTCCCGGGTCTGACCACCACGGTAACCGACGTCAATGGCAAGACCGCCACGCAGGGCTTCGACGCCGCACGGCTGACGGACCAGACCAAACAGGTATTGATCGGTTCGGGCGGCAAGTTCCCAGCCTATACCATCCCGAATGAACCGGGCATGTCCACCATCGTCTACGAACTGCGCGACTACACAGGCAATCGCGTGATCAAGACCATGTACATGAAGGTCGGCGTCTACACCAAGACCGCCACCATCAGCGGTACGATCAGCGCCAGCAAGACGCTGACCAACGATACCGAATGGCACATACAGGGTCTTACGTTCGTGAACAACGGAGCGGTGTTGACGATTGAACCAGGCACGTTCGTGTTCGGTGAACCCGGGACCACCACCGACCCTTCCACGCTCGTGATCACGCGCGAAGGTACCATCAACGCGGCGGGAACTGCCGCGCGGCCCATCGTGATGACAAGCAAGAGCGCCTTCGGTTCGCGCAAAGCGGGCGACTGGGGTGGCTTGGTTGTATTGGGCAAAGCCCCTGTCAACCTGGCAGCCGGCGCGTCCAACGGCAATCCCGACGGACAAGGCTACATCGAAGGCTTCCAGACCACTCCGAACGGCTTGTACGGCGGAACGGACCCGACTCACAACTGCGGCACCATGACCTACATGCGCGTGGAATACGCGGGTTCGATCCTGGGCGTCGGCAATGAGATCAACTCCTTCACATGGGGCGGTTGCGGCAGCAAGACGGTTGCCCATCACCTGCAAGCGATCTACGGTTTGGACGACACGTTTGAATGGTTCGGCGGAACGATGAATGCCAGCTACCTGGTGGGCGGCCTGAGCCGCGACGATTATACGGACTATCAGTTGGGCTTCACCGGAAAGCTGCAGTACATCATCGGCTACTACAGCCCGGACTCTCCGGGAAACCGCGGCATTGAAGGCGACAACAGCGAATTCAACCCCGCTGCGCTGCCCTGGTCCAACCCGACCATCTCCAACGCGACCTACATCGGCTCCCGCGGTAATGGATTCGATGAAGGCGTTGTCGACGGCGTGTACCTGCGCCGCGGTACACGCGGATCGTTCAACAACATCGTTGTGATGGGCTTCCCCGGCAACGGCCTGAAGTTGGCCGACGCGAATACGGTAGCGGAAGTCACGGCGGGCAACCTCAAGGTGAATAGCATCCTGATGTGGGATAACAACGTGGCGGGTACGCAAGCCGCAACGTTGGCCGGCAACACGCCGGACTCCAACAGCTTCACCTTCCTGAATGGCACGCCAGCGGGCGCCGCGCAGAACATCGTGGTTGCCGATCCGCAGTTGACTCGGCCCCGCGAATACAGTGACCCGGACTTCGTGGGTCTGTTCAGCAGCCCCATCTACCGGGCCGGTTGGACCCAGATGCCGGACGACGGCTTCTTCGACCAGACCGCTCGCTTCGTAGGCGGCATCAGCCCGGACAACAACTGGCTGGAAGGTTGGACGAGCTTCCTGGTAGAGCAGGACGTCCAGTAAGCAGCAGTTACAGACAACGCAGCAACAGCCGGGTGCCCCGAAAAGGGTCATCCGGCTTTTTTATTGCTCGGCAGTCTAGTCTCCTGTCCCAGAAGAACGTAACGTAAGTGGCGGTGGGTTCGTCTAAGAT
>JBDTUY010000069.1:0-14358 GCA_040007495.1 Acidobacteriota bacterium | reverse complement strand
GGCAGCGCGATGGCCTAGAATTCCGGCTGGATTCGGCGCGGATCGAAGGTGGTGGCCGCGGTTGCGACATTGGCCGGTCTAGCGATCGTTTACATTCTTTTCAATGTTTGGAACCTGCCGACGCCGGGAGATATTTCCAACGCACTGGCCCAGCATCCGGAGATGTACACGCTTTCCCTCGGCCATATGGGGGATCTGACGCTGGCGTCGTTTGCCTATTTACGCTTGCCCCTCATGATTGCCGGCATCGCATTCTTCGTTGGCGCTGCGGCTTCCTGGCGATGGCGAGGCGTCGCCACGCAAATCGGATTGGCGGCGATGATGGCACTGTTCCTGAATGCCGCTCGGATTGCCATGATCACGTTCGATCCCTATCTGAGTTCCCAACCCCTGGCGTTGGCGCTGAAGGCTTCCCCCCCCGGAAAAGTTATCCTCGGCGATCAATATTATGTCTTCAGCTCAGTCTTCTTTTATGCTAACTTGAAAGAGGCACTCTTGCTCAATGGCAGATATCAGAATCTTGAATATGGCTCGTACGCCCCGGGAGCACCCAATGTATTCTTACCGGAGGCGGAGCTTCCGGCCTTGTGGAATGCACCGGAGCGGGCCTATTTGATCCTGGAAGGCCCAAAAGTGGCTGGAATACAGCAAAGGGTCGGGAAAGACAGCTTGCACATGATTAAAACCAGCGGAGGTAAATTTCTCTTTACAAACCATCCCCTGTGATCTGATTCCCACTCGATCACTTTGTATGCAAAACTGTAACCTAGTGTAAATACAATAGGTGAGCAGCAACCCTTGTGCCGGAAAAAAGTTGCGGTAGCCCTTCACATTTCGACGATGTGCGGTGTTATACTTTTCGACACTATTACCGGATGCATGCAAGTTAACATCTGGGGGAACAATTGATCGTGAGTAATTAGAGGGGGAGCCGCCCAAATCCTTGCCGGATTGGGTGCACACTATGCGCAAAGCCCTGGTATCTATCGTAGTGCCCGTATACGACGAAGCCGAAAGCGTTCGGCAGTTATGCAGTGTGGTCGCTAGAGTCCTGGGGTTAGAAGAAGACCTGGACTACGAGATTTTGCTGGTGGACGATGGCAGCCGGGACCTTTCGTGGCGGATCATCAGCGATCTGCACAAAGATGACGATCGCATCAAGGGTGTCCGGCTTTCCCGGAACTTTGGGCACCAAGCGGCGTTGACCGCTGGCCTCCACTATGCCATCGGAGACGCCGTGGTTACGATGGACGGGGACCTGCAGCATCCACCTGAGCTGCTACCCGCGATGATTGAGAGGTGGCGTCAGGGGTACGACGTCGTTTCCATGGTGAGGGAACCATCCGAGCAGGAAAGCTGGTTCAAGAAACAATCCTCCAACATGTTCTATCGCTTGATGAACGGACTTTCTGACATCAAGATAAAAGGCTCGGTCGCGGATTTCCGGCTGCTGGACCGTCGAGTAGTCAAGCGGCTGAATTCCCTTAAAGAACGCGGTCGTTTTGTGCGCGGCCTGATCTCGTGGATAGGATACTCGGAAACAGAAATTCGTTACAAAGCGTCGCCGCGCTATGCCGGGCAGCCGAAATATTCTCTACGCAAGATGCTGGGTTTGGCCGGTAGCGCGGTCTCCTCGTTCTCTACAGTGCCTTTGAAGCTTGGATTTCATGTGGGGATCGCCGTCAACCTCCTGTGTCTGGCGCTAATGGCGTATGCGTTGTACACCAAGATCTACGACCACAAGGATCTGAGCGAATGGGCGTCCAGCTACATAACCATGCTATTCCTGCACGGCATTCAGCTCATCATGATCGGTGTGATTGGGGTATACCTTGGGCGGGTATTGGAAGAGGTGAAGCGTCGGCCCTTGTTCGTCGCTAGCGAGGAACTGGGCGTGGCTCCCCGGCCTCGCCGGATCTCAACCAAGCGCCAAGCGCGTATCCAGAGCCATGCGCCTTCCACCGAAGTAGTGTCGGTGGAGCGCGGCGACGCCGTTCGTGGGCGAGCGGTTGGTTCGCCTGCAGTCTAGACTCTAGACTTTGGTGAGAGCGCTGAATGAAGGTGCCCGCGATTGCTGAGCGTTCCACAGCCTCAATACGTGCTCCATTTGGAGACTAGGTGCCGTCTCGGCTACACTTGTCCCTACAGCATCCCCTGTCCCCGTCGCCAATTTGCCGGATGCGATTCGAGGCATAAACATGCAAAGCAGGTTTTCATTTTCCACTCTAGCGCTCGCCGGACTGCTGATCTCTACCCACGCGATTGCGCAGGATAGTTCACACTGGGGCGTCCAGGGGAGCTATTTCCGAGGCGATATTCCAGGCCCCTTGGTCGACAAGCTCGACTCGCTGGTAGAGAAGCCGGATATCACCTCTAAGGATTGGGATGCTGGTGTGGTTCGGTTTCACAAGGACGGATCGCCCAGTTGGGCTGTCGAATACACCAAGATGCAACTCAGTGGGCAGGGGAGCAAGTCTTTAGTAGATCCGGTGCGGCAGGTGGTGGTTGGGTCCCAGGAGATTCGCGGCAGCGGCACGATTCGCGGCGTGATGGCCACCAAGTACGTAAATTTCTTCTCCCGTAAATATTTCAGCGGCGGCTTGGCCTTCGGCGGAGGCGTCGGGAAGTTGGAAGCCAACTACTATCGTTACCAAGTGCCGCCGGGTCCGATCGTGATCACAGAACGCAAGACCTACGACTATACGATCCCGACGTTTCAGATCGTAGCTCAGGTGGATGTGCGGCCTGTGCGGTGGGTGAGCCTGAGTCCGTTCTACGGAATCCGTAATGGCACGATTGGAATGGGCGGGACGGTTCGGATACACATCACGCGGTGAAGCGGTAACAAAGGGGGCGGGGCACTAGTGTTATGACCGCGTTGATTAGTTTGCCATTGTAAATTCGTTGTGGCAAGCCCCAAGCTGACGCATGGGGCTGATACAAACCACTTAGCCCCATGCGTCAGCTTGGGGCTTACCGACAGGATATGCAGACAAATCAAGTGGTCGGGGCACTAGTCCTCAAATCGAGGCCCTTGCCTCGACTTTACTTATGTGGAATTGCATTACAAGCCAGCCTGCTTTAGTGCTCCAAGTACGTGTAGCCGTGCAGGCCCTCTTCATAGAACTTCAATAGCGAGCCGGATTCTTCGTAGCCGATCCGGCCTTCGCGCACCGCGGTTTCTACGGATGTCCGGAACTGCGCGATTAACGTTTGCGCGTGGAATTGGACGTAATCCAACGCCTCGCGCACCGTATCGCCCTTGATGACCGTATCCAGAATCACTGCACCGTTTTCATCCAAGCGCACGTGGACGGCGTTGGTGTCGCCGAACAGGTTGTGCAGATCGCCCAGGATCTCCTGATACGCACCGACCAGGAACGTGCCCAGGAAGTACGGCTCGCCGTTGAAGGTATGTAGAGCGAGTGTCTTGCGGACGTCTCTGCGATCGATGAATTGATCCACCTTGCCGTCGGAATCGCAGGAGATGTCGCCCAGCACGCCGTGATGCGTCGGCTGTTCGTCTAACCGATGAATCGGCATGATGGGGAACAACTGCTTGACCGCCCAGCTATCCGGCATACTCTGGAACAACGAGAAATTGCAGAAATAGGTATCGGACAGCAGGCTTTCCAGACTTTCCAGCTCTTCCGGGAAGTAGTCCAGTTCATGACCCATCTTCTGAATGCGGCGGCAGATGGTCCAGTACATGGTCTCCGCCCAACTGCGCTGCTGCAGAGGCAGATAGCCGAGGCTGAATAGGTTGAGCGCGGAATCTAGCGACTGCTGCGCGTCGTGATAACTCTCCAGCAGATTCTTGTTCGACAATCCGCGCAGCGTTTCCTTCATGTCGATGAGCGGCTGTTCGATGTCGTCAGGCATCTCCGGAACCTGATCTTCGCCGAAGCCGGACACGCCGACCACGTTGAACACCAGGACGCTGTGATACGCCGCGATGGCGCGGCCGCTCTCGGAAATAATGGTCGGATGTGGGACCTCGGCCTCATCGCAAATATTCTGGATGTGATAAACGACGTCGTTGGCGTACTCTTGCAGCGTGTAGTTGACGCTGGACTCAAAATCCGTCTGCGAGCCGTCGTAGTCGACCCCCAGGCCGCCGCCGACGTCCATATAGCAGAGACCGGCGCCTGCGCGGTGCAGTTCCACGAACACGCGAGCCGCTTCCGTAACTGCGCCCTTGATCTGGCGGATGTTCGTGATCTGGCTTCCCAGGTGGAAGTGCAACAGTTGGAGGCAATCTTCCATCTGCACGCTCTTCAACTGTTCCAGCGCTTTCAAGGCTTCGGTAACGGTCAGGCCGAATTTGGAGCGATAGCCGCCGGAGGACTTCCAGCGTCCTGAGCCGCGGCTGGCTAATTTCACGCGCAGTCCGATCACGGGCCGTACGCCGATCGCTTTGCAATGTTTCAGGATCAGGTCCAGCTCCGTATACTTCTCAACCACCGGGATGATCTTGCGCCCGATCTTCTGGGCCATCATCACCATCTGAATGTACTCGTCGTCCTTGAAGCCATTGCAAATAATTGGGGTTTCGTTATCCGCAATGGCGAGCACGGCCAGCAATTCCGGCTTGGAACCCGCCTCCAGCCCGAACTTATACGGCTTGCCGTATTCAAAGACTTCTTCTACTACCTGCCGCTGCTGGTTTACTTTGATGGGAAAAACGCAGCTATAGCGGCCTTTGTAATTATGCTCTGCGATGGCGCTCTGAAACGCACCGTGGATTTCACCCAACCGATGCTTCAGGATCTCGCCGAAGCGGATCAGGATCGGCAAGGAGATGCCGCGCAACTGTAGATTGTCGACGAGTTCCTTCAGGTCCAATCCGCGCGCCGGGTCTTTATCGGGATGCACCCACAGTTGTCCGTTGTTGCCGACTGAAAAATAGCCCTTGCCCCAACTGGCGACGTCGTAGAGTTCGCTGGCCACCGTTGTACTCCAACGGTCGGCGGGTTCGCGCATCGGCGCGGACGGAGATTTCGCTGTAGACATGAATCTTCAGTGTCCTTCGATTCCGTCGCTGTAGCAAGTGACAGTTTGATGAATCCTGAAGTGCAGCGTCGCGTCAGGCCTGATCTTTCCGACTGCTGGCCTCGGCGGCTGAGTGGGCCTCTGCACGCAATTCACCAAAATTGGCACCAGTGACGCCCAGCGAGATCGCACCCGCTGCCAGCAGAGGCAGCTTCACGATGGCCCACAAAACGATCGAAAACCGGGCCGCTTCGGCCGGGGCGACGTGGTATCCGCGCTCCAGAAACTCCTTGGTAAGCAACTGGTAGAGCCCGAGCGAAGCCGGAGCCTGCGGCAAGGCCGCCGCTAGACGCAAGATCAGCATGAGCGCCACCCCTGCGCCCCACGGCAGACCAAAGTCGTAGGCCCGCATCAATACTCGGACCGGCACCGCCTGCACAGCGATATGGGGAATCGTCACCAGTAACGCCATGAATAATTGCGGGGAGTGCCCAATCATCACAAGATCGGCTCGCAGGATCGCTACCCTTCGGCGCCATCCAGAAAGCGGGAATGGTGGCGGACTGGGCTTGGGTCCAAACAGCGCGAACGCCAATAAAGCAGAACCGATCAGGACCACCACACCCAGGCTATCGCTCAAATACGCGAAGCCCCGCGGCAGGGTGCCCGTTTGAAGCACCAACCGCAAGCCCACCCACATCACCAGACCGTCGAAAATCCGTTCGATCACTACGCTGGAGGCGGATACCGAGAACGGTAGAGTGGTCCACTTGCTGACCATGTAGCAGCGCAGGGCCTCGCCGGCCCGCAACGGGAGCACCTCGCTGGCGAACAGGCCGGTTAGAATCGCGCGAACACCTTGCAGGAACCCGAGCTTTGCTACCGGCGCCAGTATCATCCGCCAGCGCAGGGACTGGATGAAATAGGCGCTAAGCTGGGCCCCGGAGCCCAAAGCGATCCACCACCAATTCACGTACGACAGATCGCCCAAGATCTGGCCCAGTTCAGCGTCCCGCAAGGTCCAGACCAAGCAGGCCAGAGAAAGCAGATTGACGACTACCAGGACCAGGTTCCGAGTGAGGTTGTTGGGCTTGTTGGTCGTTTGATCCTTCAAGTAGCCATCATAGCGGGTGGCAAGTGCCAAACTCCATCTTTAGCGGAGCCTCTTCAGCGGAGCCACACGACGAACGACTGGTTCTCGTATACTTTCCGTGCTCCCTCGGGTGGTGTCCAGGTCTGCACTCTGGCGGGAATGTAGTAGACAGGATGATCCGTGGGCAGAGTGCCGCCAGCCGCTGCAAGAGCGAAAACCTGCGCGACTTCGGAACGCCGTTGTTGCGAATGTGGAGTGTTGTAGTCGTGGCCGGACCAGCTTCTTAGGCTTGTATAGGTCGGCGTCAGGTAGCTGATCCAGCGATCCGGGCTGGCGACGTAGGCTTGGTCTTGTCCGTGCATACCCAGCCAGTCGAGCACGTTTTTCTCGTCGCGCGTCAGCACGATTTCTGAGGTCTGTACACCCGGCTCCAGAAATGTACCGAACCATAGAAGATTGTCGGAAAGAAACAATAGCATCAGCGCAGCCACCGCCAGCACCCGCAACGGGACTCTTCGAATCGGGAGTAACTTTTCCAGCATCGGAATCACTGCGGGAGCAGCCATAAAGAACAGTGCGGTCCAATCGTAGCCGTGAGCAAAGTGAATCGGCTGGCGCGGTGGAATCACCAGGTCGTGCTCGGCCAGCGCGAAAATCACCGCGAACCATACCAGGCACAAACGCATCCGGGGATCGGCCAGAAATGTTGCCAGATTCTTCCAGCGTGTGAGCCGCCCGAAGGCCAGGATCGTAACCAGGTAGAGCGCGGGTGCGAAGGTCCAAAATAGATAGATCCATTCGAGCGTCCACTGCTCCTCCACCGCGCGATGGTCTGCGAAGCGGTGCAGGAAGAAGACGTAGTATCCAACGTGTGCGGAGGTGAGCGCGACGCTACCCAGCAGCAATTTGATGGTCGCTGCGCCGTTTTTTAGTACGCATTCGAGAGCAGCATAAGCTGTCAGGATCAATGCGAGGCTCAGGCCGGTGAACGGATGACTGATCGAGAGCAGTGCTCCGGTCGCCAGGGCCCACCCAAAGCGTTTTTGCGACAACAGTAACATCGCGAGCAGAAACAGCCCGTGATAGAACGCCTCTGCAGGATTCACAAGATTGCGCCCGAAGTTCAGCATCCACCAACCGTCAGATGGATCGAACAGCAGAGCCGAGTGTGCCACCGACTGGCCTGCCGGAAGCCCGAACGCTTCGCCGAGCAGAGCCAGGCATCCGCCTCCCCAGAAGAAACACACGAACCCGAGCTTCTGTGCCAGCGTGTCCCACCCGACCCAGGCTTGATAGATTCTTGCGGCTACCAGCGAGCAGAACGCCGCTGCGGTGATCCAGAACAGCAGTTCCACCGCGTCGGGACTCAGCCCCAACTTAAGCAACAAGCCCAACAGGAAAACGTGCGGTTGAAAGTAGATGGCCGGGGTCCCGTACTGCGCGTACGGATTGCCATACAAAAGATGAAATCCATCCTGGAAATGCTGGCGGCCGTTAGCTAGATAATAGGCTAGGTCGTATTGGGCGAACACTGTCGGCACTAAGCCTCGCGACCACGCCTGCACGGCTGGCACCAGCAACGGGATGAAGGCGGGTAGGCAGAGCAGCAGAGGCACCCAGGCGGGGATCGGGCTGTGATGCTGTTTATGCGCCTCCGCTTTTGATGCGGGAGCCTGCGCGATCTGTGGAAGTGTCGCCACAGCAACAGATCGGCAGACGAAACAGCCTCCGTTAGCCGGACGCCTGGGCTAGATGCGGCTAAGTAATTGAAAATACATTGCCTGGGATCAGGCTTGTTCGCGAGCAGGAGGGTCGATCCTTTACACTTTAAGATGGCCTTGCGCGTCGGGATTGATTTCGGGACTACCAATAGCAGCATCGCGCGGACCGATGCGTCTGGGAACGTGCAGCTAACCCAGTACGCGATTCCGGGCGGGCTTACCGATTCCTATCGGTCGCTACTTTATCTGGAGCGGCTGGCTGCGGCGGGCAATCGAAAAGTCGCGTCAATCGCTACATGGAGCGGTCCGGAGGGCATCGAACGCTACCTGGCGGCGGACGTCAAGGGCCGACTGATCCAGTCGCTGAAGTCGTTCCTGAGCAGCCGCACTCTGGAATCGACCGACGTGTTCGGTAAGCGCTACACCATCGAAGACCTGATCTCGCGAATCCTGCGTGATCTGCGCGAAACAGCCAGCAAGCAGTTCGGGGTCGAGATCAAATCGGCCGTGGTGGGCCGCCCGGTAAGGTTCGTGGGAGCCGACCAACCGGCTGATGACACCTATGCACAGGGGCGTTTGGAACAGGCCTTCAAACTGGCGGGTTTTGAGACTGTCGAATTTGAAATGGAGCCGGTCGCCGCTGCCCACTATTACGAATCGACTTTGGATCACGATGAACTGATCCTGATCGGCGATTTTGGCGGTGGCACCAGCGACTTTTCGTTGATCCACGTCGGCCCGGGAGTTCGCAAGCGTGGCCGGAAGCCGAGCGATATTTTGGGGAACTCAGGACTTGGTCTGGCGGGCGATGCTTTCGATGCCAAGATCGTCCGGCATCTGGTGGCTCCAGCGTTGGGCGCAGGTTCGCAAATCCGATCCAGCGGGAAGCTGCTACCGGTCCCGTCCTGGCCGTACGCGAAGTTGGAGCGTTGGCATCATCTATCGTTTCTAAACCACCGCGACACGATGAACCTGCTGCGAACCGTCGAGCGGCAGGCGGTGGAACCAGAAAAAATCGCGGGATTCACTCACTTGATCACCGAAGATCTCGGCTATCAATTGCATCGTTCTGTACAGAAACTTAAAGCCGACCTCTCATCGAAGCCGGCCGCCAAGTTCGTATTCTCCGATCCAATCATCGATTTGCGGGCCACCGTTCAACGGTCCACGTTTGAGGATTGGATCGCCGAAGAGTTGCAGTTGATTGCAGACTGCGTGGACGGTTTGCTGACGAGTACGAAGATCGGCGCGAAGCAGGTAGATCGCGTGTTCTTGACTGGCGGTTCGTCATTCGTACCATCGGTGCGCAAGATTTTCGAGACCCGCTTCGGTGGTGAGAAGATTCAAACTGGCAACGAGTTCACATCAGTGGCTCGGGGGTTGGCGTTGCGAGCGGCTGAATTGCAGTGAACTGGGGGGCGGGACCCCAGTCCCGCAGCCAGCCCCATGGCTGGCTTTTCGTCGAATTTGAAGCGGAGGCCGGGGCCCCCGCGCGGGACTGGGGTCCCGCCCCCCTTAAATAACCTATAACGGTCGCGAGATCACGCAGGCGTTGATGCCGCCTATACCCATCGAGAGCTTGCCGCTCAAGCCTTCTGGAATCTTGCAGGCTTGATCGAACACGAACCGCGTGTGCAGTTCGGCGATCGCATGATTCAGTTCGTCGCGTGACAGAGGCGTTGGGAACAGTTGCTTTTCCGCGTAGCCCAAATACTGCGCTGTAAGCTCCCAGCCGCCGCCTGCACTCATGCCGTGGCCGAACGTGCCTTTGCGGGCGGTGACCAGCACCGATTCTGGAAAGATCGACCGCAGATTCGTGATCTCCGAGAAATCCCCCGGAGTCGCCGTGGCATGCACATCCCAGGTGCCGATATCTTCGGGAAGCGCATTGGCTTCGCGCAGCGCGTAGTTCATTGCGGCTTTAGGACCCTCTGGCGATGGAGTGATGATGTGTTCGGCATCGGAGCTGACGCCGACCCCCACTGGTTCCATGCCCAGAGGCTTGAAGCCCTTCGATTCCATGTACGCCATGTCGCCGACGATCCAGACGACAGCGCCCCCCGCGACGTGCGTTCCTTGAAAGCGAGTCAGAGGTAACGACACGCCGCGGTCGGCCGACAGTACCCGCGCGTTATAGAACGATCCGACCGTTAGCGGATGCGGTGGCGGATCGGTTGCACCTACGACCACTGCCTTGGCCTCGCCACTGTGGATCGCGTTCATCGCCAGACGCAGAGCGACACCAAACGTGGAGCACGCCGCTACCGGCGCGAACGCCGAACCAGTGATCTTCCCCAGAATCGAGATCTGTGCGGCGGGTGTGTTGTGAATGTTCCAGATCAGATTGGCGGAAACATTCCAGGGAGGCTCCGGCGCTTGCCACTTCTCTTGCAATCGGACGCGACTCTTTTCCTTTTCGCGAATCGCGTGCAGCTTACCGGATTCGATGCCGCCTTCAATCGCTAAACCGTCGATGTGTGCGAGTTCCGTTAAGTATTGCTTCAGCTCCGGACTGCGCTGCATCCAATAGCTCGACCAGACACGTAATGCGGCTTCATGCGCTTCTTCGGCGGCCACGCTCGATTCATCCCAAGGGCCTGGGTGTGGTGGAACTTCGGTAGCTCGCGTCGCTTCGGACTCCGACAGATAACTTCGCAACGCAGAATTGTTTTCAGGCCGCGACCAGAATCGATCCCAGCGGCGCTGCGCATGATGCAGATTCACGCTGGCATCATGGATCGTGTGCAAGCTTCCTAGGCCCGTGCCGACGTAGACATGCGCGCGCAGCCCCAGTTCCTGCAAGACGTGCTCGATGCCAGGGTTCTGATCCAAGGCTTGAATGAACGACGCGACAGCGTACAAAGATGGGTAATCCATCTTGTCGATCAGCCTCTGGAAATGCCGTGGAGCAAAACGCGCACCCACCCAGCTCTGATAGTCGGCAAAATCAAACTCCGGCGTTCCGGCCAGGAAGTTGTCCGGACCAAAGCCATTGAAGGGCGTCAGCCAACTATCGGCAGAGGCCAGGTTATTGCGAAACGCCGTGATGTTGGGCGACTTCGGGGCAACCACGCCCCAACCAAACACACCAACCCGATTGCTCATCCGCAGTTAGCCTGACGGTCGGTGTTGGAAGAATCTTGAAGGGGGTGCGGCGACAAACATGGCGCCCCAGCGATCACGATTGCGTGGTGAAGTGCTTGCATGGGTCTGAACACTCCACTTTACCAGATGGCGTTCGCGTAACTTCGTTTTCTGTCACCTTGGTCATCACGGCTGCGCGTCAAAAGCTAGACTTCACGCCGCGACCCCGGTCAGGGTAAAATCAGGCTACTACGCTTCATGGTCAAAATGAACATTCCGAATCTGCTGACTCTGCTGCGGATCTTCTTCGTTCCGCTGCTGGTGGCAGCGTTATTGGCAGAGAACTTCGGAGCGGATTTGCGCGCCTTCGTGCCGATGTCGCAAGAGATGTTCGCGCTGGGCGTGTTTCTGATTGCGGCCGCGACGGATCTGCTGGATGGGTACTTGGCACGCCGATGGGGGCAGATCACAACCGTCGGAACGCTGCTTGATCCCATTGCCGACAAGCTGCTGGTGTTGGCCGCGTTAGTTTCGTTGGTTCAGATCCATCGCGTCAGTGCCTGGATGGCAATTCTGATCATGGGCCGCGAGTTCGCCGTAAGCGGGTTGCGTTCGATCGCCGCTGCTGAAGGCTACGTGATTCAGGCGGGCGATTTGGGGAAAACCAAGATGGCCGCGCAGGTGATTGCGATCGCGCTGGTGATCGCGGGCATTCGTTGGCCGCAGTTTGAAACCTGGGGAAGCGGTGCCATGTGGGTCGTGCTGGCGTTTGGCGTCATCTCCGCCGCCGACTATTTCCGCAAGTTCTGGCACAAGGTGGACGGAAAAGTGAAGCTGCGCCGCCGCCGCGAATTGTTGGATATGGAACGCCAAAAGAAACGGCTCGCCAGAGCGGAAGCACGCGGCGCGCGACCTGTTCGAGAAGGCGGGCTGCGAAGCCAGCGGATGCGCGGCAAGGTCGCCAAGCAAGCGGCGGCGGAGGATGCGGGCACTGGCGTCGGGGCCGGCGGATAGTCCTTCTTCTTATCTAGCGTATATCTTTAGGTTTAGTGCTGGTGGGTGACGAGTTCCAGCGTCTCAAACGCTTGCTTTCTTCCGCTTCCGACGATTTCGCCGCGATAGCGGGCTTTCCCGTTCACTAATAATTCCATCGGGCGGTCTAGCGGAAAGTCGAACGCCAATACATCGCCTTCCTTGAGGGCCAACAACTTTTCAACCGACATTTTAGGCCCGCGCAGTGCTGCTTCGACATCCAATAGTGCCGGTTGAATCAACCGCAGAACGCGTGCGTGTTCTTCTTCACTTGAGTGCGACCGGCGCGCGCTCCACTGCTGGTCGAATTTGTGACGCAGCATCTTGAGCGTGATGGACGGAATGCCCAGGTTCATGATGCCGGAAATCTCGCCCAGGCGAATTTCCATGCTGATCGCGACTACCGCCTCGTTCGGTGCCAGAATCTGCAGTAGCTGCGGCTCGGTTTCGTGCGATTCGATGCTGAAATCGATATCGGCCACCAGTTTCCACGCGGCTCGCAGATCGTTGAGGATAATGCGAAGTAGACCGTCCAGGATGCTCTGTTCGATTTCCGTGATTTCACGGTCTACTTTCGCGTTGCTGGTGCCGCTGCCACCCAGCAACATCTCTAATACCGGAAACACCAGCGACGGATTCAGTTCCAGCACCGCGCTGCCGTCGTAGGGTTTCATTCCCAGCGCGACAATGCTGGTGGGTGACGGTAAGGTCTGCGCGAATTCGGTGAACGCCAGTTGTTCCACGCTGACTAGATTTACGGCGACATAGGCGCGTAGGAACGCCGAGAGGCTGGACGCCAAGCTGCGCGCGAAGCTCTCATGCAGCAAGTGAATCGCACGGAACTGATCCTTCGCCATCCGGTCCGGACGGCGGAAATCGTAGGCCTGGGCCTTCAGGGCCGCGTCGTCGTGCGGGTGGCTCTGCCGTCGGAAACTATCGATTTCTTCCTGGGATAGTACGCGCTCACTGGGCATCTCTGCAAGATCCATCGGCAGACAAGGGTCCAAAGTGATTTAAGGCTATTCCGATACGAGGGGGAGACGAACTAACGAAATCGTCACGTAGGCCGACTGCGACAAGCATCCGGCGCAGGTTAGCGAGAGCTAGGAACGCTCTGCAACGGCACGAGCCGCTGAATTTCCGGACGGACGCAGTTGCGCTTCTTCCAGGCGCTTGGATTCCTGCCATGTGAAGATCATGCGGTGGATCACTGTGAGTGTGCCGAGAATCGCGATGACCCACAACACCGGGGCCATGCGGTCGAACAGAGCGCCAATGATCACCAGCACCACGCGCTCCGGACGTTCCAGGAAACCGACCTTACAGGTGGGAATCTCATTTTCTGCCCTCGCCCGCGCGTAACTGATCATCACGCACGAGGTCATGACGATCGCCGTCAAAACCACGTAGCCCGCGCGATTGATGGAACCGTACCAGACCAGTAGCCCGATCAACACAGCCAGATCGGAGTAGCGATCCAGCACCGAATCGAAGAAGCCACCGAAGCGAGTCACACGGTTAGTCTCGCGCGCGACGCGCCCGTCCACCATGTCAAACAACCCCGCGCCGATAATGACGTACCCAGCCGAGCGGAACTGTCCCCCGGCCATCAGGAATGCGGCCCAAATATTGATGACGAGTCCCAGGAACGTCAGGACATTGGGATGGATTCGCGACAGCGCCAGCCCCCGGACAATCAGGCGGATAATTTTTCCGCAGGCTACGCCGATCGCGTGTGTGAATGTCATTGGATCGCTCGCCCTCCTGTCTGTTCCCCGAACACTATCCTGACTAATTGGTCCGGCTGCCGTTACAACAGCCTAGTTATCGCCGCACGTTCTAGTTCTTTTTCGCCGTCGCATGGATGGTGGTCATTTCCACCACTTCCATCAGGCGAACCCCGCCCGGAATCGTAATTCGGACTTCATCCCCCACCTGCTTGCCCAGCAGGCCGCGTCCAATCGGCGAACTGGTTGAGATCAACCCGTTGGCGACGTTCACATCCTCACTGGTGACCAATTTATACGTTATTTTTTCGTCCTTGTCTACGTCCAGGACAACAACGGTAGAACCCAGGCCGACGCGATCATGCGGGATTTTAGACACATCGATCATCGATATGTCCCGCAACCGGGCGTTTAACTGACCCAACTTCGCATTGACCATGGCTTGCCGCTCTTTGGCCGCATGGTACTCAGCGTTTTCACTTAGATCCCCGTGTTCCCGGGCCTTAAGGATCTCTCGCGGGAGCTCCACGCGAAACTCGTTTTCGAGTATAGCGATCTCTTCTTTGAGTTTCTTGATCAGCTCTTCCATGAAATCTCGCCCCGACAAACTACGCAGGCTGGTTGTACTTCCAAGGGTAATTATAGCGCGGGTCGGCGGTCGAAACGCTTGAGAGGGGGCGGGACCCGAGTCCCGCGCCGAGGCCCCCGC
>JBDTUY010000068.1:0-14528 GCA_040007495.1 Acidobacteriota bacterium | reverse complement strand
ACATTCTGGATGTCCATGTCGCAGGTACAGCCACCGGAACCGTTCCCGCGCAGAGCCTGTGCCGGTTGAACGTGAACCCGGCAGGCGTCCTGCTGACCTCTGGCTGCTATCCTCGCGCCACGGTCAGCGTGCCGTTTTCGCAGACCTTGCTGGCAACCGGCGGCACCGGGAGCTATCGCTTCGATCTGTTGGGCCAACTGCCACAGGGCTTGGCTCTGACCTCCGACGGAGTGATCGCGGGAACGCCGCTCACCTATGGAGTGTGGCTGTTCCAAATCTCGACGACCGACGACAAAGGCGTCCGGCAATTATCGACTTGCAACATGATCGTCAACCCGGCGAGTTTCAACACCTCCGTCTGCCCTTTGCCGCCGGCCACCACCGGACAACTGTATGGCGCTGTGCTGGGCACGGGATTCACATGGTCGGTTGTCGGAACTTTGCCTGCGGGGCTGAAGCTCGATCCGACGGGTCTCATCACAGGAACGCCAATGACGGCCACCGCGGCGCAGTTCCGCTTGATCGCTACCAATCCTTCTGGACAACAATCCGGCGAGGCATGCAGTTTATCGGTGCTGCGCGGCGACCTGGCCGTGAATGGCTGTCCCCTGCCCGACGGTCGACTGGGCGAACCCTACACAGGCAAGTTGACAGGCGCGGGCGGGACCGGCTTCGGTAGCCTTTCGATTTTGTTCCTGGGCCAGTTGCCACCGGGTTTGTTGCTGAATCAAAGTGGGCTGCTGAGCGGTACGCCGACCTCAGCCGGAACCTTTCAATTCACCTCCATAGTTCGCGAAAGTGCATCGCAAGTAGCCGCCTCCACTCAGGCATTCCAAGCTTGCAGCATTACCATTCAGCAGCCGCAGCTGCGCACTACGAGCGCCTGCCCGCTGCCGAATGGCCGAGCGGGAGAAAGCTACTCGTTCAAGCTGCAAGCAGTTGGAGGTACGCCGCCTTATCGCTTCTCCTACGGCCTGCTGCCCGATGGGTTATCGGGATCGACCGACGGCAACATTACGGGTACGCCCAAAGCGACCGGGGGCCGGAGTTTCGGGCTTCGCGTGACCGATGCGGCGTCCAACAATGCCGAATCCATTTGTTCGCTAGCCATCGTGGCACCGAACGTGCCGCAGATTAGCTTGAGCGATCTTCCAGCAACGGTCGCCGCAGGCACAACCAACCTTGTGATTGGAGTACAACTGGCATCGGCTTATACGGCACCGGTTTCAGGCATCGTCTCGATTACCGCCGTACCTAATACCCTCAGCAATGACGCAGTCGCGAATTCCGTTGATCCGCATCTTGCCTTCGCCAATGGACAAACCTCGGCCAGCTTCACGATTCCCGCAGGCGCAACGCGCGTGAATGTGCCTCTGATATCGACTGGCACGGTTGCCAGCACGGTGACCGTATCCTTGCAGAATCTCACGGCTTCCGGCGTGTCGATTCCGCAGTCACCGGCGCTGAAGGTCTTCACGATTCCGGCAACAGCACCGCAAATCACCTCAGCCTGTTACGTGCGGACCGATACCGACAACGGCATTCATCTTGACTTCCGCATTAGTGGCCTGACCACCACGCGCGAATTGACCAGAGCCGATTTTACGATTCCTGGAACGGCACAGACTATCGTGCTGCCGCCGGTTCCGGCAAACTTCCTGATCCACAGCAGCGATCTGATGTCGCTCAGCATAAGCAGTCTGGCGGGGGAATACTTCACTTCGCCCCTCAATATTCGGATGGGCGGAGCGTTTTCGCTAATCGTGCCATTGGATTTGACGCTGCTACCGAAATCGAAGCTCCCTCAGATCACTCTAAGCCTGTTCAATCAGATCGGCGGATCGGCGCAAACCACCGTTCCGACCTGCCAGTAACTTTGGCATTAGGCCTGTCGAATCGAGTAACATAATCGCAGTATTTCTTGTACCCATATCCGGAATCGGACCGTCCATGAGCTCTGCGCGGACATGGACCGATTCCCTCCGGTTGTCTGGGGACCTGACGTGCGCGATCCTATGCTCAATATAATGGCGCAACCTCGGCCAGTTCCATTGCTCACCAGGCCGTTCATCCGCCGGTTCCCACTTGCATGCATTCTGTTAATTTCGGTAACGAAAGCGGTAGCCCAGACGCCGACCTCTGAGGTCACTACTCGAGAGACGGCGGTCACGTTCTCTACCCGTACCAATCTGGTTCCAGTCAAGGTTGTCATTCGCGACAAAGACGGGCGTGCGGTCGGCGGCCTGACAAAAGCTGACTTCGAGCTCGCCGACAACAGCAAGCCGCAGTCAATCCTGCGTTTCACGGCAGAGCGAAACGAGGCCCAGACCGCGCTCATCTCCGCCATTCAAACAGGACGGGAGGGGCAAGAGCAGCCGAACGCGCAAATTCCAGCGCAAAAGCCACCGGCCGCCATACCCGAGCGTTACATCATGTATTTGTTCGACGACATCCACACCGAGTTCGCCGATCTAATAAGGGCGCGTGAGGCTGCGATTAAGCAGATGGAGCGTGTGATCGACCCATCCACGCGGGTCGCGGTCTACACGGTTTCAGGGCAGACACGGCTGGATTTTACCGACGACCTGGCAGCGGTACGCAAGACCGTGGCAAGTGTCCATCGTTTCAGCGCGTCTCAGGTGAAGGAAGAATGTCCTTCGATCGACTACTACCTAGCCGACCAGATCGTTAACCAAAATGATATGGATGTGTTGGCGATGGTAGTGAACGAAGCCGAGGGGTGCGGTATCAAGCTTCCTAACAAGTCTGAGGAAGAAACGTTTGTTAGACAGTTGGCGAAAACTGCTCTGAATCGGGGTCAGCATGAGAGCCTCCTAGGCCTCAACGCTTTGGACGTAGCCATCCGACGTCTTGCGACTATGCCCGGCAGTCGAAGTGTGATTTATGTCTCGGAGGGCTTCTTTCTCAGCCCTGAGATTCGGGGTGACGAAGGCCATCTATTCGACCGTGCCATCCTGGCCGGAGTCGTTCTGAATGCGCTGGACGCACGCGGTCTGTACACAGGATTTCCCGGTGGCGACGTATCTAGACCCGCTTTGCCCTCAAACTCAGGAGCGATGACAGCCCTCCGCACGCGCATCGAAAGGGACCGCGCGCTCGCGACCACGGACGTGATGGCGGCAATGGCGAACGCGACCGGCGGAAGCTTCTTCTGGAACGATAACGGTTACGAACAGGGCTTTGAACTGCTGGCCGGTTCGCCTGAATATACTTACGTGCTTGCATTCTCGCCCAGCGACCTGAAATCGGACGGCAAATTCCATACCTTGAGGGTCCGGCTTACCGGGGCCTCAGGGAAATACTCTAAAGATTTGGAAGTCATCGCGCGCAAGGGCTACTATGCGCCATCTGCTGACGCCGACGCAGCCGAAACGGTTCAAGAGGAAATTCACGAAGCCGTGTTTTCGCGCGAGGAAACCTCCGAGATTCCCTTGGATTTGAGTCTGCAATACTTCAAGCTGAACGATCTGTCAGCCCGAGTGACCGTGATCGCCAAACTTGACGTAACAAGATTGAAGTTCCGGAAAGGGACGTCGGACGACAAGTCCGCCGACCCAGCCGCGAGTAGCGAGCCTCGAAACCTGGATACGGTCACTGTCGTCAGCGTTGTGTTCGATCGCAATGGCAACTTCGTCAAAGGATTGCAGCGAGTGGTCGACATGAAGTTACGCGATCAGACGCTGCAGCAGTTGACGACACAAGGTGCAATGTCCGTGCGGACCAGCATCGACCTTGAACCAGGCAGCTATTTGGTTCGTTTGGTGGTTCGAGATGGCGAGGGCAAGACCATGGCGACTCGCAACGGGAATGTGGAGATTCCCTTCGAATGAACTACCGTTTAAAGTGCACGCTCGCATGTCTAGGGATCGGCACATCGCTCGGACAAGCGCAGGTAATCCGTACCGAGACTCAAGTTGTGTTGGTCGACGTAATTGCAACGGATAAGAAGGGCGCGTTCGTCCGCGATCTGGACGCGTCCGAATTGCGGGTATGGGAAGACGGCAAAGAGCAGAAGATTACCAGCATCACCCGCGAGACCAAGAACGCCGCGGACAATTCCACTTCGGTGACGGGATCGACTCCTCGGCGCTACACCGTCCTGCTATTCGACAATCCCTCGCTAACAACCCCGGAACTGGTAATTGCCGGGCAAGCGGCTCAGAAATTCGTCGACCACACTGTTGCCGTTTCGAGTGCAACCAGCGCAGACAAGGAGGGCGGACCCTTGACCGCGGTCGTAAGCTACGACAACGGCAACGCGCTGCGCGTCGTCCAAGGTTTCACGGAGAATACAACGCGAGTCAAACAAGCCATAACCATCGCGCTGGCCACCAGCAGTGCCTCGGCATCCACCGATTTCGTGCTGAACCCCGCAGCCGTCGACTCCGCAAAACTCGATACTATCCGAGCCCTGGGCAGCCTGTTGCAAAGGCTGGAATCCGTGCCAGGTCGCAAGACACTCGTATGGTTCACACCGGAACTGCACGTCAATAAAGATAACGCATCCATCCTCGAGCGCGTGATCGATGCTGCCAATCGGTCGAACATCGCGATCTATCCAGTCAGGATGCGTTCTGCGGCGACACAACCGACAAACATATTTTCGGATCAGCGATCCATCAGCACCCGTCTCGGAGGGATTGCGTCTAACAACGGTCCCATGCGCTCCGTTGGTAATACTGCCCAGGCTGACGCCGAAGCTGCTACAGGTCTGCTGTTGCTCGCCTCCACGACTGGAGGCTACGTGGTTCTCCAGCCCAACGATGAGGCATCCATGGCAACAGTCGACGAAGAGCAAAATGAATACTACCTACTCGGGTACACGCCGCCGTCGTCGGCACCGGACTCGTGTCATAGGCTGCGTGTTGAGGTGAAGCGCAAGAATGTCGAGCTGCGGTCGCGATCCGATTACTGCAAACGGACCGCGAGTGGCCTAGTGACAGGAAATCCCACGGAGAAAGCGATGGAAGCCCGACTCGCGCAGACTCCCGCCACCGTATCTTCGCGGAAAACTCCCGTGTCCACAAATATCCCGGCTAGCGTCATGGCTGTGCCATTCTATACGACTCCGAACGTCGCGCGCGTGATGGTCGCGGTGGAGATGAATCCCGCGAACCTCGTGTTCACCCGCGAAAAAGGCAAACATCAGAGCTCGATAAACGTATTAGGTCTGGCCCAGAGAAGCGATGGATCGACAGCCGCCCGGTTCAGCGATGTCGTCCGGCTGGAGTTTTCAAACCAGGCCGAAGTCGACGCGTTCAAGCAGAAGCCGTATCAGTATGACGCCGAGTTCGAGATTGCGTCAGGCGACTATACCCTGACCGTAGCACTCGGGTCGGGTGTGACGGATGCGGGCGGAAGTTTCGGGCAATTGGCTGTTCCTCTGCGCATCCTGCCGCTTCAGAACACGGACTTCACGCTGAGTGGATTGGCGCTTAGCCGTGAGTCGCGGGAACCAAATCTGACGGCGGCCGCGTTAGACGATCTCGGCGTGGGAACTCACAAGCGGTTGATCGCCAACGGAGCGGAACTGGTGCTTGCGGGATCGAACCGCTTTCCGCGCTCAGGACAAGCGATCGTGTTTTTCGAGGTTGGTGACCCTTTGTTGGCGTCGGTCGCCACCCGTGCATCCACGCAGTTGCTACTGCAGATGCGCGTATTGGATCGATCAACTGGAGCACAGAAGACGGACACGGGAATAGCAAGGCTGGACCTTGCGGCCACAGGAGTAACGATTCAAAACGGAACGGGCGTAGTGCCGGTCGCGCTGCCCATCCCTGTTCAGAGCCTCACTGCTGGAAACTACGTTCTGGAGATACAGGTCGCCGATAGTGAAGGGCTCGAGGCGCACCAGACCGTGAACTTTGATGTTGAGTGAAGCGCCAACTAAACTGCGTAGTAATTTGAGTTAGAGTAAACGGTGATGAACCGATTCCTGCTCATTTCTGCCCTACTGCTGCCCGCCTGCCTGTTGGCACAAGAAACCGCCGCGCCCACAACCGACGGTCAGACGCTGTATCAGCAGCGCTGTGCAACCTGCCACCAGCAACCGGTGAACACGCGCATCCCGTCGCGGGCCGACCTGGCGAAACTGCAGCCGCAGCAAGTGGTGGACGCGTTGGAAAAAGGCGCGATGACAACCCAGGCAGCAGGACTTTCGTCGGTCCAGATCCGGGCATTGGCAGCGTACGTGGGCATCGTACCGGCCGGTCCGGCATCGACGGCAACGAATAACACCTGCCCGGCCAATAATCAAAAACCGTTCAACCCAGGTCCCAACGATTGGAATGGCTGGGGCAACAATAACCAGAACACGCGATTTCAACCGAATCCCGGACTCACGGCTGCTGACGTTCCGAAGCTAAAACTCAAATGGGCGTTCGGATTTCCGAATGACACGCGCGCTGTCGCGCAACCTGCCATCGTCGGCGGACGCATCTTCGTCGGCAGCCACGGGGGCGTGGTCTATTCGCTCGACCTGCAATCCGGCTGCACCTATTGGTCGTTCAACGCTGGCGCGATTGTGCGTAGCGGGATTACGCTCGCCCGATTGACCCCGACATCTACACAGTGGATCGCATTCTTTGGAGACGCTGCGGCCAACGGCTATGCAGTGGACGCCGCAACAGGCAAGCAGTTATGGAAGGTGAAGCTCGACGATTATCCGGTCGCGCGCATCACGGGAACATCCGTGTTCTACAACGGCCGCATCTATTTCCCGGTATCGTCCGCAGAGGAACTCGGCTCGCAAGGCGTGAACTACGTCTGCTGCAAGTTTCGCGGCAGCCTTATGTCTCTGGATGCGGCGACCGGCAAGGTTTTGTGGAAAACGTACACGATTCCGGATGCGGCGAAGGTCTATAAGACTACCGCGCAGGGCCGCGACCTGTGGGGACCCGCAGGAGCTTCCATCTGGTCCGCGCCGACCATCGATACCAAGCGTAGTCGCATCTACGCCTCGACCGGCAATTCCTACACTGGGGTCGACATTCCAACCAGCGACGCAGTGGTCGCATTCGACTTGGAATCCGGCAAGATGCTGTGGTCGAAACAAGTGACGGCGGGAGACAATTGGCTGCCGGGATGTCCGAATGGTCCCCTATGCCCCGCAAAACCGGGTGACGATTACGACCTCGCCAGCTCCCCTGCCCTGATCACGGCTGGCGGTAAAGACCTTATCGTAGTGGGCCAAAAATCGGGAGCACTCTGGGCGCTCGATCCCGAAAAGAATGGCGATGTTGTATGGACCCAAAGGGTCGGCGCAGGCGGTGGCCTGATGGGCGGCATCATGTGGGGTCCTGCGATGGATTCTCAGACTGCTTATGCGGGCGTCGCAGACGGAGCTCGCGCGGACGGGTCTCCGGGAGTCTACGCGATCAACCTCGCCGACGGCTCTCGCAAGTGGAAAGCAGCTCCCCCAGCAGGAACCGGCAGCACCACTTCACAGCCCACGGCACCGAGCTTGATGCCCGGAATCGTATTCTCCGCGACCTTCGGAGGCCGTCTGCGAGCGCATCAAGCCTCCACCGGCGAGGTCGTATGGGAATTCGATTCCGCGCACACCTTTGAAACGGTAAACGGTGTCACAGCCAAAGGCGGATCGATGGACGGAGCAGGACCAGCCATCGCCAACGGCATGGTAGTAATGACCAGCGGCATGGGTTTCGCAGGCGGGGCAGCAGGGAACGTACTGCTGGCGTTTTCCGTGGACGGGAAATAGCTCGGGCTGTCTATGCCCAAGCTCAAAACCGCACCTAGTTTCGCTCTGAAGCAGCGAAGCGCCGTTTCTGGGAGTCTAACGATTCCTCGCCGTACCCCGATTGGTCTCAGGCGAAACCCGCAATTTTCCCCAATCTGAAACCGTCGACGAAATCCATCTCGCTACGGCTGCCCGTCGATCTTCTAGAGCGAATCAAGGTTGAGGCCAACCGGCGCGATGTTCCGTATCAATCGTTGATCAAGGTCTGGCTCAAAGAAAAGACTGGATAGACAAGATCAGGCTTCGCCGTCCCCCGCATGGATGATTTGTCCATTTTGTCTATATTAGACAGTAGCCATGCAAACCATCTCCGCCACTGAAGCCAAGCAACGCTTTGCGGCTGTCATTGATGCAGCCCAGCAAGGGCCCGTTATGATTCGTCGGCAGAACCGGGATGTTGCCGTGATCATTTCTCCACAGCAATACGCTCGGATAAGAGAGCACAACCTGGCAGAGCTAAACCGAGTCTGGGCCGAGATCGCCGCGCAAGCCGAAGCAAATGGCCTCACTGAAGAAATCCTTCAGGAGATCCTGGCCGATGATACTCCGGAAAAATGACCAAGCAACGGGTCGTTGTAGATTCAAACGTCGTTGTTAGTGCATTGGTTGTTCCGAAGTCGACTCCGGGTCGGGCACTAAGCCAGGCTGTTCACTCCGCAGTTCTGATCGTCAATTCGAGCATGATACGCGAACTGGCCGAAGTGCTCGCGCGACCGAAGTTTGATCGCTATGTGAGCCTTGAGCAACGCAAACACTTCCTCAGCCTGCTGCTAGAGTCCTCCGAGATCGCTCCAACAATTACCGTCGTCACTACCTGCCGAGATCCCAAGGATAATCACGTACTCGAAGCAGCCGAAAACGGGTCGGCAGAAGTCATCATTACCGGCGACACGGATCTACTGGACTTGAATCCGTTTCACGGGATACGAATCTTGACGCCAATCGAGTATCTTGAGCAGTAGATTTGCGGACTCCGCGATCTCCCTCGGCTTCCGCTTCCACAGACGTTCCGATATACTCCGGTTCAGGTGGACTCCTATGAAACGAATTCTTGCCCTGTATATCGCAGTCCCGATCCTCTCCTTCCTGAGTCTGGCTCCGACCCTACTGGCACATCACTCAACAGGCGCCGTCTACGACCTCGGCACGCAAACGGAACTCAAAGGTGCAGTCACCAGCGTCGCTTGGCTGAACCCGCACGCATCGTTCTTGTTCACAAGCACAGATCAATCCACGTGGGAAATTGAACTCTCCAGTCCCAATAGTCTCCAGCAAGAGGGATGGACCAGAGACACGCTGCGCAAGGGCGACACGGTCACCATCGTTTTCTATCCGGCCAAGGATGGAAGCCACAAAGGCAGTGTGATCGCAATCACCTTCCCCGATGGCAGGACGATGAAGATCAATGACCACTGGATGGGGATCGCCGGGCTGCCGAAGCAGTAGAAGAGGGAACTAATATTTAGTCTCTGACGTGGCGCACCATTCCCTCGTCTACCACGTCAGATCCATGACCCTTAATAACGCCGCCTACTTCACCGCGAAGACCATTAGCTTGGGCAGCGCGGGCGGCGGCCCTTTGGGATTGGGAACCGTACCTCCGCCGAACCCTTGCGGTTGTCCCGGACCCTGACCACCCTGCACGGCAATATACTGCTTGCCGTCCAGCAGGAACGTCATCGGCGGTCCGACGGCGCTGGTTGTGGGCAAACGCAGTTCGAGCAATACTTCTCCCTTGTCGGCACTGAACGCGAGCATGCGACCGTCACCGATGGTCTGGAACACCAGATTCCCGGCGGTCGAAAGCATGCCTCCCGCGGTCGGCGTGCCGCCTAAATGCCGCCATTTTTCGGTCTGATTCACGGGGTCCCATGCCAGAATGTAGTTCCCGTTGGGCACGTCAGGACCAATGGATGGCGGCGGTGGACGACGAATCGCCGCAGGTATTTGTTTCGCAGCGGCGGCGGTTGGATTGGCGGCTGCAGCAGCCCGAGCATTCGTAACGTCACTCGATTCGCCCGTGTTGCCCGTAGTGGCAGGAGGAGGACCTCCCTTTCCTTTACCCGCACCACCTACTGCTGGCGGCTGCCCAGTCGTGTTCAGATTGATCCCGAGGTTCTGCGCACCGGGTTTGTAATCGAATACCGGGTCCACTTGATAATTGAAGGTCGTGCCCGATGACGTGGGAATGTAGACCAGCCCCGTAGTCGGATTGAATGCCATCGGAGCCCAGTTATGTCCGCCGTTCGGACCAGGCGTAAGCTGGATGGACTCATTCGTCGTATAGAGTGCTTCCTTGTTGATCTGCGGGCGGCCCTTATCGTCCAGGCCCTTGGCCCACGTGACCTTCGTAAACGGCCGACCGGAGATGAACTCGCCTGTGACCCGATCCAGAACGTAATAGAAGCCATTCTTATTGGCCTGCATGATCACTTTGCGAGTGCGACCGCGGATATTCAGGTCGGCCAGCAACAGTTGCGCTACGCTGTCGTAATCCCATGAATCGCCCGGCGTGTTTTGGAAATACCACTTCATCTGGCCGGTATTCACATTGATCGCAATGATGGAGCAGGCGTACAGCACATCCTTGCCTGCCGTCTTACGCAGGTTTTCCGGCCACGGACCGGCGTTACCTGTGCCGACGTACACCAACTCCTCATCTGGATCGTAAGAGGTCGCCTCCCAAACCGTGCCGCCGCCGCCGAGCTTCCAGTTGTCGTTGCCCCACGTAGCAGCCGCCTTCTTCATCGCGTCATTCTCGAAACCCTTCGCCGGATCGCCGGGAACGGTGTAGAACTTCCAGGCTTCCTTGCCAGTCTTGGCGTCGTAGGCCGCCACGATGCCGCGCACCGGATACTCTGCCCCGCCAGCGCCGATGATCACTTTGCCCTTGGCGATGCGCGGAGCCATAGTGATCGTGTAGCTATCCTGCGCCCACACGTGACGCGCTTCCCAAACCGGCTTACCGGTTTCCATATCGAGCGCGATCAGACGGCCATCCAAAGTGGCGGTGATCACCGTGTTGTCGTAAAGCGCCAAGCCTCGGCTGACAATGCCGCAACAGATCTTGGGACGCACCGTCTCCTGATTCACCTCAGGATCGAAGCGCCACTTCTCTTTGCCTGTGCGCGCGTCCAGCGCGAACACTTTGCTCCAGTTGGTGACGGAATAGAGCACACCATCGTGAACCAGAGGCGTCGATTCCTGCGTGCCTCCTCCACCGCCCACCACGTCATAGGACCACACCATTTCCAGCTTGCTGACGTTGGTAGTGTCGATCTTCTTCAGCGGACTATAGCGCGTCTCGCCCTGCGTCAGACCATAGGAAAGCCATTCTTCACCAGTTTTGCCGGCATTGCGAATCGTCGCATCGTCGACGCGCTTCGTCACGCTCTTCTGACCCGCTGGGGGCTGCCCCACGGCGGGCAGACCGGAAAACATCCAAACAGCGGCTCCGAGTCCGAGAGCGATCGGCAGTGAGCGCCTAAATCCGCTCGGAACATGGCCGGAATCTCGAATGGCGAAATGAAACATCTAGAAAACCCTCCCAAAATCTGGAACAATGCAGCGCTTCGTATGTTACCAAATCGCGGAGTTGGTACGGGATGAAACGAGACAGTGTCGGAACGTGGCCATGCGTCTACACATGCGCCTGCTAACCTGGCTATGGCCGCTGGTATCAAGGATCGCGTGGGGGATATTGGGGATCTGCTGATCTATTGCGTGCTCTAAACCAACTCCTCCATCCGACGACTACTCCGACTTCGGCCCCGACGATACAACATAGCAAGACTATGTCTTCTCCCGCCGGCACATAGGTGTAGTGATGTTTTGTCACTACACGATTCGTCTCTTCATCGACAACAAGCCGTTTGAAGTCTAAGTTTCCTTCTGACAAAACAACCAACAGACGTGTATCGATGGCCAACAGAGCGGCTGTACTGACGACAAGGTAGACCAGGGCTATTCTGCAACAGGACGTCACGCAATCATGACGGTGGGGACATCTAAAACGTTGAAATTCGATGCCATATTCTGCCAATCCACAGTTGGAACACTACCCCTGCGCGCCGCGCCTGTGTATGATGTTGGTAGCTAGGAGTTATAGCAACTAGGCATACGACCAAACGCTGACTCCCAGGAGGTTAAACGGGTTGGCAGACATGATTGGCCGCACCATCGGCAACTTCCGCATCGTGGAGCGGTTGGGCGCGGGCGGAATGGGAACCGTCTATAAGGCCATCGATGAGATGGTCCATCGCGAAGTTGCGATCAAGGTTCTGAAAGCTCATCTGGACTCCGACCCTGCCATGCAGGAGCGTTTCCGGACCGAGGCCCGTGCGCTTGCCAATCTGAATCACCCCGCCATTTGTATCCTCTATTCGTTCTTTACTGCGGATGGCGAGAACTTCATGGTGATGGAATATGTCTCCGGCCGGAACCTGGAACAGGCTCTGAAGGCCGACGGACCCATGAGTTGGATGCAGGCCGGAGACGTTATTCTCCGCGTTCTGGAAGGCTTGCAGCATGCGCACACCCAGGGAGTGATCCATCGCGATCTGAAGCCAGCCAATATCATGTTGTCTGCCGCTGGTGAAGTCAAGATCACCGATTTTGGAATCGCGCGCATGTTCTCCACTCCGCGGCTAACGGGTGAAAGAAGTGTGATCGGGACCATCGAATATCTGGCCCCGGAGCGACTACTGGGTCAGGACGCAACACAACGATCGGACCTGTATTCGCTGGGCATCGTGCTGTACGAGATGCTGTCTGGCCGACCGCCCTTTGTCTATCCCAAAGACTCGGGGTCGAATGAATATCAGCTCATTCGGATGCAGGTAGAAGACCTGCCCCAGCCGCTGGAAGCATTGGGCATTCAGATACCTGAGGGAATGGAACGGATGTTGCTGGCGGTGCTCGCCAAAGATCCAAATGCGAGACCGAGCGATGCCGCCTCGTTTGCACTCGCCTTGCGACGCTCCATGCTGGATTCTGGGCTGGAAGCCATGTCATTGCCCGATCTGCGCTGGGCGCGCAAGGTCAAGGCGAAGGCCAGTGGTCAAATCCTGGACGACAACACCATTGGAGACGTTACGTTGGGTCCTGTCCCATCGCCAGTCAGGAACGTCCCGGTCCGGGACCTCGGCCTGGATCGTCCGCCGGTTCCCGTGACGAAGCCAGGCAGCGGTCCTCTTCCGTTGGTGGTTGAACCGACCGCGAGTCCCGCAACGCCAACGCTATCGCAAAGATTCGGCCCGCATCTACCCAAACTGGCATTCGGCGGCATCGCTCTAGTAGCGCTTGCTCTGATCGAGTTCTGGATGCATCCGGGCGTATTGCAACCGAAGCAGACAACGCAGGCACCGGTACCCGTTCAGCCTCCACTCGGTCAAACCCCCGAGACACCGGGTGTTGCTCCCCCGGTGCCCAGTCAACCAGTTGCCGTTACGCCTCCGCCTGCGGTCCCCAACGCTCCCGTTCCTGGTGACGGACCACAGCCCAAAGCGATTTCGCCAAACGAACCCATTCCCCCGCCAGAGCTTTCCAAGGAACCTCCTGTAGACTCGCCCGTCAAGACCGCTGGCGATACTTCTGTGAAGACCTTGGCCAGTGTTAGGCACATCTACATCGCTCCAGCACCGGACAAGTTCGACGCGGTGCTGCGCAAGGAGTTGACGGACGAGTTCAAAGGTACGCTCGACTTCAGCGGAACGCTGGCGGCCGCTGACGCGGTGATGAGCATCACGTTGCTCGACGAGAAAGGCCATCGAGCCTCCGGCGCCGCTGGCAAACGATCCGGACTCAAGGGCGCGCAACACGCCGTGGCGACGCTGCGCGATCCTGCCGGAAAAGTGCAACTGTGGATTGCCGAGGTAGATGATCGGACCGGCTTCGGATTCGGCGATAAAACAAAACGGCTAGCCTCTCGTCTCGCCTCCCGATTACATAAAGACATCGGGAACTAAGTCCGGAGTGTGTCCCCATATACTACGGGATCACCGATCCGAATCGTCTTGCCAACCTCTGAAGATGCAATCCGTGTATTCGCCGTGAAGCGATAGTAGTGACTGAATGGGGCGGGATCGGCCCAGGTAGGCAGGTGTTGCTTTCGAAGTTCAGAAAATCGCTTCTGGAACCCTGCATCCGCCGCGCCCGTGAACGGATCGCGCGAAGGGACCACGCAGCGCTGGCATGGATTCACGGCATGCACCTTCACGCTACCGATCGCTAGCCCGTTCCCATATAGCCGGTCTTCCCAGAACGGCTCTACTCCGGCGATCTCGATGTTGGCACGGAACCGCCTCCGTGTCTGCTCCAATTCAAGTCCGAACCAGCCTTCTACTTCGTACATGGAGGCTTCCGAGACGATGGTAGGCCCTGGAGAATCGGTATCGTCCGGAAAGCCACCTTGAATGTTCTCCCGCCAAGTCACGGTCTCGCCTAAAACGCCAGAAAACCAGCCCGCTATTTCGTTCCCTTCGCGTTCCATCGACCACGTGCGACCGTCCAGCACAACCTCGCTGCGAACAAGATCGTAATTGGCGCGGATCGGATGAATCTCGGGTCGGTTCTTGCCGTTCAGGAATCGGCCCTGGGAATCGACCAGCGCCCATCGGCGGTCGAAGGCCAGGGCACCGGGCGAGATGATGGACGTGGACTCGACGCGTGCCGGATCTAATCCCTTGATTGGATAGACCCGTAATTCGCTGACATGAGCCATTGCCTGTTTAACGCAAATTTGGTCCTG
>JBDTUY010000067.1:0-14543 GCA_040007495.1 Acidobacteriota bacterium | reverse complement strand
CAAAAGACGGAAATCGTAGGCCACATCGAAGGAACTAATTGCCCTTCCTCGCCAGCACCTTGCGCGCAGCAGCTACAACGTCGCGAGCCACCAGTCCGTACTTGTCCAGTATTTCTTCCGGTGTTCCAGACTCCGCGTACGTGTTGTGGATGCCCACGAACTCCATCGGGACCGGCTTCGTTTCGGACACAACCTGAGCCACGCGGACTCCCAAACCCGCGTCCACTAAATGCTCTTCGGAAACTACGATTGCACCGGTTGCACGAGCCGCGTCGGCGATCGCATCGCGATCCAAAGGCCGGATCGTGTGCATGTCGACCACTCGTGCTGAGATGCCTTCCGTCGCCAAGGTCTGCGCCGCTCGAATCGACTCGGCCAGCATCAGCCCCGTGGCCATCAGCGTCACGTCGGTGCCTTCCACCAGCGTGATCGCCTTGCCGATAGTGAAGCGCTGCGTGGCATCGTAAATCACCGCTGCCTTGGCACGTCCAGCACGAATGAACATTGGACCCACATGATCCACCGCCGCATGCATCAGTTGGATCATCGCGTTTTCGTCTGCCGGACACAGAACCGTAAAACCGGCCAGCGAGCAGGCCAGGCTCAGATCCTCAATGCTCATCTGCGAAGGACCATCCTCGCCAATCGAGATGCCGCTGTGCGTACCGACCACCTTGAGGTTCACATTGGGGAACGCCGCGGTCACGCGCAACTGCTCGAAGCCTTTGTTCATGGCGAACACCGAGAAGCTGGACGCGAACGGAATTTTGCCGCCCGAAGCCAAGCCCGCTGCGATGGCGATCATGTTTGATTCCGCAATCCCGCATTCCACAAACCGGTCCGGGAATTCCTTGGCAAAGCCTGCCGTGTAGGTGGACTTCGACAAATCCGCATCGAGGGTCACAACATTGGGATTCTTGCGCCCTACTTCGACCAACGCTTTGCCGAACGCTTCGCGCGTGGCAGGCCCAAGCTTCAATTCGAACTCTTTTACGTTTGCTTTCACGGCAGGCATTAGGCAAGCTCCTTCAATGCAAGCGCCAATTCCTCTTTCGATGGCGCGGTTCCGTGATATTTCGGCTGATTTTCCATGAACGAAACGCCCTTGCCTTTGATCGTGTGTGCCAGAATACAGCTCGGCTTGCCTCGGGTGCCAGTAGCTTCAATGAAAGCTCTTTGCAGGCCACTGATGCTGTGCCCATCCACTTCGATCACGTGCCAGCCAAAGCTGCGCCACTTATCGGCCAGCGGTTCCAGGTCCAAAATATCCTTCACGAAGCCGTCCAACTGGATGCGATTCCAGTCCACGATTGCGACCACGTTATCCACTCTGTGGAAGCCGCCGAACATCGCCGCTTCCCAGATCTGGCCTTCCTGAAGTTCGCCGTCGCCCAGCACCACATAGGTCCGCGCCGGATTCCCGTCCATCTTCGCCGCCAGACCCATCCCCAAGGCCAGCGAAACTCCCTGCCCCAGCGAACCTGTGGAAGCCTCCAGCGACGGCAAGAACCGGACATCCGGATGCCCTTGATAGATCGAGCCGAGTTTTCGCAGCGTGTTTAGTGTTTCCTTCGGACAGTAGCCGCATTCCGCCATCACCGCGTACAGCATCGGACAACAGTGGCCCTTGGAAAGAATGAAGCGGTCGCGGTCTGCCCACTTCGGGTTCGCGGGATCGTGACGCATCACGTTCATGAACAGGGTTACGACGATTTCAGTGACCGAAAGCGATCCTCCGGGGTGCCCGGATTTCGCTTCGGTGATCATTTCAAGCGCCGTGCGGCGCATCCGCTTGGCGATATCGGCCAATTCCGCCGGATCACTAATGTGTAGCATTGTCCTTCAAATGTAGCATCCGAAAAGGGGCAGGACCTATGGGACTCGACCGATCGCTTCCTATTTTTAGGACTTTCAACCCGGCTGGGCCGCATGCGAAAATGAAGTTCTAGTGACCCTCGAAGAACTGCAACGCGAATACCCCACGCTCCGCCAGCAATCTGACGCTGTGCGGAGCTATCTTTGACGCCCCCACTCGCAAGGCGCAAGTAGCCAAACTCGAAGAACTGATCAACGCCGCCGACTTCTGGTCCAGCCCGGAAAAAAGCCAAAAGATCATGCAGGACCGCAAGCGCCTGGAGGAGCAAATCGCCCAGGACGAAAAGATCTCGGCCATGACGTCTGACCTTGATACTCTGTTTGAGCTCGCCAAGGAAGGCGAGGACGTAACAGCAGACCTGAATCGCGACGCGAAGGCGTTGACCGACTATTTGGCGAAGCTCGAAACAGCGATGCTGCTATCGGGCGAGAACGACGGCGCCGGTGCGATCATCACCATTCATCCGGGCGCGGGCGGCACCGAGAGTCAGGATTGGGCGGAGATGCTGCTGCGCATGTACTACCGCTGGTCGGAGCGCAACGGTTTCCCTGTTGTCGAAACGGATCGACTGGAGGGCGAAGGCGCAGGCATCAAATCGGCGACCTTTGAGGTCAACGGCGCAAACGCCTACGGCATGCTGCAAAGCGAGGTGGGCGTGCATCGTCTGGTGCGCATTTCTCCCTTCGATTCCGCGGCGCGGCGGCATACATCGTTTGCTTCCGTCTTTGTATATCCGCAGATCGACGACGAGATCAAAATAGACATTAAGGAAGCCGACCTGCGCATCGATACCTTTCGAGCATCAGGCGCGGGCGGACAACACGTGAACCGTACGGATTCCGCCGTTCGTATTACGCATATCCCGACCAACCTCGTCGTGCAGTGCCAGAGCGAACGCAGTCAGCATAAGAATAAAGCTACAGCGATGAAGCAGCTCCGTTCCAAGCTGTATGAGCACGAAATGGACAAGAAGCGCGCCGAAGATCGCAAGCTGGAAGACACCAAGCTGCAAATCAACTTCGGAAGCCAGATTCGCAGCTATGTGCTGGCTCCGTACCGCATGGTGAAGGATCATCGAACCAAGTTGTCGGCAGGCGACGTGGATCGAGTGCTGGATGGCGACCTGGAAGAATTCATCCACGCCTATCTGGTATTCCGCAAGACAGGCAAAGTCGCTGGCGGTCCCGACGCAGACGAGATTCCAGACTAAGCGTGCGGAGGGTGGCCTTCAGTCCGCGCGGGGCTTTAGTCCCGCTGCCGCAAAACAGCCGATGCAAACCACTGCACAAAACGACGCCCGCTACCAGGCCCGATTGGTCGCCGAAGAGGCGTATTATCGCGACCGCAAAGTGGTTCACGAACTGCCGGAGATTTTTCATTACTGGTCGGAAAAGTACATCCGGCCCAAGCTGCAGGCCGCGGGCTTCGACAGCATGTGGGTATTTTTCACTCGACCCCTCGAACAGCAATGTGACCGTGCGGCGAATCAGACCGTCCGCTTCCTGAGCATCGGCTCGGGCAACTGCGACACAGAAATCAAGATCGCGGAGGCGCTGGTCCAGTCAGGACGGCGCAACTTCGTCATCGATTGCCTGGATCTCAACGAGACCATGCTGGCGCGGGGCCATGCGCTGGCCGCGGAGCGCGGAGTAGCCGAACACATTCACGGCGTCGCGGGCGATTTCAATCTTTGGCAGCCGGACCAGACCCATCACGCGGCGCTCGCCGTTCAGGCGCTGCATCACGTGGTTAATTTAGAGGGGCTGTTTCAAGCGGTAAAAGGCAGCCTGGCCCCCGGTGGCTGCTTCATTATCCACGACATGATTGGCCGGAACGGGCATCGGCGCTGGCCGGAATCCATGTTGCTGATTCACGAATACTGGCGCAGATTGCCGCCATCGTATCGCTACAATCATTCGCTTCAGCGCTACGAAGAAATGTTCCAGGATTGGGATTGCTCCCAGGAGGGGTTTGAGGGCATCCGTGCGCAGGATATCTTGCCACTGCTGGTGGAGAATTTTCAGTTTCACTGCTTCGTTCCGTACGGGAATCTGATAGACCCGTTCGTAGACCGGGCGTTTGGTCACAACTTCGACGCAAACGCGGAGTGGGATCTCGCGTTCATTGATGAATTGCATGCTCGCGATGAGCAAGAGCTCGCGAGCGGCGGATTGACGCCCACGCACATGTTCGCGATCGTGGGGAATGAGCCGCCTCAGCAGTTTCGCGGAACGCCCGACCCAGGCCGCCACATTCGTCGGTGTGACGTGCCTCCCGACGACTTTTTGACTTCTACGCAATCGCCATATGCGTGGGATTCCTGGCCGCATGCTGCGCCGTCCGAGCTCGCAATCGCCTGCCAGCATCTTGCCGACGCCTCAGCACGCGCACAGTCTTTGCAAAGTGATCGCGAAGTCGTCCACGCGTATCTGACCCAACTCGAAAAAGATTTTCAAGATCGCAGCAAATGGGCGGTGGGGTTAGATACAGAGTTAAAATCGCGTACCAAGTGGGCACTGGACCTAAACGGTCAATTCGAAGAACGAACGCAGTGGGCGCTCGCGCTGCAGAAGGAAGTCGAGGTGCAAACCGTCCACGCCCAGCAGCTAGCCGCTCAGTTAGCAGCACTGCGAGCGAGACTCGAATTTCTGCCCGGACCGCTTAAGAAACTAGTGGGAAAACTGTTGCGATAAGTTCGACGTCCACTTCCACACTCGCCCTGCGAAGCTCGGAGCTACGTCGCGCGAGTCGCCGCTTTCTCCGCGCGAGCCGTATTCTCCGCCACCCTTTGATCTCGCGTCTTCTTGCGATCCTGCGTGGTCGAATAGCCCCGATCCCTCTGGATATCGCGGATGTGGACGGTGATTGACCCGATCACAGACGCGACGCCTGGCAACTGAGCCACAAAGTCGTCGATAAAATCGCCTAATGTGTGCCCCACGCGTACGCGCTCAGCCGCAGTGCGGCCTGCCGTTTCATTACCCGCCTGCAGAGTCGCGTGAAGGAATCGTTTATTCGGATCACCTGCCATGTGCGCGTAGTGCAGAGGAACAATCGCGTGCTTCAGATTGGGTTTATTGATGAAGGGCACCAGTTCCGGCAGGATCGGCTTGCCGACAGCATCCACGCGGGCGTCGTTTTCGGTAACCGCCGCACCTGTCGCGGCAATTTCCTGCCGCCGAGCCTCAATCGCTGGATTCTCCATCCTCAGCGCCGCAACCTGTTCCACCAGACCATTCAATAGCAACTTGGGGTCGAACCCGGTAGTCTGAATCGAATCCTCTCGAAGCCATTCTTCCGGGACTTGCAATCTAAGGTGCGGCATTATCCTCTATCTTACTGGTAAGCCGCGAGCTTGGTAACGACCAACAAGACATGAGGCGCACGGTGGAGGGAGAAGGTTCGCCCCGACGGTCATCGGGAGGATGTTCTTTCCGTATCCAACGAGCGCCTCACGTGCATCAGGCGAACTGTTACAGGGTTTTCAATGACCTGTCAGCGCGTACCTGAAGGGCCGGTGATCTTTCGTTTAGTGCTTTTCGTGCGGCGAGTACATTGCGAGCGATTTTGAAAAATTTGCGGCCGCCGCTGGAGCGGGCATCATCGTATCCACGATTTCCTTGTTGGAGATTTCGCGACCATAGATTTTTCCATTGGATTTTAAATCTTGACGAAGCGTCGCGCCTTTTAGCGAAATGCCGGCAAAGACGCCCCGCGAACGTGACCATGACAGGATCTCTGCCGTTAGTGCCGCGTCCGTTTGCGCCGTTGTGTGCCGACCCACAGGTCCGGCAGCAACTTCTCCTTCTGCCCCTATCGTGAACTGAGTGGAAAGCAAACGACTCTGGCCTTGATCGTTCATAACCAACAAGACCACATCCGTTTCCGAAGCGCCAATTTGAAAGCCAACACTTCCTCCCTCCATCCGGATCGAGGCAGGACCCGACCAACCGCCTGCTTTACGGCAAGACATGAACCCTCTGCCATATTCGCCTCCAATGATAAACGCGCCCTTCTTGAGACCTGGCACGACGGCAACGCACTGCGCCTTGGACAAAAGTTCCTCGGGAATCCCTTTGTCGGGGGCGGACATCACTTCATTGAGGACGGTCGCAGCGGTATTCAGCCGTTCGGTTATCTCTTTGGTTTCGTCGCCTGCGAATACAGTCGGGGCACCGATGCACCCTGCTAGTACCGCCGCGAGAGTCAGTTGATAAAAGCCTTTACGTTGCATGTAAAAACACTCCTTTGGATTTTCGAATACTTCGGTTATGTGTTCTGTGAGCCTCTGTCCGAAGCGACCGTCTGCGGCTCGGTTCCAGACCACAGAGCTTCTGGGTGACTCAGGATCTTCACCAAACGCGTGTGTGCTTAACCGTCGGCAATATAGTTGTCGAATATTCAACAGCCACACATAGGCCTTGTGCACGCACATCGCCAACGGGCGAAATCCTGTTGATTCTGCAACATCGCGACAACCGCCCAAGATCTGGCGTGGAATCTAAAGGAAAAACTTCCCATTCCTGGCCCATAATTGCCTTCTGACATCGCTGGGCTGAAACAGAGAAGAAATTGGCGCGGATCAATCGCGTCAGCCGGCACTTGATCCGAACGAGAGAAATATGGGCGTGTTGGGCTGCATCTGACTGCTCACTTGCGTTCGCTAACCCCGTCGCGCTAAATTTGCAGCGGGTCCTGCATTCTTGCAGCCCGATTTTCAGCCAGCAGCCCGGGTGGCGAAACCGGCAGACGCAACGGACTTAAAATCCGTTTCTCCGCAAGGGGAGTGCGGGTTCAAGTCCCGCCCCGGGCACCATTTACGAGGGATAGGAGATAGGAGGTTTTGAAACTGCCCTCCCCGAGGTAGCTAAGCCGTTATTCTTGCGCCAGCGACACGAACTGTGAGTCGGGCGCAAACTTGCCCGCGTTCCGTACGTATCGAGCGATCAAGCAGTGGCTGAGATCGAGTTCAAGCATATTCGCAATCTGAGCCGAATGGAATAACATGTCTGCAACTAACCACTGCATCTGCTCTCGTGAGCCGGACAGGTCTACGCCAGACGTCCCATTGGTGGCTCGGTGTGCCGCATGTTCTCCCGCTTCGCAGACTGTGGAGACTTGACCCGCCATCATTGCGAGGTGGAAAGAGATGTGGCGGAACTTCTCAAAAGGAGGATCTTTGATATCCCATCCAACCAAGTCATACTCCGCCTGCATTACCTGAAGAGCCTCTAAACCGTCATCGACGCGACGTCTAAGAGCTTCAAGATCGGCCATGTTTTGACCCCCAAGGAAAATAGTAGTTACCTTCGCGGACGGTACCTACAAAGTGTAACTCGTCTGTGGCCGAATGAGAGGCAATCATCGCAGCGCGCCGAACATCAAATCCACGACTTGTCAATAATGTACTAACCGCTCGCTGCGACTCACCCGATATGACTCGATCATCGATAATCAGAATTCTCCTCGGGCGTTTTGGGGGCTTCTCGGAATCTTGCCTGAGAAGGTTCGGCAGATAAATCATCCACTTGGGAGTAGTCACCAGCTCCCAGTCGGATCGTTTCGCGAGACTAGCAAACATCTTTGCGCTCGGTCCATCTTTGGACTTAACGGGGAATGTTGCCGCGACCAGCAAGGGCACATTGCGAAGGTTGATCGACATGCAGTAACACGCGGCAATACTTCCTGGACCCGACATAGTGAGGATCATATCGGGCTCGAACTCCACTTCAATTCTTCGATGGAGCGAATTAAGGGTAGAAGTGATAGCGTCCCACGCCAAGAGTTCGGGCGCCCCGACATCAGAGTTGACCACGCCATTCTCTTCTGTGCGGGATTCTCTACTATTACCATCCGACTGAGAAAGTACTTCTCCGATTCTCTGAAGGCAGCTCTTATCTAGAATTCCTCGATAAGGTCCAATCTTGGACGCGAACTGAGCAGTGATATCGTCAACAGCGGTGGACCCCCTCAGTAAATCGTAGAACAAAGATACCGAAAACCCTTCGTGATTGGTTAGGTCAACAAAGTCGGTCAGATCGGCCTCGATTTTGGCAGCCACGCCTCTTCGACCAAGGAAAGAAACGAACTTCGTGTAAGCTAGGGCGTGCGCCTGTGGCACCAAGATATTACTGAACTCTTTGTCGCCTGATCTAAATGGCTTCGCTCCCTTGAGTAAGGCCGTCCAGTCAATATATTGGTAGGACTCGCGCTCTGATATCTTTGGTCCGAAAATGATCGTTCCTACTTCGGAGGCTTTAAACTTATGTGTGATCTCGAAGCTCGGCCTATATTCATCCTCATGCTTCTCGACAACTTTCCAATCAAGTGAGTTATACAGTTGAGCCACGATTGTTTGAGCCGTTTCGAAATTGCACACCAAGTCGATATCCTGCGAATTGCGAACCGTATGATACTGCTGAACAGCGAGCCCGCCAATCAGGAGATGCGGGTGCTTCAACAGAGCGTTTATCCTCGTTAGTTCGCTTTTCGCTGCAGCACGGCCAATTGGTCTATTTCGATTATTCATGTCTGTCGAGTTAGCTTACGGCTTTCCGCGCCACAATTCCTATCCCAATATCGAACGCGCGAGCCCATAGCAGTATACGTGAATTGCGCGGATGTCGACGAAGATTAGTTCAAAATCTGCATTATGATGACGGCCCGCAGTGAGTTTCGAGCTATCAGATTTGAGTGGATCAGAACTTTTTGAGGAGGGGCGCTTCAAACTGTTCCTATGGCCGGATTCCTGGCATGGTGGCTAGCTACTCCCATGATTCGCTAACTGTGCCAGCTCCGCAAGTACTTCTGAAATGATCCTTTCGTTTTTCCGATGTGGTCGGCTACGCCCCGCGCGAAGATCGATCAGCGTACGGCGGGATAAACGAGTTTCCTTCGCAAGCAGCGGCAGGGGAAATGTTTTTAGTGCTGGACGAATGACCGTTTCCCATTCATCCCGTCGAGCGTCGGTGTACTCCGTGTAGATATTTTCTTCAGAGTGAATCAAACCCTCGCCAACTTCCTCCAGGCTGTTGGATTCCTTACCGATGTACTTGATCCGCTCAATCCGTACGTGACGCCGAGACAGGATACCCATGGTCTGCTTTTCGCAGGGGAGACCTTTCGAATCAGAACACTTGGCCTCGGGATGATATTCATACTCCTCGATGACTTCTCCGTACGTTTTGACGCGCACGGCCACTCTTGAACCAATTCCGATAGTCGTGATCCTGAATTGCCGCTTGGAATAGAGATCCGTCCACAGGTTCTTATGCCATCGGTTTGGATTCAGTTCGAACGGCCCGGCCAGATGAAAACGCGTTGGATCAGTGCCGGTAGGATACCCAAGCGGCGCAACGTGACAACTTAGTAGAAAGTTGAACGGCTTGATTTGATCACAGTACGGCTTGCCTTCATTGACGCCTAGAAAAGGCCGCATGACCGTTGGACTGCTTACCGTCACGCGCCCCACTGCCGCGCGAGTGTGGAAGATCGCGGACCTGTGGGCTCGTTTGAGGCTCTTTCGAACGATGTTCAGCCACACTTCGGCGATCCACTCGCGGTCTTCGTCCCCGGGATCGGACGGGTTCAGTAAATGCCCCATGCCGTGTTCTGACCAGCGATCATCCGCATTGTTCACGTCGCTCCGCAGAAGGACAGGATTACCACGTCCATCCAATACATACAGGACATACCGCTTCGCGGAGATCGCTACACAGTAGATTTGTCGCTGCTGCTTGGTCTTCGGATCAAAGTTGTCATCCTCAATCTTTAGAATCGATCCTGATATGGAGTTACGGTCATACGGGCTCAGGGCCATGAATCGCTCAGAGATATGTCGGACCTGTTTCCAGGAGAGAGCCTTTACTGCTGGGTGACCGTCTGGGGTTCGAAGCGAACCGCCTGCGCATGGGACCTTACCGCCGTGCTCGGTGGCGACAATCGCCATTGAGTCGGTATCTTCCATCGCGTAGGTTCCGCCAAGTTCTGAAACGCCGTGCTCTAGTAGCGCCAGCATAAGCCGTGCCGCGCCTGTAATCAGTGATGCTAGAGGTGGAAAGCAAAACGCTCCGGGGATCTCGGGATGAGTGACCTTGCAGTCAAAGGGTGTGTCGATTCCGTGACAGGTTACCGTCTGCTTTTCTGTGGATTCCTGCCGGTTCATCTCGGCGTAGATCCCGTAACTGGTTGCGTTAGCGAGTACCTTTAGCGTTTTGTCCAGACGGGACTTTTCGACTTGGCTGAGATCGCCCCTGCCCTTTAGCGCCTTGCGCTGCTCAATCACCACTTTGAAGAAGTCCTCGGCGCGCGGATCGACTGCGATGTCACCTCGGAGTTTGATCGGCTGAAGTCCTGCCTGCTGGCCTTCGGGCTCCAGAAGGAATGCGTCCGCTATGGTGGGAACTTTGCCTGTAAGGATTGTGGAGACTACAACGTCGGGGAGCGAAAACCAGAGACCAGCCTCGGCTACGTTTTCTTGAGCATATAAATAGTTCAGGCCAACTTGCCAGTCATTGCTCGCAACGCTGTACTTTGCCCGAGAGGGCAGCAGATCACCGTTTGGAATAACCTTTACGAAACCAGTTAGGCGTCTCCAAGTCGCGGGTAAGAACAGTTGTTCGGCCTTCAGGCCGTGGAGGAAGCGTCGGACTCTCCTGACGCTCTCCGAAGCCACATTGATATGCTCAGCGGTTACAAACCTCCAGAGACCCATCAGATTATTGACGGTCGGATACATTGACAGGAAGTCAGTGTAAACAACGGGCACTTGGGCTTTCCGAATCTTGGCGCTCGTCCGACCGCCATAAAATGCGCTTTGTGCAAATCCTAGATATCGGACGGGGAAATCAGGCTGGCGATCCAATACGGGGATGATCCCCATTGCCCGCAAGTACGACTTCCCGATGGATGCGGGAGAGTAGGCCCGCGTCACTTGAAGTTGGATGGGGTGCCGACGGTATTCGGTGAGGAGCTTTTCTGCGAGTTCAGCCGTGGCAAGCACGTCCCGCCGGTTGTAATCGATGTAGCGCTCAGTAACAACGCCATGTCGTGAGACCTTCATCTTGGGATGTTCGACTCCGAAAGCGTCACACGCGTCCGCGAGTGAGTAACCTCGATCCGTAAGGGCAAAGGCCAGGGTCCTCAAATCGAGGAAGTGACCGCGAAACTTATGACCTTTTTGGGGTGCGCCGTCTTCTGAGCCCTCGGGAATAAGATCCTCGCTGTCGGGCGAATTCCGAGATGTAAAACCCTTCAACGCCCGCTTGCTATCAATGTGTTTGATTCCGATCCGGGGGCGAAAATGGTTTGGTCGCTCGACACCTGACTCATCGCGATACGACCAAAGACCCAACGAAAACCCGCCCTGGAACCTGCCGCGTGCGTTAGAGAAGTCGAATCCGACTCGCGAAAAGTCGAACGGTAAATTGAAACCTACGAGCAAGCAACGGGTCTTATAGGCAGCCCAATACAGTCTGTCGACGAACTCGCTACGCGTACTGAGCCTTAGCTTTTGATCACCCTCCTCGACAACGCGAGGCTTATGCGTTGCAACGTAGCGCTCCAGAGTTGCTTTGTCCTTCGCGGGTAAGTCATCAGCAAAGAAAAGCCCCTCTTCATGGCACTTACCGTCCACATAAAACTGATAGCTGCCAAAGGTGAGCCTTTGCGTTGCGTCCGTCCGCGACTCCGTATCGAAGACGAACATCGTCTTCGGGACTCTCCACGACTTTCTTGAGTCGTACGGCCTTGTTGGCTCCGCGCGCGATGGAAACGCGCGGACAGCCAACGGCAGGGGCGATACTCTCGGGGCAGGATCAGGACGTCGGGGCAAAGCGTTCTAAACCGAGTTTAGTCCACCAATCGATGCCAAACATGTTGGTGAGTTTTTCATCGACTGCTTCCAAGCACTCTGGAATCCAGCCCAACAGCCGTTTGATCAGATTATAGAGAGTGTCAATGAATCCTCTGATACACGCCGCCGCTCTACGAAGGGGACTTCCATGTGGATTTCCTAGCGTCTTCTTTGGCCAGTCATGTTGTGCTGGGCTCAGTTCCGCCCGATGGTCGTTGACCGGAATAGAAACTGTCATCGCGTGATTGGCTTTGCCTGCTGGGTGGTGCTCGTCTAGCTGGCAGTGGCCTTTTTGCTTCCGCGAGCATTGGGCACAAATCGTAAGCGTTCGTCCTGCGATCAGCGCTTCAGGGCGAATCTCGCCACAATCGCAGCGCGCGTCACTTCCTACACGCCGCTGTGCAGTCGATTTTCTCGCTTGAGCGCGAATCGGATCACGTTGGGGTGGTTTTCTGGACACTTTAGGCCACCCTCGCATAGATTGACTCAAAGGAAACAACGCCTGCCGACCCTAAGCGGTCCAATACTTCGAAGTCGGTAAGCAATGGAATTTGCTGGCCGTTCACGTCGGTAACATGGACGCCACGGAATTGTTCAAGCCCTGCCTTGTTGCCGGTTCGAAAATAGCGCTGAAGGGTGTCCCAGTATTTTCCAATTTGGCTCGCCTCGCGAGACCCACGGACGGCTACGTCGATTGTTCCTGTGGGTGTGGGAAGTTTCAGTTCACGAACTAACCGATCCTTTCTGCTGATCGCATACCGCCCATTGTCCTGCCGCTTCAATGAATCACCGGCCCAGCGCTGAACCGTACGCGGGCTAACACCGGCTCTGAGAGATGCCTGTCGGAGTGTTGCTCCAGTCTTTCGCATCGCTGCAACTGCTTTTGCGACGCGCGTCCGAATCTCTGATTTTGTTCGGCGCGCCCTCTTCGGTGGTTGCTTCTTCGAATTCGCGGACTTGCGACGTGGTTTCTTGGCGGGATGTCTCATGCTGTAAGTACACAGGCATGGGATCGTTTTGAACAGAACGCGCCGAGGGCAAAAAAATATTCCCGCGTTACGTTTGCAAGTCAACGACTCTTCCCATCGCGAAGAGAAAAGCTGTGAACTTCTTAAAACCTTCGGGTAGTCTGTCGAAGTTGCGATGCCTCCACATCCGTTGAGCTACCTCGTCGTAGTCTTGCGAGCGGATTACTTCGCCGATTAACGCCGAGCAATTCCTATCGCGCCAACGGCCTGTAGATCGCTTTACATAGCTGACCAGTAGCAACCGAAATAGATCTTCCAGCGAGCGCACGCGCAGATCGGAAGCGAGGAGTTCCGCCAACTCGCTAACCCGGCTCAATATGCGTAGCTCAGCGACGAGTCGCGTGGGTGCAATGCGCCCTATTTCCGTAAAACCTTCCTCGGGTAACGGTTCCGCAGATCCCACAAACAGCTCAATCGCATCGCAAGCAGCCTCCAGCTTTTCTCTGAACTTTATTCTCTGCTCCGGGGGCCCTGCGAGATGATTCCAGAACTGTCCCATGGTGCCAGACGACCGCAGTGCGTATACAATCGTCGCGAGAATTGTTTCATCGCACCCGCTTTCAACCAATTCTATATAGTCGCTTCGAGCTCCTGGAGAAGGCAGAAGCTCCCTCTGCTCAACGATCCAGCGCGCCCAAGCCACCTGAAGGTCTAACCCTTTCTCGAGGTGGATGGATAGATAGGTCTGCCACAATTCTCGTTCCGGCCCAAATTCTTCCGAGGTTTTTGTCATCTGAAGCGCAGCGACGCGATAAAATAAGGATAGGACACTAAAACACTTCGGGCTTGCGACCTGCGTCAACAGGTTGCAAGCCCTGACCACCAAGGGAGGTAGTACTCCAATGGCAGCTACGAAAACCGTAGCGCAACGGCGACGTGCGCGCAAATCCTGTGTGCCAGAAATTCTGGCGGCACAGCCCCACTTATCGATCAAACCCCAGCATGGAGTAATCACACTTCATGGCTATGGAATTCAGGTCCGCGTTGATCGCGGGCACTTGATTCTCGAAGATGGCATCGGTGCGAATCGTCGCTATGCGCGATTCGCTCGAATCAATCATCAGCTAGAACGCCTTGTAATCATCGGCTCCGATGGTATGGTGAGTCTTTCCGCGCTCCGTTGGCTGGCGGATCAAAAGGCAGCGCTAGTAATGCTGGAGCGGGACGGTTCAGTCTTGGCCGCCGTGGGCCCCGTCCGAAACGCCGATGCTCGGCTGAGACGCGCGCAAGCTTGCGCAGGAACTTCCGACTTAGGCGTAGAGATCGCTCGACAATTGATCGTCTCTAAATTGCAAGGTCAGGAACACGTCGCCCGTACCAAGCTTCAGAACTCGGGAGCAGCAGACGCCATCGCATGCTTCCGAGACGAACTGCCAGCCGCGAGAGACGTTGACGAGGTCCGGCAGATTGAGGCGCGCGCGGCAGCCGCCTACTGGCTGGGATGGCGCAAGGTTGGGATGCAATTCCCCAAAGTAGACCTTCTGAAAATCCCGGAGCACTGGAAAAACTTCGGATCACGAAAGTCGCCCTTGTCTGGCTTCTCACCTCGCAGAGCTGTGAATCCGATAAACGCCATCTTGAACTACTGCTACGCAATCCTTGAGGCGGAAACGCGCCTCGCCATCGCGACCATGGGTCTAGATCCCGGTATGGGATTTTTGCACCTTGATTACGAACTGAGAGACAGCTTGGCGTGCGATCTGATGGAGGTGGTTCGGCCCGACGTCGATGCGCTCCTGTTCGATTGGCTTTCCTCCAAGCCCTTCAAACGAGATTGGTTCTTCGA
>JBDTUY010000066.1:0-14585 GCA_040007495.1 Acidobacteriota bacterium | reverse complement strand
GCATTCGCATGCTGTTACCGTTTTCCGATAAATGGATGCGGCTGGACATTACGAACGTGGTGGACCCGGTGATTTGGGTGATCCTGGCGCTGGCAGTGGCGGGTCCGGGGATTATCCGGATGGTGAACTCCGAGGTGGGGGCGAAACAGAGTTCGGGTCCTAGAACGGGCTGGGCGTGGTTCGCTCTGATCGCCGTGTTGGGCTATAACTTCGCGCGCTACAACTCGCACGAGGAGGTGATCGCACAGTTGAATTCGCGGCTGTATCGGGGGGCGACAGCTGATGAGATCTGGGCATTTCCGGATTCTTTCGGGACATTGAAATGGCGGGGGCTGGTGCGCAACGACACGACCTATTTTGAGATCCCGGTGCTGTACAACGGCTACTACAACTTCAACATCAGCGATGCCGAGCGCGAGTATGCCGCGGGCGAATCTCCGATGATGGACGCGGCAGCTAAGACACGCGAGTTCGAAGCCATGCAGCGATTCGATCAGGTCCCGTTGTGGAAGCTATCTCCCATCGGAGACACGGTGAAAGTGGAATTGGTGGACATGCGTTTCGGCACATTCCGCAAACCTGGCTTGGTCGCCACGGCCTTGGTGGAACCGAACGGGAAAGTCACTGAGTCGCGCGTCGGGTTTAGGCCTTAGCTCGATTGTCATCCTATCGAAGCAGATGCCCAAGAACCGCTAAATCGGGTTTGCCGATTGGGGAGGAAAATGGCTGATTCGAGCGGAAAAAGAAGTTTTAATTGTGCGCAAAGACAAAGCGTTGTACGATCAGGAACATAGAGAAGCGTTCGGGTGCAGCCGACACGTTGCTTAACTGGGGCGCGAGCTGCAAGACGAGTGTTTTGAGGAAATTTGAGTGCGCCATTTTGCCACAGAACTTGAGGAACTGAACCAGGCGCTGCTGGAAATGGGCGCGCTGGTGGAATCCTCTATCCATACCAGCATCCAGGCCGTGGTGGAGCGCGACGACCGCATTGCGCGACGCGTGCTGGAAGACGAGCGGCAGATCAATCGCATGGAATTGGACCTGGACGCGCGCGTCACGCGTTTATTGGCGTTGAATCAACCGGTGGCACGCGATCTGCGATTGCTGGTGATGTGCCTGAAGATCAACACGGATCTGGAACGAATGGGCGATCTGTCGGTGAGCATCGCGCAGCGTGCGATTTCCCTGACCGCTCTGCAGCAGCCACCCAATCTGGGGCAGGCGCTGATGGACACACCGCGCATGGCTTCGCTGGTAGAAGACATGATGCACCGTGCTCTCGATTCGTTTGTGCGCCGCGATGCGGAGTTGGCCGATTCAGTGCTACCTGCAGATGACGAAGTGGATGACATTCGAGACGGAATCTACCAGGAGTTGCTGAAATTGATGAAGCTGCAGCCGGACCTGGTGGAGCCGGCAGTCCATCTGATGTTTGTAGCCCGCAACCTGGAACGGATTGCCGATCACGCGACGAATATCGCGGAAGACGTGATCTATCTGGTGCGTGGGGTTGACGTGCGGCATCCGGCGATCGAAGAGCGGGCCTGACTGGCGGGACCCGGGGAGCGGGACACTGGCTAGGCCCTTGGCTGGCTTGGCCATTTACAAGTCGAGGCAAGGGCCTCGACGCGGGACTAGGGTCCCGCCCCCCATCTGAATGAGCGGCCAATTAGCCTAAAACGGTCTACAAACCCATTCCACACTCTTCGTGAATTGCGCGGACGGCTTGTTCCAGACCGGCACGGTGCACAACAATGGCAATGGTCAATTCGCTGGAACCCTGGGCGATCGCGATGATGTTGATGTTGTGCCGCGAGATTGCCGTGAAGATCCGGCCGGCCAGACCTGGAGTGCCGCGCATCCCCTCGCCCACAACTGCCAACAGGCTGACATCCGTGTTGATGTCGATGGGCTTCAAATAGCCGTGCTCAAGTTCCAGCGCCAGACTTTCGCGCAGGAATTCGCAGGCGCGGTCGAGCTCAGATTGCCGGACCAGGAAGCAAAAACTCTGGCGATAGCTGGAACTGGTGATCACCATCAATTCCACGCCGGAGCGGGCTAGCGCTTCCAGTGCCTCAGCCATGATCTTAGTACCGTCCACTGAAGCATTGGCGGGCTCCAGCGATACCATCGCGATCTCACGCAGGCTGGTGACTGCGCGTGGACCGTGGACGACATCGGGGCTCAAAAAAGCTGGTGCGATGCGGGTGCCGGGTTTGTCGGGAGCAAAACTGTTCTTGCTCCAAACCGGGATGCTGCGCTCGGCTAGCGGGGCCAGCGTTCGGGGGTGCAGGACCTTCGCGCCGTTGTAGGCGAGCTCGGCAGCTTCCGCATAGGTGACTTCAGACAGCACTTTAGCATTCGGAACCAGACGAGGGTCGGCGCTCATGATGCCGTCGACGTCGCTCCAGATCCAGAGTTCGGAGGCATCGAGCGCCGAGGCCAAAATCGAGGCTGAGAAATCCGAGCCGCCGCGGCCGAGCGTGGTGGGTCGGCCATCCAACGTGGACGCGTTGAAGCCAGTAATGACTGGTAGGACGTGTTGGTCGAACAGAGGTTGAAGAACTTTGGCGGCTCGTTCACGCGTGGGTTCCATTAGCGGCGTCGCGTTGCCGAACACTGCGTCGGTCGCGATAACGTCGGCCGCATTGACTGCCTGCGCGGCGATGCCTTGCGAATTCAGGTAACCGGCGATCAGGAAAGCTGACAGCTTTTCTCCGGTGGAGATGGCTTCATCGACGGATCGCGGGGGACATTCGCGCAACAGCAGCATGCCACGCGCAAGACGCGCGAACTCCGCTGCGATCTGCAGAAGGTCCAGAATGGCCTGTTCCTGCCGATCCTCCGCGAAGAGGCCGCGTACCGCTTCTATATGTTTAGCGGTCAGGGTCGAGAGATTGTCATTCAAGCCAGCTTCGTTGCCCGCTTCGGCCTTGTTCAAGGTGTCCAGCAGCAGGTCGGTTACTTTCGACATGGCCGAAACAACAATGGCGACCGGACGATTGGAGTGCTGTTCGGCACTCAGGTGGGCGGCTGCACGGATGCGGTCGGCGGAGCCCATACTGGTCCCGCCAAATTTCATTACTAAAAGATCTTTCATGTAGGGGCGCGAATGCGTGTCTTTCTAGTGTACTGGGGTCGGCATGTATTGCGAATAGATAGAGTGGCCCGAAACGATTAGGGTCGGGTTGAACGATGAGACCCGGATCCCGAGACCGGCAGGCAGGCAAGACTGCCCACCTTACATTAGTGGGTCATCGCGTAGGCGATGTGGTTTACCGCCATGCGGATGCCTAGCGCTGACCATTTTTCCGGATAGCTGGGGTCGTCGGCCCACTCCCAGGAATCGCCGGTATCGTTATTGAACCAGATGGCGATCACCATGCGGCCTTTTTTGTCGAATACGCCTTTCCAGTGCGGTGTGGATTCGTCGGCCCCTCCGTGCAGAGGGCATTGGCAGGCCCGTCCCCACGCGCCGATAATCTGGTAGCGATTGTTCAAATCGAACAGCATGTGGAAGGCTAGGGCGTCGTTATCCAACTCCACCAATTCGCGGTCCGGATACAGTTGAGCGACCAGTTCCTGAATCGCGACCTGTTCCCGTTCTCCCCACATGTCGTCGGCGACGAAGAAGCCGCCGCGGTCGATGTACTCCCGCAGCTTGTTCACCATGTCGGGGGTCAGATCGATAGCGCAGGTCCGGACTGCGTATAGAAATGGCCAGTCAAAGACGTCGTCGCCATCCTCCAAGTTGACCGGTTGCTCCACGGACCGGGTTTCGATGCTGGTCAGGCGACGGATTGCGGAGGCAAGATGACGGTCGGCCCGGGGGTAGTCGTTGGTCCAATCGGTCATGCCTTGACGCCAATCCTGTCGCCCTCGGCGGCCAAAGCCACCCTGACAGCCGTTATCGGGATACATCAGATGCCCGAGGACAAATTCGCCAGGCTGTTTATAGTCTGCTGGGACCTCGAAAGTCCTGTATTCCGGGGAGGGATATTCACGGAATTCCCGCTGGTATGCAACTGCGGCGACCGTGCAGCAGAGAAGGCCTACGCTTAAACCCAATCCTCCAAATAGCGGTGGCCGAAAACTCACACCCCGAGCATATCATCCCGGTGCCAGCACCGCCTGCACTGGATTAGAGGAGGTAAGTCAAAAAGAGGGAACTTCTGGGGGAAGCCCTGTACGTTCAATTTGTGTGCAGGAACCGCCGGGGCCGATGAGGTAGATAATGTCGAGTTACTCCCCGAAAACGTCGGCCGCATCCCAGGCAGAAGCTTGGAAAGAACTGGCACTACTGACCCTGGAGGCTGTCGCGAACCACGCAGTGGAGTGCGGCGATGAAAACGACTCCATATCCTTTCGGTCCCGGGTCCGGGAGATGACAGAGGGACTTCGGGCCGACCCCGATACCGCCCAGATTCTGGTCGCCGCAGGGTCGGTATCGCAAAGGTTCGCCAGTTATTGCGCGCAGGTGCAGGAAAGCATCCTAGCCCTAAGTCAAGCCGTAACCCGATCCGAAACGGCCCCTGCCAATCCGGAGACGGCGGTGACCGCGCCGGCGGCAATGGAAATCGCCGCTCAACAGTTGGTCAGCGAGAACTCCGCGGCCGTAATCGCAGCCACACTCGTCACTAGCTTCGTCAGACACATAACGGACTGGGGCTCCGACGCTTCCAGTTCCGCCGGACTCGAAGCTCTGCAAATCAAGCTAGAGGGCATTGTCGCAGGCGCTGGCTGCGGGAACGCCGAGGTTGCCGTTACCACTGGGGTAACCGATCTGCTGCAGGATGTGGAGGCCACGCTGAAGAGAAATCACGAAATGATTGTGATGCTGCAGAACCGGGTTGCTAGCCTGAAGACATTTCCCAACCAGAGTGTGCAAACCCTGCCACCGCCCGTCAACGCACGTCCGACAGATGCCTGCACAGGCCTGCCACTGCGAGCGGACGCGGAAAGCCTGTTTCGGCAGGCGCTGGAGAACGGCTCGACTGCCCATTTGGTGGTGTTCTATCTACACCGAATGCAATTGACGAATGCCAGGTTTGGTTCGTCGGTCGGCGATCAGGTGATCTTCTATTGCAGTCAGAAGATTGCGACTGACCTCATCACGGGTGCGAACGATCAACTGTTCCGCTGGACCGGACCGGCATTTGTCGCGCTGGTGGGGCACCTGGAATCCGAGGCCGACATTCGCAGTGAAGTGCAGCGGTTGGTATCGTCGCCATCGAGCAGATACTTCGAAACCGCAACCCGCAGCGTGTTCCTGCCGGTGAAGCTTTCGGCTGAAGTGCACTCATTGCGTGACGCAACATTAGACGATTTGATTCAGAAGCTGGAGATATTTATTCTTAATTCTTCGGGAGTGGCTCAAGGCTGATCGCTGAACGGGGCGTGAGCCCGATCTTCATTTCGGATTATTCGGTCGCTCGAACTTCAGCCAGCCTGACCCGCAATGCGTCTGACAGCCCAGCCTCAATCTCCGGCGTGATGAGTCCGACGCCATCCATATCCTGAATGTGGACTTTGTCCTTCAAGCAAAAGGTGGTGAGCTTCATCAACACCAGATCCTTGACTGGCGCGATCAGGATGCCTTCCTTGGTACGGACCGGTTCAGAGGCGGGAATGGCTTCGAGGTATTCGGGGCGGACTTTTTCGTTGACGAAGACGAGATGAACCGCGCTTCTTGCACTCTTGCTCTCAGCATCAAGAAACATGTCCACACCAGCAACGTGCCTGTACGAAAAGCCATGCGGCTCTACCGCCTGACGAATACGGTCCAGGTATCGGCGGTCGATTGCGACATCAACATCGCGGGTAAGACGCGCGGCCAGTGGGTCAATCGGATCGATGTGAAGGAAAACCGCAAATCCACCAATCACTCGAAATGGCAGACCCACAGCCTCAAGCGCGGACGAGAAGCGTTTTGCGATATCGAAAAGTTTTTCCACGCCAGCCTCAAATAGGGTGTTTACCAACATGGCTTACTCTAATAACTCCATTGTAGCTGGGCTACTTCCGAGCCTTGGGATGCGAGCGGTCGTACACTGCCATCAGGTCTGCCAACGATACCTGCGTGTATTTCTGCGTCGTCGTCAAGCGCGCATGGCCCAACAGTTCCTGAATGGCGCGCAGGTCGGCTCCATCTGATAGCAAGTGCGTCGCGAAGGCGTGGCGTAGGCTGTGCGGGTGCAGCGATGCGTCGCCAGAGATCAAGCGCGCATAGAGCTTCACGATATTACGGGCGCCTCGATCTGAGATCCGCTTGCCCATAAAGTTGAGCAAAAGAGCGTTTTCGTCGGGTATCCTGATCCCGTCGAGTTCGGAGCTCCGCGCGTCGAGATAGGCGTTCAGAGCTTCTCCCGCTTTGCCGCCATAGGGTACCTGGCGCTCTTTGCGCCCTTTGCCACGAACGCGAATCCAGCGCTCGCGTCGATCGAAATCGTCGATGTTGAGTCCGACCAGTTCGCTGATGCGGAGCCCGCAACCGTAGAGTAGTTCAAACACCAAGCGGTCACGCTTTGGAAATGGTTGATGCAGCTTGTCTTCGTTAACACCTTCGATCAAGGCATTGGTCTGTTCTGCGGTCGGAACCGAGGGCAGACGCTGAGGAGCTTTCGGAGTGCGGACCAATCGCGCGACGTTTGACGGGATCTGCCCTTCACGTGCCAACAGGTCGAATAAAGATCGCACGGAGGCTAGCTTGCGGCGAATGGATACGGGGCTGAGACCCTGGTCGAACAAATGACTCATCCACTCGCGCAGTTGCAGGGCGGTGATCTCGGCTGGGGCGGGTGGACTCGATCCTGGCGGCGAGAAGTATTGCACGAACTGCGCCAAGTCGCTTGAGTAATTGCGAATGGTGTGCGGCGACGAGTTCTGTGCCTGCAAACTGGCCACGAACTGCTTGACAGCCGCGGTCAGGGGACTGGATACCTCAGACACGAGTCCCCGCGTAGCTTTGAAGCGCGTCCAGCGCGAGCTGGCAAACGCGGGCCTGCCGGAGTTTCTTATCGCGAGGAGGATTGTCGAGCTTGGGGAGTAAGTCGAACGTGATGTTCGCGGGCTGATAGTGTTTCGGGTCGGCACCTGAGACATAGTGGACCAAGGACCCGAGAGCGGTGGCACGCGGGAATTCGGGGATCGGCTCTCCGAGTGCCAAGGCAGCCGCGCCTCGTCCGGCGATCAGACCGGTCGCGATCGATTCAACGTAACCTTCTACTCCGGAGATTTGACCTGCGAAGAATATGTTTGGCAGGGCGCGCAGTTGCAGCGTCGGTGTGAGTAGTGCGGGGCCGTTGATATAAGTGTTGCGATGCACCTGACCGAAGCGCAAGAACTCGGCGTTCGCGAGTCCAGGGATCATGCGCAAGACTCGCTGCTGCTCACCGAATCGCATGTGATTCTGGAAGCCGACCAGATTGTAGCTGCCCGCGCGAGCATTCTCTGATCGCAATTGAACGACGGCCCACGGCCTGCGACCTGTGCGCGGATCACTCAGGCCCATCGGCTTCATCGGGCCGAAACGCAGGGTATCGCGACCGCGGCGGGCGATCTCTTCAATCGGGAGACACGCCTCGAAGTACTTCACATTCGCGCTGCTGTCGTCCTCTGGTATGTGTGCGGGTACGCTCTCGGCGGCAAGCAGTGCGTCCAGGAACGCCTCGTACTCTTCTTTGGTGAACGGGCAGTTAATGTAGTCGTCTGTGCCATCGATCGACTTGCCATAGCGAGACTGCAGGAACGCAATCGACATGTCGATGGAATCCGTTTCGACGATGGGACTTATGCTGTCGTAAAAATACAGGCGTTCCGTTCCGGTGAGTCTCGCAATCTCCTGCGCAAGTGTGCTGGACGTCAAGGGTCCACTGGCGACGATCCAAATGTTGGAGGGATCGAGAGTGGTAATCTCTTCGCGCCGGATCTCGATACTCGGATTGGCCTCGAGCGCCGCCGTGACCTCGTGCGCGAATAGTTCGCGGTCGACCGTCAACGCATGCCCGGCAGGAACGCGCGTACGCGGAGCGATCTCGCCGATCAGCAGAGAGCCCATGCGTCGCAGTTCTTCTTTTAACAGCCACGGAGCGGTGTTCTCCTGCTCGCTCTTCAGTGAATTGCTGCAGACAAGCTCGGCGAGGTCCTGAGTCTTATGCGCATCGGTTGACCGCGTGGGGCGCATTTCGTAGAGGACGGCTCTGCAACCCGACTGGGCAACTTGGGCCGCGGCTTCGCAGCCTGCCAGGCCTCCGCCGATGATGTGGATGGTTTTCAAATAGAAACTCTTTCGGCAGCTAGGCTGCTTTGCGTGGGTGGATTGTCCGGCGTATTTCTTTTTCGCTCCGCTCTGACGCGACCGCCAGATCGAAGCTGCTTTGTAAGTTCAGCCAAAACTGAGGGGTTGTATCAAAGTAGCGAGCTAATCGAAGGGCCGTATCCGCAGTCACCCCCCGCCTGCCATTCACGATCTCCGTCATGCGGGTCGCTGGCACGCGAAGTTCAATTGCAAGGCGATTGATGCTCATGCTTAACGGCTTGAGATAGTCTTCAAGAATCGTCTCTCCGGGATGAGGGAATGGAATCCGCGAAATTGCCCTTGTAGCCGTTCTCGTCTTAGTGGTAGTCGGTAATTTCGACGTCATACGAATGCCCATCCTTCCAACGAAAACAGACCCGATACTGGTCATTGATACGGATGCTGAACTGCCCAATTCGATCACCCTTCAAAGGTTCAAGGCGGTTGGCCGGAGGAGAAGCAAGATCGCGAAGCTGCTCGGCGCTATTCAGTTGAACCAGTCGCCGGAGCGCCACGGATTCAATTCCCTGCAGCTTCCGAACTCGTCGCTGGGAGAAAACCGCCTCGCTATCCTTATCCCGAAAGGTGCGGATCACATCTCTATCATAGTACGAATGACGTTATACGAAAGACAGTCTCCCCCAACGTCAACCCGCGTCGCGATATGCGCCGAAGACTCGTCGTAGGCGATCTGAGATCTCGCCTACTGTGCACATTGACGCGCAGCAGGCTAGGATGTGGGGCATTAGGTTGTCTGCCCCTATGGCTGCTGATTCCAACGCCTCAAGCCGTTGCTGAGACACCGTGTTGTCGCGCAATGAGCGGAGTCGCTGTAGACGCTCGACTTGCTGGCGCTCTATTCCTGGGTCCATGCGGAAGGTCTTCATCGGTGGATCGCCTTCCTGCTGGAAGCGATTCACACCGACCACTATGGTCTGGCCTCGTTCGACGCCTTGTTGGTATTCGTAAGCGGATCGCTGAATTTCAGCCTGAATCCAACCCTTCTCGATGGCTTGCAAGGTTCCACCCATTTGCTCGATTCGAGCGATGATCTCGCGAGCGCCTTGCTCGAGCTTATCGGTTAGATCTTCGACATAGTAACTGCCCCCGAATGGATCGGGGACTTCGGAGATACCGGTTTCATAGCCAATGACTTGTTGCGTACGGAGTGCTAAGCGCGCTGAGTCTTCGGTTGGCAAGGCCAACGCCTCATCCCGACCATTGGTGTGCAGCGACTGGGTGCCACCCATCACAGCTGCCAGCGCTTGCAGGGCGACGCGTACTGCGTTGACCTCGGGCTGTTGCGCTGTCAGGGTCGACCCGGCGGTTTGTGCGTGGAAGCGCAGCATCATCGACTTCGGGTTCTTCGCGCCGAAGCGGTCACGCATGATGTGGGCGTAGAGGCGGCGTGCGGCGCGATACTTGGCGATCTCTTCCAAAAAGTTATTGTGCGCGTTGAAGAAGAACGAGAGGCGCGGTGCGAACGCATCGACGTCTAGACCGGCTGCAACCGCAGCCTCCACATAGGCGATAGCATTGGCCAGCGTGAACGCAACTTCTTGTACGGCGGTCGAACCGGCTTCGCGAATGTGATAGCCGCTGATCGAAATCGTGTTCCATTCGGGCAGTTCGCGACCGGCCCACGCGAACAGGTCCGTGATGATGCGCATCGCGGGACGAGGCGGATAAATATACGTGCCTCGCGCGATGTATTCCTTCAGGATGTCGTTCTGAATCGTGCCAGAGAGCTTCGAGAGGTCCGCACCCTGTTCTTTCGCAACCAACACATAAAGGGAAAGCAGGATGGCCGCGGTCGAGTTAATGGTCATCGACGTCGTGACCTGATCCAAGCGAATGCCTTCGAACAAGCGGCGCATGTCATCAAGCGAACCGATCGCTACGCCTACGCGTCCGACTTCGCCTGCTGCCAATGGGTGGTCCGAATCCATTCCCATCTGCGTTGGCAGATCGAAGGCTACCGATAGCCCGGTGATGCCTTGCGAGAGTAGATAGCGATAGCGCTGATTGCTTTCTTCAGCAGTGCCAAAGCCTGCGTATTGGCGCATGGTCCACAGGCGGGAGCGGTACATGTCGGCGTGAATGCCGCGTGTGTAGGGGAACTGACCGGGTTGTTCTTTATCCAAGGGTTCGCGGCCGCTCGATTCGCTCATGAGGATCGCGAAATACGGCGAGCGCGGAGAAAACTGCTAATGGCGAAATAGAACATGAGCGCCACGAGTCCCGCACCCAAGGCGGTGCCGCCGGGGTTGCCCTGCGGGGTTTTTAAAGCCCGGTACGATTTGAGAAGGCCAGGAACAAACGATACGGCGATCACAGCAAATAGAAACCCTACGATCTCATTCACCAATACGCGCATCGGCCGCACCACGCCAGGGAAGACGTGGTTTACGAACATGCCAAGTTTGCTCTTTGGGTCTAGTCGCACAGGCTTGTTTCATGCTAACAAATGCGAGCAAAACGCCCAAGCGCCGGATGCCACATTAGAATAGTGAGATGCTTCCCGACTACGAAAAACTTGGCGTGTTTTACCTTGGCAAGAATAAGGCCGACGGCAGCCCTTTGCTTTACGATTCTGCGGATCTTGTGACGCATGCGGTTTGCGTCGGCATGACGGGTAGCGGCAAGACGGGCTTGTGTATTGGATTGCTGGAAGAGGCAGCGATCGACGGAATTCCGGCTATTGTGATCGACCCGAAGGGTGATCTGGCTAACATGCTGCTCACGTTTCCAACGCTTGAAGCGAAGGAATTTGAGCCGTGGGTGAATGCCGATGAAGCTCGCAATCAGGGGCTGGCAGTTCCCGCGTTTGCGGCGCAACAAGCGGATCTGTGGAAGAAAGGCCTGGCAGGTTGGCAGGAAGATGGCGAACGGGTCGGACGCTTCCGGGACTCCGCGAACTTCACAATCTACACGCCGGGGTCGGATGCGGGGGTGCCCGTATCGATTCTTGCGTCGTTCGCGGCGCCGGATGCAGCGATTCGAGACGATCGCGAAGCCCTGCGAGATCGCATCAACGCGACTGCGACTTCACTGCTGGGGCTGGTGGGAATTGATGCCGATCCAGTGCAGAGCCGCGAACATATTCTGCTCTCCAACCTGCTTGATACAAACTGGAGCGCGGGCAAGGATATGGATCTGGCCTCGCTGATCGCGCAGATTCAGAAGCCTCCATTCCAGAAGATCGGCGTATTGGATCTGGAGTCGTTCTACCCGGCCAAGGATCGCTTCGGTCTGGCGATGGCGTTGAATAACCTGTTGGCGTCGCCGGGATTTGAGGCATGGTTGCGCGGAGATCCGCTGGATATCGGCAAGCTGTTGTGGACGGCCGAGGGCAAGCCGAGGGTCAGCATATTTTCGATCGCGCATTTGAGTGACAGCGAACGGATGTTTTTTGTTTCCTTGCTGCTCAACCAGATGCTGAGTTGGGTGCGCGCGCAACAGGGCACTACTAGTTTGCGAGCGCTCCTCTACATGGATGAGATTTTCGGTTACTTTCCGCCAGTGGCGAATCCTCCGTCGAAAAAGCCGTTGTTGACGTTGCTGAAACAGGCTCGGGCGTTTGGATTAGGGGTCGTGCTGGCGACGCAGAACCCGGTCGATTTGGATTATAAGGGTCTGGCGAATACGGGCACGTGGTTTCTTGGGCGTTTGCAGACGGAACGCGATAAGGCTCGGGTGCTGGAGGGATTGGAGGGAGCTGCAACGGCTGCGGGCGGCGCATTCGACCGGGCTTCGATGGACACGATGCTATCCGGGTTGGGGAAGCGCGTCTTCCTGATGAACAATGTTCACGACAAGCACCCTGTATTGTTCGAATCGCGATGGACGCTTTCTTATCTGCGCGGGCCTTTGGCGCGCACGGAGATTCGCAGGTTGATGGCGGACCGGAAGGCCGACGCAACTGCGTCGCCGAGTGCGACGCCCACTCCACCCACGGCTCCTCTCGCTTCTAAGTCGATGGCCAGCCAGCCCGTACTGCCGCCTGAGATCCCGCAATATTTCTTTCCGGTGCGCGGAGCGGCGAAACAGATTACTTATGCTCCCGTAGTCATCGGCGCGGCTCAGGTTCAATTCAGCGATCCCAAGAGTGGGGTGGATCAGGTTAGCAGTCTGCTCTTCACGGTTCCGATTACGGACGATGCGATCGGCGCTAATTGGGATACGGCGACGGAAGGCGACTGCCGAGTAACCGATTTGGAGAAGACCGCAGAGGCTGGTGCGAGCTTTGGGGAGGTACTGGCACCCGCGGCGCAGGCAAAGAATTACGCCGCGTGGAACAAGACATTTGCGACATGGCTGTTCCGGATGCAAAAGCTAGACTTGATGAGGTCGCCGAGCTTGGGTGAGATTTCGAAGGCGGGCGAGAGTGAAGGAGATTTTCGAGTCCGGTTGCAGCAAAAGGCGCGGGAACAACGCGATCAGTTGAAAGCGCAGTTGCAAGGGACGTACGGTCCGCAATTGGACGCGCTGGCGCAAAGAAAGATGCGAGCGCAGCAACAGCTGGACGTTCAAAAACAACAATCGACTTCTCAGCTTTTGAGTGCGGTTGTATCGGCGGGTGCCGGTATCCTGGGGGCGTTGATGGGTCGGAAGGCCATCAGCACAACTACAATTACGCGTGCGGCTCAGGCCGTTCGGGCGACCGGCAAGGCGGTCAAAGAGTACGGAGACGTGGGCCGCGCCGATGAAACGGTGGAAGTTATCGATCAACAGATTCAAGCGCTGAACGCTCAGTTTACGGCAGAGGTGGCAGCGCTGGGCACGAAGATCGACCCGGCAACCGAGGTGTTTGACGTGGTCAGCGTGAGGCCGAAGAAGACGGGCATCACGGTGCAGTTGATCGCTTTGGGGTGGTCGGCAAACAGCTAAAGCATACCCGGTTGGGTGGGCTTCCTATGGAGCATGTCTTTATATAGAATGCCTCAGGACGTGCCGGGCAGCGCGTCTGGTCCTACAATCTTTACAGCCCATCAAGAACAACTCGGACTTAATCTGGAGGCGGTGAAAGCACCGCAGAGTTTCTAGTGATCGACCATTCCGAAAAGGTGCCGACGGAGAACCAGACGTAGCGGGTTCCTCCGACCTGGGGGTCGGAGCCCCTTACTGGGTTGGATTGCGCGGGAACTTCAAGTACGGCAGTCGAACTCCATCGATAGTGACCTGGTCAGCGCGAATGTTCGCGGGGGCCTCGAACCCGGTGGCTCCGGCGGCTGTGACGTAATCGTCTTGCTCCACTCCATCGCCGCTGACGCCCAGCCCCCCAACCAGCACGCCGTTCTTATACAGAGGGAGTGCGCCGGGGAAGAAAACGATGCCGCTTTGGCGAGCATTGGATGGCGCAGTACCTTGTGTGCAGGGATTCGCAACATCTCGCTTGTAGAGGTCGAAGAATGGACCTGGGCTGGAATAGTCGATACCGACGGGAAAGAAGGGTTGCCCGCCGTATCCGATGGTCCGATTGGTAACGGCGGTACCCAGTGGAACTCCAGGGAGGTCGCTGAGTGCACGATTGTTGCTGCTGAAGTAGATGACGTTGCGGGATTTCGCGACTGCTACGTCGAGGCTGAAAAAGGTCGCGTCGACCATGCGATGCAGGGCTAGAATATTGCCGTCCAGGTCGGCAACGGCAATCGCCATGCGTGCGCGAGATCCGAGAGGCAAGCGAATCGCCGCACGGGTCAGATTCGCGGTCGCAATCGCTTGATCGATAATCTGGCGGACTTCCGCTTGCGTCAAGCTGCCGACGACTCCAGCGCGCGGCGGGACCAGATCTCCTTCGGGTGCGATACCGGGCGCGTCACGCGGAGGGACAAAATACGATCCAAAAACGGCCGATGCCATCGCGATACCGTTCGGAGCGGTCTGCTGATCGACAAATGGCAGTGCAATGCCATCGATAAACACCACGGCAGGAGCGGGGATCGAAGTGGGTCCGAAGCCAGCACCAACGGCACCCTGAAATGCGGCGTATTCGGCAAGTTCCGGAGTTACGCCCGCGACGCCGATACCGCCGACCAATTGTCCGTTCTTATAGAGAGGCACGCCGCCTGGGTTGACGGCGGCCGGATCGCTATCCAAGAAGTCTTTCTTGCCAGTGATGATGCCTAGGCCGGTGGTGTTGCCATCGATCGAGCGGGCGGGCGAGACATTCATGCCCGATGCGTAATCCGCACCGAGTAGACAACCTCGATTGGTGTTTTCGATTCCGTAGAGCGCGCCGTTCCCGGTGTAGAGGATGCCGGGAGGGAAGTGGATGCCGCTGATGAAC
>JBDTUY010000065.1:0-14658 GCA_040007495.1 Acidobacteriota bacterium | reverse complement strand
GGCGTACTCGGGGGCCTCTAGCAATAGGGTCACGTCGGGGGCCGCGCTTTTGTTGTAACTAGCGCTCGATAAATTCGGTAAACAATTTCTTAGCAGGAAAACAAGAGGATTCCAATGGAGATCAGTGCACAGTTAGTAAAGCAGCTTCGGGAGCGTACCGGGGCAGGCATGATGGAGTGTAAGGCCGCGTTGGTTGAGGCCAAGGGCGATGTGGAAGAAGGCGTGGTTGTGCTTCGCAAGAAAGGCATCGCATCGGCTGGCAAGAAGGCGTCGCGCAGCACCAAGCAGGGCGTGATCCTGAGCTACATTCACCCCGGCGCGCAGTTGGGCGTGATGATCGAAGTGAACTGCGAGTCGGATTTCGTGGCGCGCACCGAAGATTTCCAAACGCTGGTCCACGATATCGCGATGCAGATTGCCGCTGCCGATCCGCAGTTCATCCGCAAGGAAGACGTGACGGCGACCGATCTTGAAAAAGAGAAGGAAATTCAGAAGGCTCGCGCCATCGCTGAAGGCAAGCCCGAGAAGATGGCCGAGAAGATCGTCGAAGGCCGCATGAACAAGTACTACGAAGAGGTTTGCTTGTATGAGCAGCCCTTCATCAAGGAAAATACGACGACCATTGGCGAAGTGATTAAGGCCAAGATCGCGAAGTTGGGCGAGAACATCTCGGTGGCTCGCTTTGTGCGGTTTAAGGTTGGCGATTCGGCTCCACAGACGGAAGCCGCGGCTGAATAGTTGGTTTCTCTCGACTAGAGGCTCCGATTCAGGGGCCTCTGGTTGTGCGATCTTGCATTGTGGGAACTGGTGACAGACAGCCATTTTCGCGATGCAAGATTAATGTGCTTTCAACAAGATTTCGTCGCGAAAACGTTGTCAGTCACCAGTTCCCACAATGCCCTCCCCTAAATACAAGCGCATTCTCCTGAAGATCAGCGGTGAGGTTTTGGCTGGGCAAGGCGTTGCTGGTGCTCAGCCGTTCGGCATCCACGCGGAGCGCGTAGCGACGCTGGCAGCCGAGATTACTGAGGTCGCGAAGGCTGGCGCGGAAATTGGTCTGGTAGTGGGTGGCGGAAACTTCTTCCGGGGCGTTGCGGCGGCGGCCAAGCATATGGATCGTGTGGCTGCGGATCATATGGGCATGCTGGCGACGGTGATCAATGCCCTCGCGCTGCAGGATGCGCTGGAGAAGGCTGGCACGCCGACTCGTGTGATGTCCGCGATCGAAATGCGTCCGGTCGCGGAAACCTATATCCGGCGGCGGGCTTTGCGGCATTTGGAAAAGGGCCGGATCGTGATCTTTGCAGCGGGCACTTCGAATCCTTACTTTTCGACCGACACCGCAGCGGCGCTTCGCGGGTTGGAGATCAAGGCCGAGGTCGTGGCGAAGGCAACGCGGGTCGATGGCGTCTACGATAAGGACCCCATGACGAACCCGGATGCGGTACGCTTTTCTGAGGTCAGCTATTCGGATGTGCTCAATCGTAATCTGCGTGTGATGGACGCCTCGGCCGTAGCGATGTGCCGGGACAACAGTCTGCCGATCCTGGTGTTCAACCTGACGGTCGCGGGCAACATCATGCGGATGGCGATGGGCGAGTCGATTGGCACGGTAATACGCGGGTAACAGGTAGCGTGCGTTTCAGAGCCGCGACCATAGGAAGCGGTTGGAGCAGCGAACCGAACGATATTGGAGACGATGCAATGAAAGAAGTGGTGAACAACGCGAAAGTTCGGATGGAGAAAGCCGTGAGCGATATGCAGAATGCGCTCTCCACCGTTCGCACGGGACGTGCGTCAGTCAGCGTTTTCGATAACGTCCGCGTGGATTATTACGGCACCCCAACCCCGCTGAATCAGGTCGCAAATTTGCATGTCCCAGAGCCTGCAATGATCACGGTGCAGCCGTGGGACGTCTCGCAGATTGCGGCGATTGAGAAGGCGATCAAGAATGCCGACCTCGGGCTGAATCCGAGCAACGACGGTAAGATCATCCGTGTGCCTGTACCGCCTTTGACTGAAGAGCGCCGCAAGGAAATCGCCAAGAAGCTCCACGGGGTCGCAGAAGACCACCGCGTGTCTCTGCGCAATATTCGTCGCGATGCCAACGATCAGCTGAAGAAGCTGATGAAGGACAAGACCATCAGCGAAGACGAAGAAAAGCGCGGCTTGGACGAGATGCAGAAGATGACCGACGGCTATATCGCCAAGGTCGATTTGAACGCGAAGAGCAAAGAGCAAGAGATCATGAAGGTCTGATCTCTGATCTCTTTTCCCACCTACCGTACTGCCGGGTTGGTTCCGTTGTTGTTCTGATAGCCGAGGCTTGGGCCTCGGCGCGGGACTAGGGTCCCGCCCCCATCCTATTTGCCCAAAGCTGCTTTGATCTTCGCCAGGTGATGGTAGCTGTGGCGAACCGCGTGGTCTTCCAGCATGAACTGGCAGGTTAGAGATCAAACGAGTGATCGGCAACACCTTGCAGATCGCGGGCGTCTCCTTCCTGGAACTTCAGGGGCGTTAAGCCTGCCTCGGCGGCTCGCCGGTTCCCTGCCTCGACAAGATTACGTGAAATGTCGATACCGGTTACGTCCGCTCCCAAGCAGGCCAATGGCAGCGCCGTAGTCCCGTCGCCGCTGCCGAGGTCGAGCGCGTACAGAGGCAATGTGATGCCAATCGACTTCACCAGAGCCTCACCGGATTGGCGCATGAAGGCCGCGATAGCCGTAAAATCACCTTTTTTCCATAGCGCCTTATTGGGATTGAACGGATTTTGATTTGCGATTGTCTGACTTGGACTCATGAGAGACTCCCTTGTTTTCCAGGCTCACTACGAACTGCGGTGTGCTAGCTACAAGGCCAGTATGCGCCAACCTGCAGTTTTAGACTTGATTCAGCGTCCGGCATTCTTGGCACAAGCGCCCATTTAGGCGAAACTGCTCGATGGATGTGCTCTCGGAAGTATTGTGGGCTGTTCGACTGGAAGGCGCCTTGTTCTTCAATGGAGAATTCTCCGCGCCTTGGCCCTTCCAATCTCCACGATTCGCAAAAGGGCTGAGACGCCCTGACATTTCCGGTATCCGTATGTCGCACTGTTGCATCTAAACCACATGGCCCCTCGCCCTGGATTCTGCCGAGCGTGCGGGATATATACCTTCTTGATAGGCTAGAAGAAACGGGAATGTGGGGAGCTACCTATAATCCGCTGCGCGTTGTTCTACTCTGGGCCGCGTTGCTGCCAGCAGCGGCATCTGGTCAGCCCTCCGCAGTTACACCAACACCCTTGTCAAAAGCCGCCGATCTCTATCATCGTACTGAGTATAAACAGGCTCTCGACATTTTGAAGGGTATCAAAAGCCCGGACTCAGCAATCCTGCAGTTGATGGGTCAGGTCGAGTATGGCTTAGGAGAATACAAGCAGTCCACCGATACATTTGAGCGTGCGCTGGACGTGTTGGCCCGTGCGAAGGGTTCCCCGATCCTGACTTCTGAACTGTATGCCTGGTTGGGACGAGCGTATGGACGGCGGGCGGAGACAAGCTTTCCGCTGATGGCACCACGCTATGCGTCGAAAGCCCGCGAGGCGTTTGAGACGGCTGTCAAACTGAATGGCAGCAATCACGAGGCAGTTGACGATCTATTCGAATACTACCTGCAGGCCCCTGGCTTTTTGGGTGGCGGCCTGGATAAGGCCGAGGTGCTGGCTAAACACATCGCCGATCTAGACGCAACTTGGGGACAGAGGGCCGCCGCACGAGTCACGGAAGAACGTAAGGACTATCCAGGAACCGAGCAACACCTGCGTAAGGCCATGGATCTGGCTCCCAAGCAAGTGGGTCGTATTGTGGATCTCGCGAAATATTTGGCGAATCGGGGACGGACGCAGGAGAGCGACGCGATGTTTGAGCAGGCTACGAAACTGGCCCCTAACAATCCGGATATCATGTTCGCCCAGGCGCATACCTTTGTGGACCACAAACGGAATCTGAATCAGGCCCGCGCTCTGCTGCGGCGCTTTCTAGCAAGCCCTCTGACGCCGGAAAATCCATCGCGAGAGGACGCACAGGCGCTGCTAAAAAAGATCGAGGCGGCTATACAGAACGGCTCGCAGCGATAACGTGATTTCCACCCTTGATACGCTGCGGCTTAGCGGCCAATCGCTGAAGGCAAACAAACTTCGGACAGCACTGACGGCCCTTGGCCTAGTGATAGGAAACTTCTCCGTCATCCTGGTGGTGACCATTTCGCTGACCAGCCGCGATTACCTGCTGGAACAAATTCAACGCCTGGGGTCGAATATTATCTACGCATCCTACGACGGAGGCAGCAGTACCCAGGCGAACTCTGTCGCTGATTTTGTGAAGCTAGCGGACGTGGAAGCGGTCCGCCGCCAATTGGTGGATCGCGGCGCGGAGGTCACTGGCGTCATGATCAGCGTGGACCGCATGCGCGTCGAAGGCCGCGAAGAAGACATCGGCATCATCGGCGCGGATGAATACTATCCGCAGGTGCGCAATCTCAATATTCTGGCTGGCAGATTTCTAGACGCGGGCGACGTTACGAACCGCTATCACGTGGCAATCCTGACAGAAAAGCTCGCTCGTCGCCTGTTCGGTTCGCAGGAGGGTGCGATCGGTCAATCTGTGAAGCTGCAAGGCCTGAAGTTTTCCGTGATCGGAACTTTCAAGGAACGCGCGCAAAGCTTCGGACTGGCGGAATTGAAGGACGAAAACATCGTGATCCCGTCTTCCGTGCTTAGGTATTTTGCAACGGTGGAGCGAATCGATCCGCTATACGTCAAAGCCCGTGCGCCGGAGGATGTGGCACAGCTCACGCCGGAGGTCCGCACAATTCTGGAGAGCCGGCATCGCCCCGGGGCCCGCTACACGGTAGATAACCTAGGTCCGATTCTGGAAACAGGGAAACTGGTGGCGGAAGTCCTGTCGCTGGTCCTGGTGCTGGTCAGCGGCATAGCCTTGCTGATCTCGGGGATCGGGATCATGAATATCATGATGGTGACGGTGACGGAACGCACCCGTGAAATCGGATTGCGATTGGCCGTGGGTGCCGCCCGCCGCGATGTGCTGGCCCAGTTTCTTGCAGAAGCCATTCTATTGAGCCTGGGCGGCGGATTGCTCGGCATTCTGTTAGGCGTTGCAGTACCGCTATCGGTGCAGTTCTTTGCGCCAGATTTTGCGATTCCCATATCCGGTCTGTCGATCATCGTCGCCTTCGGAGTTTCGGTGCTGGAGGGGTTGGTATTCGGCATGTTGCCTGCCATCCGGGCGTCCAAACTGAATCCGACTGAGGCGCTGCGCTACGAATAGCCCACAAGTGGCTGTGATGAAGAGTTCACACCCGGCCTCGCAAACCAAGTTAGAATACCGAGATGGATATTCTAAAGACAGTAACCAGCATGATGGGCAACAGCGCCTCACAATCCAACAGTCCCGTGATGGCGATCGTTCAGATGCTTGCGAACCAGCCGGGCGGCATCGGCGGCCTAGTAGCCCAGTTTCAACAGAGCGGCCTGGGCGATATGATCGGTTCCTGGATTAGTACTGGACCCAACCCGCCGATCTCGCATGAACAGGTCACGAACGTTGTGGGAGCCGATCAGATTTCGGAGCTCGCCAAGAAGATGGGTGTGGATCCCGCGACGGCGACTGAACACCTGAGCGAGTTGCTGCCGCAGATCATCGATAAACTGTCGCCGCAGGGCACCGCGCCTGAGGGTAACGATTGGATGTCCGGCGCAGGTGGTCTGCTTAGCAGTTTGCTGAAGTAGTTCCCTGCCCCGCCAGGTTCCTGAAGCCTCCCTAGTGTGCGCGGAGGCTTCAGCTGTTTGCGGCCGTCAGGATCTCAACTCCTGTGGATCGTCCGACAACGACCTGGGACGTGAGTCCGAGGAACAGGCCATGCTCGACGACACCGGTGGTCGCATCTAAACTCGCAGCTAACGTGTGCGGCGATTGCAGCTCGGTTCCAAACTTGCAGTCGAGGATATAGTTTCCGCTGTCGGTCCGGAATGGCGATCCGTCGGGCCGCAGGCGCAATGTTGCACTTTCGCCAAGGGACCTCAGGTGCTGAACGGTCGCCTCCCAGCCAAAGCGTACGACCTCGACCGGGACAGGCGCTTGAAGGCCAAGCCTTTCAACCAACTTTGATTCGTCCACAATAATGATCAACACCTTGCTGGCGCAGGCGACGATCTTCTCGCGTAACAAAGCTCCGCCGAGACCTTTGATTAGGTTCAGCTGACCGTCCACTTCGTCGGCACCGTCGATGGTCAAGTCGATTTGCGGATAGTCGGCAAACGTGGTGATGGGAATGTTCAGGGCTCGCGCCTGGGCTTCGGTGGCATCCGACGTCGGAATGCCGACGATGCGCAATCCGTTGGCAACGCGGTGCGCCAGCGCCCCCACCATCAGCGATGCGGTGGAGCCGGTGCCAAGCCCCACAACCATGCCGTCGGCGACTTGCTGCACTGCGTACTCGGCTGCGGCTCGCTTTTTATTTTGCGACATGCTGCCTCGCTTCAAAACAAAAGGGCCCTGGCGGACCAGAACCCTCATTGCCAACTTGCTTAGTCGGTGTTTACAAACCGCTGGGGTCCTTCGCATCCGGGTCGAAGCCCAACTCACGGACTGCAGTCGACGCCAGTTGCGCGTCGATCGAGCCATTACGAGCCAGAGCCGACAAGGTCGCTTGAACAATTGCTTCCGCTGAAATTTCAAAGAACTTCCGGAGATGCGCGCGATTTTCCGAGCGTCCAAAACCATCGGTCCCGAGCGATGTCAGACGGCCATGCAACCACGGCGCCAACTGATCGGCCTGAGCCTTGATGTAGTCGCTGGATGCGATGATCGGGCCAGCCGAGCCTTCGAGGGTCTGATTCAGATACGGCGTGCGAGACTGTTCTGCGGGGTGCAGCCGATTCCAGCGCTCCACCGCCAGCGCCTCACGACGAAGTTCGTTGTAGCTGGTGATAGACCAGACGTCTGCCGCGATCTGATACTTGTCGGCCAGAATCTGCTGGGCCTTCAAGGCTTCATTCAAGATCGAGCCGCTGCCAAACAACTGCGCTACCGCTGGACCGTTGGATGCAGCTTGATACTTGTACATGCCGCGCAGAATGCCTTCTCGCACGCCCGGCCATTCCGGCATTGCGGGCTGCACGTAATTTTCGTTGTAGACGGTCAGGTAATAGAAGCGATCTTCATTATCCTGATACATCCGGCGGATGCCGTCCTGCACAATTACAGCGAGCTCATATGCGTACGCAGGATCGTAAACCGTGCAGGTGGGAATTAAGGCAGCTTGCAGAGGGCTGTGTCCGTCCTGATGCTGCAGCCCTTCGCCCGATAGCGAACTGCGGCCGGCGGTGCCACCCATCATGAAGCCCTTGCCGCGAGAATCCGCGAACAACCATGCCTGATCCCCAATGCGCTGGAAACCAAACATCGAATAGTAGATGTAGAACGGAATCATCGGCACGCCGTAGTTGGCGTACGCAGTCCCAGCCGCGATCATCGACGACATCGAGCCGGCTTCTGTGATGCCTTCCTCCAAAACCTGACCGTCCTGCGCTTCTTTGTAGTAGAGAAACATCTCGGAATCGACCGGTTTGTAACGCTGGCCCTGGCTCGCATAAATGCCGCATTCGCGGAACAGCGATTCCATACCAAACGTGCGAGCTTCGTCGGGAACGATCGGCACAATGTACTTACCAATGCTGGTCTTTATCAGCGTCTTCAGGACCGCAACAAACGCAGCAGTCGTGGATGCTTCGCGGCCGCGTGAACCGCCCAACGTGTCCTTGAACGTCTCCAGCGGCGGAGCGACAATGTCAATCGGCTTGAATACACGCGCGGGTAGAGAGCCGCCTTGCGTTTCGATGCGGCTACGGAGATACTTCATCTCCGGCGAATCTTCTGAGGGACGATAGAAGTCCAGATGCTGAACCTGTTCATCGGTCAGCGGCAACTGGAACCGATCTCGCATCTTGATCAGTTCGGTCTCAGCCATCTTCTTGGCGTTGTGCGCTGTATTGCGGCCTTCGGCAGATTCACCCAGGCCATAGCCCTTGACGGTCTTCGCCAGGATCACGGTCGGCTTGCCGTTGCGGGTCATGGCTCGCGTATACGCGTTGAACATTTTCAGAGGGTCCAGACCACCGCGGCGCAAGCCCCACAACTCGTCGTCGCTCAGATGCTCCACTAGCTTCAGCAGTTCAGGATACTTGCCGAAGAATTCCTTACGCAGGAACGCACCGTCGTGAGCACGGAACGATTGATACTCTCCGTCTACACATTCGTGCATGCGCTTGATCAACATGCCGCTGGAATCGCGAGCGAGCAGATCGTCCCAACCCGAACCCCAAACCACCTTGATCACGTTCCAACCAGCACCCAGGAACATTGCTTCTAGCTCCTGAATGATGCTGCCGTTACCACGTACCGGACCGTCCAGGCGCTGCAGATTGCAATTGACGATGAAGATCAGGTTATCGAGCTTTTCACGCGGGGCAAGCGTCAGCGCACCTAGCGATTCCGGCTCATCCGTTTCGCCGTCGCCCAAATACGCCCACACCTTGCGATTGGTTTTGGGGATCAGTCCGCGATTTTCCAGGTAGCGCATGAAACGCGCCTGATAGATCGCGGTGATCGGCCCCAGGCCCATCGAAACGGTGGGGAACTGCCAGAAGTCAGGCATCAACCATGGGTGAGGATAGCTGGACAAGCCCGGATGGTCGCGCAATTCGTGGCGGAAATTCGTTAGGTGGTCTTCAGTCAAGCGGCCTTCGACAAACGCTCGAGCATAGACACCAGGCGAAGCATGACCCTGGAAGTAAACAAAATCCCCCGCCAGTTTCTGACCCTCGGCACTGGTGTAAGAACCGCGAAAGAAGTGGTTGTAAGCAACTTCAAGCACTGTTGCCAACGATGCATACGTCGAGAGATGACCGCCGATGCCTTCGTCATACTTATTGGCCTTGACCACCATCGCGGTCGCGTTCCAACGGATCAGGCTCTTGATCTTGTGCTCCAACGCGCGGTCACCGGGATAGGCGACTTCATCTTCAGGCGGAATCGTGTTGATATAAGCCGTGTTCCATCGCAGCGGAACCTGCACGCCCAGATTGGCGGCCCGTTCCATCAGCCGTTCCAGCAGGTAGCTGGCGCGGTCCGGTCCGGCAGCGTCAATAATTTCGTCGAGGGCTTCCACCCATTCGGAGGTTTCCAGGGCGTTTAGATCGTCGGGAGCGTCAGATTTCGTTTTCAGCATTGTAGTGTAAGGAGGGTTACCTTATCTTCGAGGAAGGTGTCTTTTCAGGGTACCGTTTCGTTTCGCCGCTCGGCAACTCCCTGACGGTGAAAAGAAGGTCGATACCGGCCTCAAAAGCCCTGCCGCGAAGAGGTCCGCCGCATGGCGTCACCTGCGATGGGCCACGCCCCGGTTACACTGATGATGTATGCGTTTTCGTCCTTCTTCCTTGATCGTGCTTGCATTGAGCTTGTTTACCGTCGGTTGTGGATCTTCTTCCCCTTCCTCAACGACCTCGACCACCAAAGAAACAGCCCCCGCACCGGCGAAGGAACCGCCGCCTGTAGCAGCGGCTCCAGCAACCACGCCAACCGGCGCGCCGCCGGTCACCATCCTGTTCGAAACTACCTACGGGAATGTCACATATACGCATCAGAAGCACTACGAGCGCCTGAAGAACGATTGCTCGACCTGTCACCCAAGCATCTTCCCGCAGGCTCGTGAGCCGCTGAACTACGGTAAAGCTCGGCACAGGGTCGCAGAGGAGTACCAGAAGTCGTGCGCGCATTGCCATAACGTAGTCGGCACGGCGTTCGCAGCAGAGCGCAATTGCCAGAAGTGCCACGCGATGGGTGGAGAGAAATAGCAGCTGGAATGAACACTGTGAATAGAGGAGAATACGCGAGACCATCACCGCCGAACTATTGGACGGTCGATCTATAAGCGTGCCTCTAACTTGGTCTTGGCGATTGTCCGAGGCAACACCTATCCAACGCGATCGGTTTGAGATTCTGGGAAACGGTGAAGGCGTCCGTTGGCCTGATATCGATGAAGACATCAGCGCCGAAGGAATGCTTTCGGGAGTCCCAGCCCGGCGCTCGGTGATGCGTCAAAAGGAGTGGGCAATCTGGTCAAGCTCACCAAGAACACTATCCCGGCCACTCCATCGCGCCCGCGTAAACCGAACCAAGCACTAACTCACAGTGAATCGACGGCAACGAAATTCGCGCCTCTTCGCCATGATGATGCGTCAGCAGCCAGGAATCGTTCAATTGCCGGGTATAGTGCTCCACGTGAATGGAATCGGAATGAAAGATCAGGTAATCGTTGAGTGACGGAATCTCGCGATACAGTACGAACTTCAGACCACGGTCATAGTTCGCTGTGGAGGGGGACAACACTTCGACGATGACGACCGGATTGGTGTAGACATCCTTGCTCCCGTCCGGGTTTTTAATCGGTCCGCAGACGACAGAAACATCTGGATAGAATTGATCGCCGAGAGGCGTTCGAATGCGCAAATCGGAGGTAAAGGGTGCACAAGTGGCCCCTTCTAGTTGCGCGTCCAGCTTTGAGAAAACTCTCCCGGCAAGGCGGGAATGGCGCGCCGAGCCGCCTGCCATCGCGAAGATCTCGCCACCCACGAACTCGCTCTTGTAATCAGCCGAGCGTTCCAGAGTGAGGTAGTCTTGCTCCGTCAATCGCGCAACGGGTGAAGTTCCCATGCCTGATTATCCCAAGTTTGCTCACAATGAGTCGATGCACGCCAAGTGAGGATGATGTCCCTCGCCATCAAGAGCGCATATAATACAGTATATACTCCTCTATATGAAATCTTTGCTCGTTCAGCTCGATGAACCGACCCTGGAGGCTCTGGAACGGGTCGCCCCGGCGGCACAACGGCACCGGACCGAATTCATCCGAACCGCGATTCGCACTGCGATTCGGGAAATTGAAGAAGAGAAGACGCGGCTGGCCTATCTTGCGAAACCCGATCATGCCGCGGAGGCTGCGGACTGGTCTGGAGCCGAACCTTGGAGGCCAAAGGACCCAACCAAGTGGGCCGCCTTTGCTAAGAAACCAGCATCCGCCCGCGCCCGTTCCAGCAAGCCGGTGAAGCGGTGAGGCAATACGAGATCTGGTGGGCCAATCTGCCAGCACCGGCAGGGCCAAGACCCGTCTTGCTCCTCACCCGAAGCAGCGCATACACATACCTGAATAAGTTCGTGGCCGCCGAAATCACGTCGACCATTCGCGACATCCCAGTGGAGCTTCACTTAGGACCGAAGGATGGCCTGCCCGATGTTTGCGCAGCCAACTTCGACAACCTTCGGACTGTTGCCAAGATATCCTTGCAGGAACGTATCTCTCGGCTGCATCCTCGGCGCTACTCAGACGTTAAACGCGCGATGGGCCATGCGCTCGCCTGGGACAAACTGATTCCCTAATGACCCTTCAAATCAAAGTTATCCCAGGCAGTCAGAAAACCGAGGTCGTGGGTGAGATGGCCGACGGCACTCTGAAAATTCGCGTTGCGGCGCCCCGTGAGAAGGGGAAAGCAAATGAGGAGCTTTGCGATTTCCTTGCGAAACACTTTGGAGTGCCGCGCACAGCCATCAGGATCATGAGCGGACTGACGTCGGCTCGCAAACTAATCCGGGTCATTGGAGAACACGTCGCTTAAAAGAAACTAGGCGGCCTTCGCCAGAGGCTCCGGACGAACGTGCGCTAAACCCAAACGCTCCAGCGTCCAGATCACAGGCCACGCGGGGTCGATTTCGCGAGCTTTCAGAGCGAATTTGGCTGAGGACGGGTACTCGTGATGATTGTTGTGCAGCCCTTCGCCTCCCGTCAACAGCGCGATCAACTGATGATTCGTCGCGAGGTTGTCGTAGTTGCGATAGCCGATCATGTGGCAAATGCTGTTAATCGACGAATTGAGCAGAATGTAAGCGACGATGTGAAACGCCCAAGCTGCCAGGCCCCACGCCCAGCCGAACATCAGCATAAAAATCCCCAGCCCTAACCAGATCGCGATGCGAGGCACTGGAAACCGGTCAATCCAGTCCGGCTTGTAGTCGGGCGTGTATTTCGCGATCATCCCGGAGCTGCGAATCTCGGCCCGATAGTAGAGCACGTTCTTGAACAGCACGTCCCACATCCCGTAAATGTAGGGACTGTGCGGATCGCCTTCTTTATCTGAAAAATGGTGGTGCTTGCGATGCACCGCGACCCATTGCCGGGGCACGATGCCCGTGAACAAGCGCAGGTGCAAGTGCATCAGCGTGCGCACGACCGGGTTCAGGTCCAGGCCGCGATGGCACAGGCAGCGATGCAAATAGATCGTCGTGATAAAAACTGAGGTCTGCAGAATCACAAACGTGATCGCAAACATCATCCAAAAGCTCATATCGGCCCCCAAAGATTCTTATCTAGCTTACTTCAGCGTCAGCTTATGTTGAGGACGGCTTACTTTAGGACAGTGACCTTGGTGGGCGTGGTGCGTCCGCAGCCCATCGTATCGGTGACGCCGGATGCGATCTCACCACATGCATTGTCGTGCGCCGTGCGAGTCGCGAATTCTTCTGTCGACCCCGACGCAATCTTGCAGCGGCTCAGGCCGTTGTACGTGAGGCAGACCTCAACGCGGTGGCCCATCAGATTCATGCTTGAGTAGATGACGATGCCCAGGATGATAACAACCACAGCAATTCCGGCGATAACTGGCTTTTTCATTGGGTGGCCTCCTGAACGAACAGGCTGCCCATGCGCCTGAATTTTTGATAGCGATCTTCGATCAGTGCACCCGGCGTCATGAGCGATAACTCGGCCAATGCGGAGCGCAGCGTCGTTCGCAATGCTTCTGATGCGCCTTCCGGATCTTCCTGCGCACCCGCAGCAGGCTCCGGCACGATTCCGTCGATCAATTCCAGCCTCAGCAAATCCGGTGCCGTCATCTTTAGTGCTGCAGCAGCCGCCGCCGCACGTGTCGAATCCCGATAGATGATGGCTGCACAACTTTCCGGAGAGATAACACTATAAACCGCGTTTTCAAACATGTAGACGCGATTCGCAACACCCAAGGCCAATGCGCCGCCGCTACCACCTTCTCCGATCACAACGGCGACCACCGGAACCGGCAAGCGTGACATTTCGCGCAGACTGTCCGCGATGGCTTCCGCCTGACCGCGCTCTTCTGCGTCTAGACCGGGATACGCACCCGGAGTGTCCAGCAAGGTGATAATCGGCCTACCGAACTTCGCGGCCAGCTCCATCACACGCATCGCCTTGCGATAGCCTTCAGGCTTCGGCATACCGAAGTTGCGCAGCAGCTTCTGTTTCGTGTCGCGGCCTTTTTGCTGCGCGACGATCATCACCGGCTTCTCATCGAACCAGCCCATGCCAGCGATGATCGAATGATCGTCACCGAAGGCCCGGTCCCCGTGCAATTCCGTGAAATCGGTGAACAGGCGCTGCATGTGATCCAGCGCGTGCGGACGCTTGGGATGACGCGCCAATATCACACGTTCCCAACTCGGATTGGTTTCTTTAGGGGCGGAGGGCTCGGCCATTGTCTCTTTTCCGGCTTGCGCGTTTCGCGGCTGGCTTCGCGGCTGGAGGGTAGGTGCCCATCACTCGCTGGCCATAACTTCCATAGCTTCGGGTCCGCAGATCTTCGCCAACTCGCTGCGAAATTCCTTATCTGGTCGAACCCTCGCCGGTACATCCAGGATAACCGAGAAGTCACGCGACTTCTCAATCTTTAGACGCACTTCAGCCGATCCGGGTTTGCGAACGAACAGTTCGTGCAACGCCGTGGCGCAGCTAACTTCCGCATCGCCCTTCACTGGAACTCGAATCGTAATCATGCTGGGCAAGCTGACGCGAGCGTTTTCCAGCAGGACAATATCTTGAATTGAGATTTTCGGTGGGGCATTTTCTTCCGGATACACCAAGCCCCGGATCAGCATGGCTTTGTCTTCTTCCAGCGCGGCCTGCAAACGCTCATACTGCGTGGTGAAGATCATCGCCTCCAAGCCGCCCTCTCGATCCTCGATCAACATTGAAGCCCACGGCTTGCCTTCTTTATTACGACGGCGCTGAATGCCAGTCAGGATGCCGCACAGCGCGACCTCCGTGCTTTTGGGCAAACCCTCCAGGCCCGAAGTCAGATGCGTGGCTAGATCCTTGGCTTTCTCGTCGTATTGATCCAGCGGATGACCCGTGATATAGAACCCGACCAGTTCCTTCTCCCCCGCCAACTTCTCGCGAGGCGTCCAATCGGGGACGTTCGGCAGAGGGTGCGCCACCGGCTCATCATGCGCCACCATCGCGGCGAATAAGCCCCCTTGACCGCTGGCCCGGTCCTTCGACGCTCTAGAACCCGCTTCCATGGCACCATCCAACATCGCCATGAACTGCGCCCGCGTCGCGCCCAGCGAATCAAGCGCCCCCGCTTTGATCAAGCTTTCCAACATGCGGCGATTCACGGCACCAAGGTCAACGCGCTCGCAAAACTCATGCAACGACGTGTAGGCTCCACCTTCGCCACGAACCCTCACGATCGATTCGACCGCCGGATAGCCGACGTTCTTGATCGCGCCCAAGCCGAAG
>JBDTUY010000064.1:0-14678 GCA_040007495.1 Acidobacteriota bacterium | reverse complement strand
ATGAGTTGGATAAAGCCCACTCGATTTCGGCCCTTACTGGCTGGTTAGGGATCACGTTCAAATCACAGGCTGGATCAGGTTCGGTGTAGTTAGCCGTCGGCGGTAGCAATTTGTTGCGTAGCGCACCTAGGGTTGCGGCTGCCTCTAATGCTCCTGCTGCGCCCAATGCGTGGCCGTGCATCGATTTGGTGGAACTGATAAGTAGCTGCTGCGCGTGGTTGCCGAAGACTGCCTTGATTGCCTCGGTCTCGGTCGCATCGTTGATCGTCGTGCCAGTCCCATGCGCGTTGATATAGCCGATTTGCGATGGATCGATGCCTGCGTCCAAGATGGCTTGCCGCATGGCTCGGGCTGCGCCCAGCGCCGACGGCTGCGTGATGTGATGCGCATCGGACGTCATGCCAAACCCGACGATTTCTCCCAGGATCGCTGCGCCGCGTGCTTGTGCTCGTTCCAGGGGTTCGAGCACCAGAACCGCTGCGCCTTCGCCTAAAATGAGACCTTTGCGATCGCGCGAAAATGGTCGGCAGGTGTCGGGCGAAACTACGCGCATCGCCTCCCACGCTTTCATGAACCCGAGAGAGAAGGGCGCTTCACTGCCGCCGGTCAACGCCAATTCCACCTGGCCGCTGCGGACCATCGCGAACGCCTGACCGATCGCGTGATTTGCGGAGGAGCAAGCTGTGGAGACTGTATAGACTGGGCCTGTGATACCGAATTCAAACGACACCCGGCTCGCCGCTGCATTGGGCATACACCGAGGAATCGTGAACGGGGACACCCGGGGCTCCCCCCGCGCATACAGGGAATGAAAGCCGACGTCCTCGGTGTTCTTGCCGCCTCCGGACGAGCCTAAAATGATCGCGGTTTGTTCGAGTAGCTCTGGGGGGAACGAAATGCCGGAGGTTTGTACCGCTTCCCTTGCCGCGACCGCCGCCATTTGCGTGAAGCGGTCAAGAAGAGAAGCTTCTTTGTCATCGAAGTACTCGGCCGTCTGGAAGTGGATCGCTTCAGCGGCATTGGGGAAACGCACAGACCCGGCGGGCAGGCAAGAGATCGGTCGAATGGCACTTTGACCAACGGCCAACCCCGCCCACAAATCAGAAAACGCGTTGCCGAACGCAGATACAACGCCGATGCCGGTGACAGCAACGCGGCGGGTCACGCGGGTTTGTCCGGTGTTTCGGGCGGAGCGGCCTCGGAGCCTGCGGCCGCTACTTGTTTAGCGGTCTTGGCATCCAGCAGAGCTTCCACGCCGTCCACCATTTCCCGAATGCTCTTGATGCTGCGCGCTGCATCATCCGGAATGTCGATATCGAACTCGCCTTCGAGAGCGAACAGTATATTGATGCCATCCAAGGAATCGATGTTCAACTCTTCAAACGTCTTGTTGATGGTGACCGCCTCAACGGGGAGTTTTTGCGTTCGGGCGATCACGCGCGTAACGCGGTCGGCGAGGGCTACGCGTTCATTGAGCTGTCTCTGCATAGCATCTCCGTGAGCGTGACGAATCGATAGCCTTGCGATTGCAGCTTGGGGATTACCATGTCGACCGCTTCCAATGTGGAGCGAATATCGGGGGATGGGCGCAGTCCTCGTCCGTCGTGCAGGCAATAGATCGTGCCGTTGCGGGCTCGCTGGGCCATCATTCTGGCGACGCGGCAGCCGGGCCATTTCCAGTCATTGGCGATCACGGTCCACATCACGCCGGTCAAGCCCAAACGCTGCTGCGCGCTGCGTAATCCAAACCAGCGGACACCGTACGGCGCTCGGAACCAACGAGGGCGAACGCCTGTAGTGGCGCGAATGGTCTGTTGCGCGATGGCCAGATCCCTGAAGATATATTCCGGAGTCTTGAAATGCAGATAGCTGTGGTTGTCGCTGTGGTTGCCTATTTCGTGGCCGGCGATCCGGACCTCCTGGGCGATCACCGGAAACCGCCGGACATTCCGTCCGCACATGAAGAATGTCGCAGGTACGCCGTGATCCGCCAGGATCTCCAGCAAAGCGGGGGTAGAGCGGCTGGGACCATCGTCAAACGTCAGAGCAATCAAGGGTTGCTCCGGATCTCCTCGATATACGGAGGGCGCAAACAGTGACGAGGATCGCCCGCGGACGGCATACGCGGCAGCCCCGGCAGCCGAGGCTACGGCGGCCGATGCCAGTTCCACTGTGGCGAAATCCATCATTCTCATAATACCGCCTGACGGGGGTTATCTGTGAGATTTTGAGGGTATGCACACGTTCCAGAGTCTTGGTATTAACGGCCCTGGAACCGGAATTCGGATAACCCGACCTCGTCGTCGCCGGAGACCAGGATTCCGAATTTACCAGCCGGAAAATTGCGCCCTGGCTCGCTCCAAGTATCCAGATCCTGCCATGTGCCGTCTTTCTGTAAGCGTACGATGACCCTGTCCGCTGCTATATCGACCTGCAACGGCCACCGTTTTTGCCCCTTCGCGATTTTGACGGGGACTTTGCCGCGATCCAGGATCTTACCGTTCTCCATGACCCGCAGATAGAGCGTATCGTCGTCCAATTCATACAGGCCATAGTTCTTGGCATCGATGTAGTCGATAAACCAACGAACACGTCCCCCACGGAATACAGTCCCACCCTTAAGAAGATGGATCGTGAAAGTGAAAACCCCATTGGCGGGCAGGATGCCATAGGTCAGAGTCGCGGCTCCGCGATGGCGAAATATATTGTCCTCATCCCTCCAAGCACCGGGAACATCGAAATTCGCGATGGTACCCGAGCGGGGCTGGGGCTTCGCGACAGGGACAATCGGCTTCGGCGGAGGGGGAGGCGGCAGCGCTACAGGTTTGGGTTCTGGAGCACGCGGCGGAACGACGGCGACGCGAATCGGCGTCAGCGTCGCATCCGCACCGGAGATCGAAAGCGGTTGACCCGCAGGTACCGTGCGGGTGAACTGCTTAGGTTCAAACTGATCCCGGCGGAACTGAATCAGATGCTGTCCAGGCGAGATCGATGAATTGCGGAATGCGCCATCCGGCCCCAGGGACCCGACGACTCTCTGATCCAACAGCACTTCGGCTCCCGGAGTTCCGCCAGTGATCTGCAGTGAAGAAAACTCCGGCAACGGCGTCAATTTGAAATTGAGGCGCGCCGCGGAACCTTTCACGACAACGGTCTGTTGCGCGGGGGGGTCGTCGTATCCATTTTTCTGCACGCGCACGCTCACCGGTCCGAGCATGGCTACGCGCACTTGTCCATATTGGGTCCGACGCGGGAACTCCTTGTCGTTAATAAAGACACGAACGTCGTTCTGGCCAGTGTTGATCGTCAACATGCCGGCATTGGATTCTGACTTCAGGAAAACGGTCAGGGTGGGTCCTGGAGCAAAGATTTCCTTGAAGGTCCGCTGAGTGCTTCCAGTGCCGACCGCGATCTCCGACTCGCCCGTTTGGAATCCTTCCAGATCGACGCCTGTTGGGGTAGCGTCCGGCTGCGGTTGGCCGTTCAGCGCGACCTTTAATGGTCCGGTGCTGGTGGTAATGCGAGCTTGCTTCAAAAAAGAACCCACAAGGATTGCCGTGGTATTCCTTGCCACCATATCGCCGGTTATCAGCGGTTGCTTGCCTGGGGTCAAGGACACATGAAACGTAAGATCGGTTGAGCCGTTGATGATCTGGAGCTTATGATCGCCAGGTGCAACGTGCTCGATTACCATCTGACCTTCAGCTAGGTTGCCAGCGACCGCCTCATCCAAAAGGACCTTCCCGACAGTGACCGCAGCAGTCTTGGCATTGCCTTTTCCAGTGGCTGGGGGAGCGGATTGCGGTTCGTCTGCGAAGATGCGGATGGTCTGTGGTAAAGGTTGCAGGGTAACGCTGAGTTGCCGAGGTTGGCCCGGATCCAAGCGGAACGGGTAGGTCTGGGATTCGTAACCATCCAGCATGGCAATAGCCGTATAGGTGCCTGGAGCGAGCGCAGCACTACAATCGGCCACGCACCGGGGCGTGCCGTCGATTAGGATCGCGGCACCGGTCGGCTGGGTCGAAAACTGAACCGTCATCGGTTGTATGGCTTGCTGCGCGGCTTTACTTGCATTTGATCGCCGTAGGCCTGCGAAGGAAAAAGCTCCAGCTGCCAGAACGACAATTGCTCCGATCCAGATCCCTAGTTTCTTACGCCCGCCTCCGTTTGATGTGGCAGCCTCCAATGGCTGGTCCAGGTTGGTAATCGCTGATTCGGGCCTGCTGCCTGTCTGGTGGAAATTCGTCGGCACGGGCCTCGGTGGAATGCCTGAAGTGATTCCCGCTGATAGCAGATCCGGCGGCAGAGCGGGACCTCGCACACCGATCGATGGCGATAGCGGCGGAGCGGCCTGAATGGGCTTAGAAATGTCGACAGGAACAGGAGTGTTGAATGGCTGTGAATCTGGCTGAGGGGTGAAGGGGGGACGAACTGGAGCTTCTTGCGGTATGGGGCCAGATTCAAACTGGGTCGCGGCGCTCTGTTTTAACTCCACGCCACGATTTACGATCCTCTGCTTGATTTCGTTCGCTGCCAATTGAATATCGAAGTCGCTGGAGTGTTGTTTAATTAACTCCTCGACGCGATAGAAGGCCGGCTTCAACTGGTCCAGTTCGGAGGCTTGAGCGATTTGTATTCTTAGCCGCTCCAGTTCGTCGAGCGGGGTCAGATTATCCGGTTCCACATCGCTATCGTACACTAGGAGGCTAGTGAAATTGGGCATCCAGGGCGGCTTTTCGATCGAGTTGTCTTTACTTGGTAAGCCGCATTGTCTCGTTTTTCGCCATGGATTTGCGTTGTGATCGTTGCCTTAGACTCGACGCCATTGACCGTGCCAACTGGCGGGATCGCGCGCTACACTCTGGAATTGACTCGGGCTTTAGCGCGCGAATATCCAGAGGATCGGTACTGGTTGCTTTCCGATCAGGAGATCTCAATCGACGATCAGTCACAGCCTTCGAATGTTTTTGTCGGCTCCAGACCGACGAACATCGCGGACCGGCGTTGGTGGCTGTGGGGCTTGAATCGCGAAATGCAGCGCCATGGGGTCGAGTTGTTTCATGGAACAGATTTTTCGGTTCCTTATATGTCGCGACGGCCCAGCGTGATGACGATTCACGATCTGAGTCCCTGGCGGGAGGATGTGGGTTGGCAGCCCGCTGCCGATCGCATACGAAAGCGCACCCCCCGCTTGCTGCGATTGGGGTTGGCCACGATGGTGATTACGCCAAGTGAGGCGATTCGTCGGGAGGTGATGGAGCGCTTCGAGGTTGCTGGAGATCGAGTAGTGGCTGTGCCTCTGGCTGCTTCCGACTATTTCCGGCCTGCGAAGGCAGGCGACAAGTCTGCGCGATCCTACTTCTTGTTCGTGGGTACATTGGAGCCTCGCAAGAATGTTGAGCGCATGATTGAAGCATGGCGGGAATGCCGGAAGCAGTACGAGGTCGATCTCGTGATAGCAGGTCGATTGCGCTCGGACTTTGCGGCTCCTCCGCCCGAATCCGGGTTGGGTCTAATCGGTGCGGTGCCTGATGCGGACCTGCCCGGACTCTACTCAAATGCAGTTGCCTGCGTATATCCATCGCTGTACGAAGGCTTTGGGTTGCCAGTGCTGGAGGCAATGCAATGTGGGGCCGTGGTGATCACCTCTCGTGATCCAGCGATTGTCGAGGTCACAGGAGGGGGTGACTGCGCAATCCACGTCGACGCTACCGACGTACGGCAATTGACTGAAGCCATGTGCGCGATTGCGGCGGGTCCAGAACGCTTTGAGGAGCTTCGTGCGCGGGCGTTACATCGAGCCGCGCAATTCAGCTGGAGCGCCACGGCGCGACACACGCGAGAGGTTTATGTCGAAGCCACCCGACGCACAAAGGCCTAAGGCGTTACTGCTCACGCCCGAGGCTCCGGGGCTAGGTTTGGGCGGTGGAGGCTTGCGTATCGAGTGTATGCGGCAGTATTTGCGGCAGCGCTACGATGTGACTGTTTTGACGTTCGATTTGCCGGTTCATTCTAAGTCGACGGTTGCCAAGACACTTCGGAATGCAGGACGATTGCTGAGAGGGAGGCCGCCCCTGTTTGACCGCTTCTCGGGTCAGGAGGCGCAGTTGATTCCGCAACTGGAAGGACTCGCATACGATGTCGGCGTGATCGAACACTTTTGGTGCGCGTCGTATCTGCCGCTACTGAAGCAACATTGCGCGCGGGTTGTGATCGATCTGCATAACATCGAAAGTGAGCTCGCGCGCACGCATGCCGCATCGTTGAAGGGCCCCAAGGCTTGGGCGCAAGCTCGCTTCGCCGGGATGTATCGCGACTTGGAGCGGGAGTGGCTGCCGCAGTTTGATTCGGTGCTGGTCACGTCTGAAGCCGACCGCTCGCGGATAGCGGGCTTCGCTCAAGATGTTCGGGTGTTCCCGAATGCCATTCCCGAGGTGAACCTACCGCAAGGGATCGCTGAACAGGATGTAATCGCCTTCAGCGGGAACCTCGAATATCATCCGAATGTCGAGGCTGTACGCTGGTTTCGCCAAGAGATATGGCCGTTGTTGCGGGAGCAGTTCCCCGCATTGAAATGGCGCTTGGTCGGGCGAAATCCAGAGGCGATCCTGCATCTTGTGAAGGGCGACTCCCGAATCCAACTTATAGGACCGGTAGCTGACGCGGTCGCGGCGTTGGCAGAAGCCAAGCTGTGCATGGTTCCGTTGCGCAGCGGCAGCGGTACACGATTTAAGATTCTGGAGGCCTGGGCGGCGAATCGAGCGGTGGTCTCGACTACGCTAGGGGCTGAGGGCTTGGGAGCAATAGACGGCGAGCATCTGCTGATCGCGGACAATGCGCGCTCTTTTGCAGATGCGGTCGGTCGGTTGCTGAGTGATCCAGAGTTACGAACCCGCCTGGGTGCGGCGGGACGAACGCACTATGAGGAGCACTTTACGTGGAAGGCTGCGTGGCGTGCGCTGGATGAGGCGGGCGGAATTTGAAGGTGGAGCTTCTTGTTCCTTCTACGCGCACACCAGTTGAAGGCAGCGAACCTGTCCTAGCGCGATACAATCGAGCAGATGCGGCCTCCGATCACCGCCGTACCCTCCGATCTGGAACAGATCCCGGACTATCCGGCGGTCTTTCTCTTGTGGGCTCCCGAGGGCGACCCTTATCTCGCTCGCACCAGTTTGCTGCGGCGTCGCCTGCGTCGATTATTGGCCAGCCCCGACCGCTTGTCCAGGATGCTGCGCTTGGGTGGGCTGGTCGACCGGATTGAATATTGGCCAACCGGCTCGCAACTAGAGGCGATGCTGGTTCACTTGGAGCTCGCTCAGCGGCATTTCCCGAAGGAGTGGCCGAAGATTACTCGGCTAAAGCCTCCTGCATTCGTGAAGTTATTGGGCGACAATCCGTTTCCGCGCATGATGGTAACGACGCGACTGGGGAAGGGCACTGCGTTGGGTCCGTTCCCGAGCCGTGTGGCGGCTGAGCGCTATGAGAATCAGGTACTGGATCTATTTCAGATCCGCCGCTGTGAAGAGAATCTCGTGCCATCGCCGGAACATCCAGGTTGCATCTACGGTGAGATGAACCGTTGCCTGCGTCCTTGCCAACAGGTCGTTTCAGAAGACGAATATCGGCATGAATCGGCGCGGGTGGAAGCTTTTCTGCGAAGCTCTGGCACGTCGCTGCTGGAACCTGCGGAGACTGCACGGGATCGGGCCAGCAGTGAGATGGACTTTGAAGAAGCGGAGCGATTGCACCTGCGCGTGGAACGGATCAAGGAAGCGGCGAATGGGGCTGGAGAGTTGGCTCGCCCTTTGGATCAACTGATGGGTGTGGCCGTGGTGCCTTCACCTGGAGTGAACACTATCAATCTGGTCTTCTTCGCTGCGGGCCGTTGGCAAGGCGTGCGGTCGTTATTCCTGGGTGAGTCGTCCAGTGTGGTTCTGTCCATGGATCGACGTCTTCGCGAGATCGCGCACGAAATCTTACCTGAGACCGGCACCGCACCCAAAGGCCCGCCGATTACAGAACATCTCGCAGTCTTATCGCGATGGCACGGGGCCAGTTGGCGCGATGGTGAATGGATCGGATTCGATTCACTGGAAAAGATTCCGTATCGCAAGCTGGTGAACGCGGTGGGCCGAGTCTCGGCGAAGCGGACGGGGAAGGCTTCGGAGCAGCCGAACTAATGCTGCGGTGGAGCAAGTCTCGCTGGAAGAACGCGCAGGCCGCCTGGTCTGCGAGGCTCAGGCAGCGCATGACGCGCGCCGGGCTCGCGTTTACACTAGCGATGCTGCTGGTGGCGATTGCGGCGTTTCTATCCGCGAACAATCTGCTGTTCCTGATCCTCGCTGCGATGCTGTCGACGTTTTTGGTCTCAGGCTTCATCGGAGGTTTGGGCTTGGCCGGATTGGAACTTGATTTATCTCTCCCGGCGCATGCCTCAGCGGGAAGGGACATCTATGCTCGGGTGCAGATTCGCAATGTGAAGCGCTGGCTGCCATCGTTTAGCATCCACCTCTCCATGCTTCACGTGGCAGGGCCTCCCGAACCCGTCGCGTATTTTCCGGTGATCCCCGGCGCAGGTCAGGTGGAGCAGTCCATTCAGATGCGATTTGAACAACGGGGCGCATATGAAGAACGCAGCTTTGAGGTTTCGACGCGCTTCCCTTTTGGCTTCACGGAACGCCGTGAGACAGTGACGATCCGGCATGAGGTTCTGGTCTATCCCTGCCTGGACCCACAGCCCGGTTTCGCGCAATTGCTGAGCACGGTGCGGGGCGAGATCGGAACCACCAGTCGGGGGCGGGGAACGGAACTGTATCGCATACGTCCCTATGAAGCGATGGAAAGTTCGCGGCACGTGGACTGGAAGGCGACGGCCCACACGGGTCAATTGCAAGTGAGGGAGTTCGCCGAAGAACAGGATCGATCCGTACTAATCTATCTGGATCTGCACGTTCCCGCCTCGTTGGGGACGGGTGGCCCATGGTTCGAGAATGCGGTCGATTGTTGCGCGTACCTGGCGTTTGAACTCGGGGAACGGCGCGTCCGGTTTCGATTTCAAACCCAGGATTTCGACCGGACCTCTCCGGATGAGTCCGACGTCTATGAGATTTTGCGGTATCTGGCGCTGGTTGCCTCAAGACCGTATGGACGTCCGGATGTCCCGAATGAGCATTCGAGCGTTCATGTCGTGATGACGGCGAATCCGGAGCAGTTGTCAGAACTGGGATGGTGCGTGGGGCCAGGACGGATAGCGGACCACATGCTGACTCCGGCCAACTGGCCAAAATGAACGCGATGCCTGCCTTGTCACAACTCCGCCCCGTGTCTCGTTCAACCGCAGAAGGAGCATTTGAGCGATGACCTACACAGTGGTAGGAGGCGGCTTATCCGGTCTGGTTGCGGCGGTGGCGCTGGCCCGGGAAGGTGAACAGGTTGAGTTATTCGAGCACCGCAGTCACCTAGGCGGGCGCGGAGCGTCTGTCACGCAGGACGGATTCACGTTTAACTTTGGCCCCCACGCGATCTATAAAAATGGACTGACTTATAAGACACTACAGGGCTGGGGCATCGAATTGGCGGGTGGTAGTCCGCAGCTATCGTCCAATAGCTTCGCGGTGGCGGATGGGAGACTGTATAAACTGCCGGTGGGGGCTGGAAGTTTGTTTCAGTGCGGGTATCTCAACGCGTTTGAGAAACTCGATTTCGGGAACTCCTTTCGTAAGCTGACGGCTCTTGACCCGGAGACCGTACCGGGAGTGACTGTCGACACATGGCTGGCGGAGAACGTGCGGACTGACAAGGCTCGCGCGATGGTGCTGGCTTTAGTCCGATTGAGTACGTATTCAAATGCCCCGGAACACCTGAGCTTGGCTGCCAGCGTTTATCAACTGCAACTGTCGGGCGGAGGCGTGGTTTATCTGGATGGCGGATGGCAATCCATGATCGATGCCTTGGCCGGTGAAGCGCAGCGGCTCGGCGTGCATATACGAACTGGTGAAGTGTCTGCCGTTCGGCCCAATACGATTCTTGCGGTGCCTCCGCAGGAGATCGAACGTCTAACCGGAGTCTCGCTGCCAAAACGCCGACCGGCTCGCATGGCCTGCCTGGATTTGGGTCTAACAGAATTGCCGCCCGGGGCTGCACTGTTCGCGTTAGGAGTGGACCAGCCCATGTACCTTTCCGTTCATTCTCAGTGGGCCAAGTTGGCCACACGCGGAAAGGCACTGGTACAAATCGGAAGCTGTCTGCGGGAAGACGAGCACTGCACTCGAGAGTCATTGGAAGCTTTCGCAGACATCGCGATGCCGGGTTGGAGGGATCGCATCGTCCACGCTCGCTTCCTACCGGAGATGACCGTTGTCCACGCGATTACACAACCGGAGCCTCGGATCGCGGAGGATGTCCTTTGCTCGCACCCGGGACTGGAGACGGTTCAGATCGCGGGGGATTGGGTCGGGTCGCAAGGAATGCTAGCCGACGCCTGCACGGCCAGCGCGCTTCGCGCAGCGCGAGGTCTGCTCCAAGCCGCCGGAGCGAATCATTGAGTTGCTACAGCGAATTGCTAAAGCGAGTTGCTACAGTCTGTCGTGATCGGCGCGCCAGTTTTTGACGGACTTCTTGATGTCATCCTGCGTCATGCTCTCATTCGCGGCTTTCTGCGCGAGGGCCACGAATTCGGAGTCGGAGGCGAAGCGCAAGCCTACGATCTGTTTTACCGTGAGGCGCGAGTCGAGCAGTTTGCCGGTCATCGAGAAATGCCGCAGATTCTCCTCCGCACGAATGGCTCGATCCTGCGCGGCCAGCGGGAACACGCGCGCCAGGAACGTGGTCATGACCAATACCAGGCTGATCGCTGCGATCAAAGCTGCGTTGTACAGGCGCGAGTGGTCGCCGAATGACTGATAGAGGTTCACCAGCGACCCGATCAGGATCAGCAGACTGAGCGGGACGGCGAAAAAGTGGAACGGCGGCGCGAACTTTGTGTGTTTGGCGTAGCTTTGTTCTTCCATAATGATTCCTTAAAGGAGGCGTTCCTAGCTCAGATGCAGTCAGCGGCGGATGGATTCAATTATTTCCCGTCACTATTTACCGTTACTATTTGCCATCTACGGTGAACATTAACAGCATATTGCCTGGTTGGCCTCCGCTGGTCGGGTAGCCGGAGTTGAACAGGACCATGCCCCCGGCGATCGCGGGTCCGGGACCGTCCATCGATCCGCCGCGTCCTGGGACTCCATTCACGGTCTTGTATTCGTGTGAGGTGTCGTAATCCCAAATCACTTTGCCGGTCGCGGTAGCGTAGGCTCGCATGTGGCCGTCCTCTGAGCCGGAGAACGCGACTCCCGGCATGGCGCTGATGGCGGCCGATTGCGCCGGACTACAGCGTGGCTTGGTTCCGCATTCCGTTGGAGCGGTATGCCAAACCTGCACTCCGTCCGTAAGACGAAAGGCGAACATGCCCCCGCCAACCTTCGGGTCCGCGTCCGTATTCTGGCTGTAGGTCAGCATTACGCGACCGATGTCGGATAGACCGACGTACACGTTCTGCGCATCGGCAGCCGAACCCCATTGAATGCCGCCCGCAGAGCCGCCACGGCCGATCTTCTTGGACCAGATCACTTCGCCTTGCTGATCCGGGTCAATCGCATGGACATAGGCGGACTTCTGTCCTGCGACAATCGCGCGCTTTCCGTTGGATAGGGTCACCAGAATCGGAGACGCCGCGAAGTCGTAGTCCGGTCCGTCGGAATCCGGACAGTTGGTCGTATCCGGCATACGGCACGCGACATCGTAGGCATCGGACTCGGTCATTTGACGAGTCCAGAGTATTTTGCCCGTAGCGAGATCCATCGCGATGAAGGCATCAGAGGTGCGGGTGGATGGCTCGCTGTAATTGTTGCCAGTGGTCACGTACAGGCGATTCAGCTTGGCGTCGATTGCAGGAGAACTCCAGATTGGAGCTCCCGAAGGTCCCCACAACTGTGTCCCGATCTTATTCTTCTTGGTCGGCTTCGCCTCCTGATCGATGGTGAAGGTCTTCCAGATCTGTTTGCCTGTAGCCGCGTCCAACGCGACCACGCTACCCCGGAAGCGGCAGCATTCGTAGGTCGGCACACCGCCGGGACCTTCTTCACCAGAGGCGACTGGAACATACAGACGTCCGTTGTACAGCTTCGGGGAACCGGTCACGCGAGCTACTTGGAACGGGTCGACCTTCACTTTCCAGAGCAGCTTGCCCGTGCGAGCGTCGGCAGCGTACATGTTCGCTTGCAGATCGCCGAAGAAGGTCGCTTCTACCTGCTTGCCATCCGGACCTTTAACGGTGCCGAAGTTGAAACCGGTACGGACTGTGGCTGGGGCCTGGAAATACCAATGAATACAGCCTGAAGCGGCGTCCAGCGAATACACTATGCCGCTATTGCTGCCAACGAACACGCGGCCTCCGGCAATGGTCGACTGCGCGTTGGAGATGATATCGGTCGGGAAGCCGAACGCCCATTTCAACTTTAACTTTGGAATATCAGTTGCGGTGAGGCCGGGTGCTTTTTGAAAGCGATCATTTGAGGTGTTCTGCCCCCAGCCGATCCATTGTGGTCCAGTTTGCGAATTGAAGGGTTTGCTAGATACATTCGCTGAACACATCGCAGCGGGTGAGGGAATCGTCTCGTTGACCAGCGAAAAGGTCTTGCCCGACGCAAAGCTCGCAATCGCTCGGCGGTCGGCGGAACTGCGGCGGCTGGTGACGGAGACCATCGCGCCGGATTCGAGCGCTGCCAGTACGCGATCAGCTGTCATAGCACGCAGAGCCTCGCGATTCGGCGCACGATCCAAGCTGCCGTTATGGCAGGTGGTGCACATGTCATTGAAAAGCGCCTCTCCATCTGGAGCAGGCGCCTGTGCATTCGCAACCACAGAGACAGCGCCGAGAAGGAGACAAATCGAGAGCAGGGGACGAATCACAAGTTTCATAGGACGGATAGGCTCGCGGATGAATATAGCACGTATTGCGACGTTATTTGGCGGTTGGGAAGAGTGTTCCAACGTAATGTGAGGTTCTGTCACCCCGCACCAGATCCAGTACAAGGTGTCCATCTTCCTGCGAAGCTCCGGTGCCGGTCACTGTCGTACTGGCTGCAGTCCCGCCCGTCGGTCCTGCCGGAACGTTAGCTATCGTGGCGGGCGTAGCCTCCACGTTCGTAAGCTTCCAGCGGGTTCCTGGTGTGGGCTTCAATTCAAACGCACCTGATATGGATCGGAATTCCGCATCGGGCGCGAAGGCGATCGAGTGACCCTGCACAGATCCTTCCCCTAGCGCATTGGCCAGCAACTCAATCCCATTCCCCTCCGACGCCACCGTTCCGGCGAGATCCACCGCGCCGCCGTGAAAGGGGATTCCGATGAGCGACCCAGTGTACTGATACTTGGGGGACGGCGCACTGATATCGACGTCGAGATCTCCATACATCAGCGCTGGGTCGATGCCGCCCGTGATCTCGCTCACATGAATTTTTGGCCCGTCCCAATCCAACTGGCCTCGAAGACTCACGATTTTCCATTCGTCCAGCTTGCCTGGGTCTGGGTCCAGCGGTATCGTGAGTGTCTCGATCAACACCGAGGCTTTTAGTGAACGCGATTTGAGCCAGAACGGCGGCGGAGCCACGGCCCCAAGCCGCAACGTTCGCGCTAATAGTCCGCCGCGTCCACGCGCAAGGGCGGGACTTAGCAAACGCTCTAGCTCGGATGCCGATGCGTCATGAATCACCAGGTCGAGATTCGCATTGGACTTGGCCGCAAGCTTGGCATCGGGCGCTGACGGGTCTGTTGGCAAATCTGCGCGAAACGATCCTGTGAATGCAACCTTGCCTGCCTTGCCCCTGATCCGTGAAAATAGAATTCTTCTCGCGTCAAGCTTCACGCTGGCTGCGAGGATTTCCACAGGGTCGGCAATGCCGTCAATTGCGATCCTGCAATTCTGCAATTCGGCTTCGCTGGACCAAGCGCCCGCTGCGGACACAGTGGGTTCGGGGTCAGACGCTTTGTTCGAATCCACTCGGGTTACATCTGTAGGTAACGAGCCAACTCGATACCGCGCCCATCCCTTCCAAGTACCAGACTGCTTGGCGCCGGCAACGGATTTGGCGAATGAAATGGCGGGAAGGCCCAGCGAGTGGGTCGCATCCAAACTCAGATTGCGAGTTGTAAGTTTCAGGTCCAGAGCCCTTGGTGTTGCTAGGGAGGAATTGAACTCAACTTCGGCCGTTTGATTTTCGCCGAAGTCGACTTGGGTTGCCGGCATATGCACATTCTCCCCGTCGATCTTAATCGATGTGGAGGAGATTTGAAGGGGGGCGCGTTGCGGCAGGGCGAAGGACAGTTCGTGGAGCGCGAACGTCCCGGCAACTCCGGTACGCCGATTGTATTTGGCAGAACCACTGGCGGTGCCGCTAATTTTCAGGTCCTCGGTTTTGAGGTCTGTTTTCACTGCTGGCGGTGTCCCTGTGGATGGCTTTGCATCCTTTGATGCACCGTCGGGAGCAGTGGTCTCTGGTGTCTTGTCTGAATCCGTCTGCACAGCATCGACTGCCGATGAACCATTCAGCGCCACCCAATTCGCGAATTCAGGGGGCAACGCTCCCATGTGTCGAGCTACTTCAAACAGAGTAACCAGGGGCACTTTG
>JBDTUY010000063.1:0-14685 GCA_040007495.1 Acidobacteriota bacterium | reverse complement strand
GAGGGCCAATCTTTCCGGGGCCAACCTGGAGGGAGCTAGCCTGCATAGCTCGCGGTTCGCAGGCGCGTGGATGACGAACGTAAATCTGTGCGAGGCCAAGGCGCAATCGGCATCGTTCAAACGCGCAACCTTGAAGGGCGCACGCTGCTCAGGGTTTTCGGCACACGAGACGTCGTTTCGCGAAGCGACGTTGAATGAGGCCAGCTTTCATCAGGCCAAGTTGTACGATGTCGAATTCCAGGACGCCGACATGACTGGCATCCAACTGTATCATGCTCGCATCCAGCACTCTAAACTGGCCGGGGCGATCATGATCATGGCGAACTGCATTAACTCTAAGCTCGACCATTGCAGTTTCGCGAAGGCAACCTTGACCGACGCAAAATTCAGCCGGGCGGAAATCACACAGTGCCTTTTCTGGGATACAGATTTGCGCGGATGCGACTTCCGGGAAGCTCGCTTCCGTGGCGGCGATTTTTCGCGAGTCGTCTTGGAAGGTGCTCGGTTTGCCCGCGCGCAACTGAACACCTGCGACTTTCGGGGCGCCAACCTGAAGGGCGCCAAGGAAATGACGCCGGAACAGTTGATGCACTCCCTGACGGACACGAAAACCATTTTGCCGAATGGGAAGCGTGGACCTTACATGAAGGGCTCCGGGGCGGAGCGCGGGTAGCCGGTCGCCGCGTGATTGTGCCCTTGCCAAAGCCCTGACCTTATTCGGGCTAGCCGGGAAAGGCACCGCACGGTTTCCACATGCAGACGCACGTGGGACTGCGCCAAGACTCCCAAAACAACGGGTGAACACGTTTTCGCTAAAGTCTCTCGAAGAAGCTCACGATTAATCGGGAGTTGGACTTCGCTAGCACACGGCCACCCATGAAGAATCCAAACTCGTCCTGGAGACTGCTGATTGCGTTCTGGATCCTGACCGGTCTTGGCTATGGACAAGATATCATTCACTCCGGCGAAAGTGTATTCACCATCAAAGTGCTCGGAAACACCAGCTTTCGTGGGAGCTATCTCGCAGTAAGCGGCGCTGGTGGATCGAAGACGGTCAAGATCGAGGGAGCCGGGTCCGCAGCGTTCACCGTGGCGGCTGCGCAGTTGTATCTCACGGTGCAAAAACAGACGGAGAGTGGGCAGATCGGGGTCGAGCTTTCAAAAGGCGGCGTCACGGTAAAGCGAGAAAGCACCGACGCGCCTTACGGTGTGGTCGGACTTGCTACGACCCTACCAGCAGGCGGCCTCCCACAGCAGACGACGTTTGAAGTTACGGGCTCAGCAAAATTCGCGTTTTTAACGCTAATGTCAGGAACTGGCGAAACACGGCAGGAACAAGTCGAGCTTCCATACAGTCTGGAGTTCTTTCCAAAGGTAGGATGGATCGTCGGTGTCACAGCACAAAAGAGGCGCGTCACCCGCCCCGACCCGTTTTCCAAGAAGGGGGAGGTCCTGGTTTTAGCTGACGGCGTACAAGGCACCCTTCACGTAGCGATTAGGGTTAGTGGAAGAATTCTGGGCGAAGAAGAGACAACTCAGCCCTTCGGGGTCGCCAGCGCAGCAGTTCGTCTGCCCTAACTCGAACGGCGCCCTCCCTTCTTCCGGTTGGTCGGAAAAAGTGAACCGAGTCCTCCCCCGGCCTCGCTATACTGAAAGATTCCCCATGTCCCAGTTCCGGCTCGGTATTGACTATAAACCTCGCGGGGATCAGGCCACGGCGATCGAATCCCTTACGCGCGGGATTCTGGATGGCGAGAAGCATCAGGTTCTGCTCGGAGTGACGGGCTCCGGTAAGACCTTTACGGCCGCCAAGATCATTGAGGAACTGAACCGTCCGGCTCTGGTTCTGGCCCACAATAAAACGCTGGCAGCGCAGCTCTACCAGGAATTCAAGACGTTCTTTCCGTCCAACGCGGTGGAGTATTTCGTCAGCTATTACGATTACTATCAGCCGGAAGCCTACATTCCATCGGGTGACGTCTACATCGAAAAAGAGGCGACCATCAATCAGGAACTGGACAAGATGCGGTTGTCGGCGACGCGTAGTCTGTTTGAGCGCCGGGACTGCATTATCGTCGCAAGCGTGAGTTGCATCTACGGCCTCGGGTCGCCGGAAGCTTACTACGGGATGCTGATGATGCTGGAAAAAGGCCAGCAAATCACGCGCGAGGAGATTACGGCTCGGCTGGTGGAGATCCTGTACGAGCGGCATGAAGGCGATTTCAAGCGCGGGACGTTTCGCGTACGCGGCGATGTGATTGAGATCTATCCGACCTATGACGATCTCGCATTCCGGGTTAGTATGTGGGGCGATGAGATTGAGAACCTGGAGCAGGTCGACCCCTTGACCGGGCAGATTAAGCAGACCTATTTGCGGTTGCCGATCTATCCCAAGTCGCACTATGTGATGAGCGAAGAAACTCGCGTGGACGCGCTCCGCAGCATTGAAAACGAGCTGCAGTGGTGGAAAAGCGAGTTGGACAAAGAAGGCAAGCGGATCGAAGGACAGAGGATCTGGCAGAGAACGATGTTCGATCTAGAGATGATTAAACAGATCGGTTACTGTCATGGCATCGAAAACTATTCGCGCCATTTTTCCGGCCGCATGCCGGGACAAGCTCCGCCGACACTGTTGGATTATCTGCCACCCGATTCGCTGATGTTCATCGACGAAAGCCACCAGACCATGCCGCAACTGCAGGGCATGTATCACGGCGACCGATCGCGCAAAGAGAATCTGGTGAAATACGGTTTCCGTCTGCCGAGTGCGATGGATAATCGCCCGCTGACGTTTGAGGAGTTTGAAAACCGCGTGCATCAGATCGTGTACGTGTCGGCCACGCCGGGTCCCTATGAACTGACCAAGACGGCGGGCGTGGTAACGGAGCAGATCATTCGTCCGACGGGTTTGGTAGATCCCGAGGTCGACATCAAGCCGATTCGCGGGCAGGTGGATCATCTACTCAACGAAATTCGCATTCGGACAGAGCGGAACGAACGCGTGCTGGTCACGACCCTGACAAAGCGCATGTCGGAAGATTTGGCCGAGCACTACACCGAGGCCGGCATTAAATGCGCGTACCTACACTCGGAAGTATCGACGCTCGATCGCATCAAAATCCTACGAGATCTGAGGCGCGGAACCTACGATGCGCTGATCGGCGTAAACCTGCTCCGGGAAGGGCTGGATCTGCCGGAGGTATCGCTGGTCGCGATTTTGGACGCGGACAAGGAAGGCTTCTTGCGCTCAACGGGATCGCTGATTCAGACCATGGGAAGAGCGGCTCGCAATTTGAATGGGCGCGTGATACTCTATGCCGACGTGATGACGGACTCGATGCGTCGCGCGTTAGAGGAGACAAGCCGTCGCAGGGTAACCCAGCAAGCCTACAATCTTGCGAACAACATCACACCCGAATCGATTGTTAAACCGATCGACCAGACCATGGTGGCGATTGCGGAAATGGACTACATGGACATTCCGCTGGAGGAGCCGGAGAGTATGGAATCTGTTCCGCCGGAGCGGATGGAACAATTCTTGATCGAGTTGGAAGAAAAGATGCGTCAAGCCGCTAGGAAGTTCGACTTCAAGCAGGCTGCGGCATTACGAGATCAATTGCAGGAGATGAGGCGTCGGAACGTTGTGCAGAATAGCTAATGCTATTGTTCGGTCCGATGGCAGATCCCGAAACGTAACAATGGAATGAAGACCGTTGAGTTAATGGGATTGATTGGCGCCGGGAGCGTCAGCCAATCTCTAGTGGCTCGGATGCCGTCGCTGCACGTGCAACTGGGCCCGGTGAAGAGCCAGTCCTATGCCACTGCCAAACGTTTGACCAGAACCTTGTGCTCGGGTTATCCGGTGACGCGCTACGCGGAGTTGGAGATGTGCCCGATGATCTGGGTATCCGTGCCGGAAAAGGACCTGCGTCGGGTTATCGCGGATTTAGCGGAGCAAACCCCCATTCGTCAGACGATGGTTGTGCTGTGCGGAACCGAGCGGGATAGCCGCTGGGCGGAACCATTGCGCAAACGTGGAGCACGGGTAGCCACTTTGAATTGCATTGGTAGCTGTAAGCACGGAAGGTTCGTGGTGGAAGGCCATCCGGAAACCGTCCGGGCTGTCCGCAAAATGCGCTCCGAGGACGGACACAAACTGGTACAGATCCGGCCAGCAGCCAAGGCACTGTATCAGGCTGGGGTGTATTTGATCACGGATGCTCTGCGTCCGTGGGTGGCATCCTCCATGGATGCATTGCGCGCGGCGGGTTTCACTCGCGCCGAGGCGCTGGCGATCGTGGAAACTTTCGGCACGGAATCTCTGCATATGTACGGTAAAGCAGGTGGAAAGCCATGGAAAGATGGGCGGGAACGGGCTCTCTACGCGGGTTTGGAAGACCGGGCGCAAGCACTGCGCTCCTCGCATCCGAGTGTCGCGCAGATCTATTCCGAAGGACTTCGTGTCACGCTTGACTATTTCGAGAAGCGAAAGCCTGCGGTCGCGGCGACTTCGTCCAATGCAGCGGAAGAAGGAAGGCTCACTCCTCCCACAGCTGTGAATCAGTAGTGCGAGAAGCCTTCAGTTGGTGCCTGATTTTAAGGCTTCCAGCACTTCCTGATAGCTTTTGGGGAACTCGCTGTTGAACGCTTCTCGTAGGCCCAGGTCCGCGGCCCAGTCAAATCTTCTGGCGGTAGCGGACGCCATCATCGGTTCGATACCCAGTTCCTCCAGCGTCTTCGCGACTTCGTCCATCTCTCGCGCACGTCGTTCTCCGTGCACCACGACGCGTCCGACCATGTAGTCTGCCAGCTTCTTCCAATCGACGCCGGGAATCGATTCCGCCAGGGATGCGAAGACGCGCTGGTCGGCTCCATATTGGCTGGCGCCAAGGACGCATTCAAACAAGAGCGCCTCAATTCCCTTGTAGACAACGCTGCGGAACATTTTCACCGCTGCTGCACGACCGATCTGGTCCGTACTGACGATTTCCATACGCATGCCGAGCGGCTTGAAGATCGCCTCGAACTCGGGTGCGGCTGGACCTCCGATCAGGGTCGGGACTTTGTGACCATAGGATGGCACGGGACCCATGACCGCGATCTCGACAAAGCGAGCTCCGTTGGAACAAGCCGCCTCGCCCACCCTTTGCTTAGCCTTTGGCGAGATGCTGTTGAGGTCGGCGTAGATGTGACTGGTGGTCAAGTGCTGCGCAGTCTGCTCCGCGGCTGGGATCGCTTGGTCGGCGGTCACCGCCGCGATAATGACATTGGTCGACGCAGCAAGGGCTGCATTGGTCGGCAATAGTTTGACGTGGGCTTCCAAGGCTCGGGCACGGATCTTGTCTCCTGAACGAGGAGAGTGGGCGTTGATGTCGAAAGCAGTGATGTTGCCGACGCCTTCGGATTTCAGTCCTTTGGCGAGGTGATATGCGGCTTCTCCGAAGCCAATGAATCCCAGACGGTCGAGCATATTGAGATGGTAGCGTGGCGTTTGAAGGCGGCGTGAGTTAACCTAGAAAACTGTTCAGGTCACGAGCGCCGTGCATGAAGGCCAGGACGACAATTCGCGTGTCAGTGACTTCGTAGATGATGCGGTAACTCTTAAGAAACAGTTCGCGTACAGTGGCGGTTTCGAGTTCCGGAACAATCCGCCCTCTGAAGGGATTGTCGGCGAGAGAATCAGCCATCGCCTTGGCCTCACGGACCAGGGCCATCCCATAGCGAGCGGAGTCAAGCGCGATGTAACGTCTCGCGGACTCCAATTCTTGGTAGGCGGCCTCGGTCCAACCTACTTTTCGAGCCATTGATTGATGCGACGCTCAACCTCTTCCGAATCCAAAACTTTCCCTTCAGCAACCTCACGCAGACCTCGCTCTACCCGCTCGCGCACATAGAGAGCATATTGGATGTCTTCGACAGACGCGTTTTCGGGCAGATCGTCAATCATCTTCTTGACTTCTTCTTTTACCGTTGCCATTTGTTCCGTCCTGCCTTCGAGTATAAATCAGCTAGCTACGCCAAGCTCTTCTCCAACCGATCGAGCGCCTGCATGGCCGTAACGCATTGCGCGATGCTCGCGTTTGGCTCGCGGTTTTCTTTGATCGCTGCGAAGAATTCCCGGTCTTGTAATTCGATACCGTTCATCGAAACGTCGACCTTGGACACGTCGATCTTGTTTTCCTTGCCGTCGAACAGGTCGTCGTAACGAGCGACATACGTGGCATTGTCGCAGATGTAACGGAAGAAGGTTCCTAGCGGACCGTCGTTGTTGAAGGAGAGTGACAACGTGCAGATTGCTCCGGATTTCGGCACTTTCAACTGAATGCTCATGTCCATGGCGATTCCCAAGGTCGGGTGAATCGGGCCTTGCAATGCGCGCGCCTCTGAGATCAGCTCGCCAGTCTGATACTGGAACAGGTCGACCGTGTGGCAGGCGTGGTGCCACAACAAATGATCCGTCCACGAACGGGGGGCGCCCGCCGCGTTCATGTTCGTGCGGCGGAAGAAGTAAGTCTGCACGTCCATCTGCTGGATCTTGAGTTCACCGGCTTTGATTCGCTTGTGCACGAACTGATGGCTGGGGTTGAAGCGGCGCGTGTGGCCGCCCATGCAGATTAAACCGGTTTCTTTTTGAACACGAAGTAGACGTTCGGCGTCGGCCAGAGTATCGCTCACCGGAATTTCGATCTGCACGTGCTTGCCAGCGCGCATCACCTGCTCGCCTTGGTCAGCGTGCATCTGGGTCGGGGTCGCCAGGATCATGGCTTCGAGACCGGGCTGCTTCAGGCTCTCCGCAAGGTCGCCTGTATAGTGTGGAATATTGAATTTTTTGGCCACTTCCGCCGTGGCTTCCTGATTGCCGCCTGTGATGGTGATCACCTCAATACCGGGGATGTTGCGGATCCCGTCCAGATGCTTCACGCCGAATGCGCCTTGTCCTGCCAGCCCGACTTTCATAATGATTTCCTCGCGAATTCCGTCAGCCTGAGAAGGCTACGGTGGTTGTTGCGCCGCGCTCTCTCTTGGGAAACGGCGCGCACAATTCTTCAGGGTAACTGATTCCGCCCGTATCTGGGTATGCTTAGAAATTGACTTCTAAACGACAGTTCTGGATCTTGGCTCTGGCCGCTGTGTTGCTGCTGGTCGCACCGATCCGCAAGGGTGATCTCGCCGGTTACGACGACGCGGTCTACGCGCATATTGCCAAGGTAATTGTGACGTCGGGTGATTGGCTGAATATTCAGAGCAACGGCTACCCAGCATTGGAACATCCACCTGGATTCGTTTGGATGCAAGCGGCTCTGTTCTCAGTGTTCGGATTCTCCGACTTCTTGGCCAGGCTACCTTCGGCGGTGTTGGGTGTCGGCACGGTGCTATTGGTTTACTGGTTGGCTCGCAGGCTGTTGCAGGATGAGACGACGGCGCTGGTCGCGATGTTCGTCATGCTCGCGACACCGTATTTCATCAAATACACCTCGCATGGGATGACCGATGTTCCATTCACTTTCCTGTTCCTTGCGGCGGTGTGTGCCTGGTTGAAAACCCGTGATCACGCGAGCTGGTACGCGGTGGTTTGGCTGCTGACCGCGTATGCGCTGCTGACCCGGGGACTGGTCGGGTTTGCAGTGCCCGTTACATTGGGACTCTCGTGGCTCTTGGAACGCAGAGGGCAGAGGGCAGAGGGTAAAGGTCCATGGGCAACACCGGCCGTCATAGTGCTCGCCCTGTTTCCTTTGGGACTTTGGTATTGGCATCAGATCTGGCTGTATGGGGACTTCTTCTGGGTCGTCCAATCGAACTTTTTAGCGGACAAGCTTAATGGCGAAGTTGCAGGGTCCTGGCGGCGCTACACGGGAGTATTTGAATACGCATGGATGTTGCTCCAGTCGTACTGGCCGTGGTTGCCATTTTTACTTTGTGGACTGTGGAGCGCAGTGAAAACACGCGACCGTCGGGTGACGATTCTATTGATCTGGTGTGCCGTGATGTACGCCTCGTGTTCGGTTGGAGGCAGTCGGGTGCTGCGTTACTTGCTGCCTGCGTACCCGGCTTTCTCAATCCTCACGGCGATGGGATTGGTCAAGCTAGTTGGCGCACAACATCTGCAAACAGGCTTAAAGTGGCTTGTTCCTGCTGCCGTAGTCGCGTCGGCTGGGATTGCTCTATTCCCGCCCGTGAGTTTACACGCGGAGGAGACGAAGCCGATCTCGGAGGCCGCGCACTCCGTCACACTGCCAGGCGAGCGCGTCGGGTTCTACGATGGCGGGCAACCGCGCTTCGATGAAACTGGCCAGATCCAGTGGTATGGCGACCGTACGATGTGGATCTTGACGGAGCAGGACAAGTTCAAAATCGCATTGGATGAGCCGATCGCTCCGGTGTGGATTGTGGACGCTCAGACGTACGACACGTTTTTCGCGGCGCGGAAAGACGCTCAGGTGGTCGCTCGCAGGGGGCATTTGGTGTGCGTGAAGCTGCAGGTGAACCCCTGAACCATTCGCCATCCCTGGTTAAACTATTCGTCGCGCTTCCGGGTGTTGGAAACCGCCGATATGACCCCAATTCCAGCCAAAACCGTTGCCCCGATGGCAATCCAGGCATTAGGCACATGCAGCATGTGCGCGGCAGTGCCCAGTCCGACAATCAGTATCACAAACCCAGCCAGATACAAGCCGAACGACATTGAGAACTCCCTTGCTATTCAGTTGAGTGTACCAGCACCCAATGGTTTCGTCCTCGAACAAGAGCCTTTGAAGCGCATTTTCTTACTGTCAGTGAGACAATCGGGATGAGGCGTTCCATGGCGACATCCGATCCGAGCACCAATCCTGGACTATCCAATTCCGGCTACAACTTGACCCCTATCGACGGCGTCGAACGGGACCGGCTTGCGCAGCGACTCACGCCGGAAGAACGCCACGTCCTGCTGAGCCACGGGACTGAAGCTGCGTTTTGCGGCGGCCTGCTCGACAACAAGGAAGAAGGAGTTTATGGCTGTCGCCTTTGCGGGCTGCCGCTGTTCCGATCTTCCGCGAAGTTCGAATCTGGAACCGGCTGGCCGAGTTTTTTTCAACCCTTCGACGAAGCGCATGTGCGGTCGATCAAAGACTCATCGTATGGAATGGTCCGCATTGAGACGCGCTGTGCGCGCTGCGATAGCCATCTCGGTCATGTGTTCCCCGATGGTCCGGCGCCGACGCGTCTGCGGTTTTGCATGAATTCAGCTGCGCTGGAGTTTTTCCCCGAGGGACAGGAACCAAAGCCCGACGGAAAGTAAACAGCCCGAATCGAAGATTGCGGTCGGTCGCTCACTCTCTCTAGTGTTGCGCTGCCCTACGCGAGAAGGGAGAAGTCACTTGCTGGCCAACTGGACATTGGTTCGATCCCCCGCCGTTGACGGGCAAGAGATGACCAGGAATTCGACGTCGTTGGCAGAATGGTTGACGAATCGATGTTCCCTTCCAGGCTCCACATGTACGCCTTGTCCAGCATCGAATGTGATGGAGTCGTCCTTAAATTCAAGAGTTGCTTGCCCAGATAACACGAAGAAAAACTGCCGAGCTTGATGGTGGTAGTGATTGATCTCGGCGCTGCCAGGCGGCACACGCTCCTGGATCACGCTGAGGTCGGTTCGCTGAAGCAACCGCCAACCGTCGCAGGAGTCGCCCCAATTGTAATGCTCGGAATTCGTTCGATCTGATGGAACCGTCATGGTTTTACAATGATAGCCCTCGTAATCGGCAGCACAGTTGAGCCGCCGCCCATGGGACTCTGAGGGGGGGGGTTGACCTTCTCTAGTAATCTCCCTACAATCAACCAGTTTCTTTTTCCTTGGGGTGATTGGAGAATTGGGATGAATACTTCAATATTTGGGTTCGACCTGACCGACTCGCTGTCCTGGACGTCGAACGGACTTTATGTAGCCTACTTCGGCTTGGGGATTGTCACCATCCTTGCGATCGTTGTCTTCGCCGGAGTCCTAACCCGTGTCGCAAAAGGCGGGGACACATACAGCAAGATAGACAAACTTGCCAGATAGCATCATTGGTTCCCGATGGGCTACTGGTAGATGGCCCTTGGAAGCTACTGTGGCGCCCAAATACAAGCCAAACGGCATTGAAGGTAGCTTTGTCATTTAGTGGAGTGTGCAGCGACGGAATCCTCTTCAGTATTCAAAAAAAAAATCCCGCGATCGGGGCAAGAGTCGAAGCCCGACGGTCCGTAGTCAGCCCGAATCGCGGCTTGCTGGTGGTCACTCACTTCTCTTTATCACTTCGCAACTAGCGCCACCCTCGCCCGGGAAGGACGACAATTCGCTCAGCACCCGATGCGATATCCGATGGCTTGTGCCAAAATCGGAGCGCTCCATCACAGCCGACAAATCACAGCCATTAAGTTGCAAACTGCTGGCCTGGGAACTAAAATGTGTCATACGCATTGCCGTTGGGCGTGGCTAATCCCTAGTACTTTTGGGTACTGAGTTTCTACCATAGCCGGACCATGCCTGTACCAAATCGCGCGGCTTCAGAGAAAGAAATTGAATCGGAGGAATGTTAGTTCGTGAAAAGCAAAATTACTGGTTGGGCAATGGCCTTGGGCATGTTGGGACTGTTGCCCGGGTTTGAATCGAAGGCGCATGCGGCGGTGATCGTGACCATCACTCAAAGTGGTCCGGATGTCTTCGCAACGGGCAGTGGCTCGTTTAATCTTACGGCTCTTTCAAATGGGGGGGCTTGCGTTTGTGGCGGTGAGGTATTTCCGGGGTTTGCCCTCGGCTCCCTTATATTCCTTGGATCCATTGGTGGGCCACCAAACTTTTTTTCTGGCATTAGCGGTCCCGCGAGCTTCGGGTCAGGTGCGTCGACGAGCGAGTCGAGCGTCACAGGAACCGTGCTTGGCTTGGTCGCAGGCGATGGGATCTATGTCCCACAAGGGTATGTTTCGGGTACTGTGATTTCGGGTACGGCCACTTTTGCGGGGAATACCATCGCGGGCCTTGGACTGAATACAGGAACCTATCTCTACACCTGGGGATCAGGAGCATCAGCCGATAGTTTAACTTTGACGATTGGAACCGCATCCACTCCGGAACCGACGTCTTTGCTATTGGTAGCTTTTCCAGCCGCATTCATGCTTTTGCGCATGCGGCAGAAGTCTAACCGCCTCAGCTGAACAGCCCGTGGGAAAGGCTCCCCAAAACTGGGACAGCACCGTCATAAATAAGTGATCGAGAAAACAAAAGGGGGCCAAGTCAACTATGACTGGCCCCCCTTCTTTGCATGCGGTGCGCGAATTAGGCGCGGTTGAGTTCCAACGTTCCCGCGGCCCTCTGCCGTCGCATGTCGGCCTGTACGACCACCAAGCTCATCAACATGCCCAACGGATGTGCGCCTGCATCGACCATGGGATGCGGTTTCAACGACCGTAGCGAATCGATGTTCTCATCCAGAATGGTTACGAATGCAGTCGTCTCCGCTGGCGTCAGGTTGTAATTCTTCGCGACCTCTTGCGGGTTCGCGAACAGCTTATTTCGCAACTGTGCATTCAACCGCAGATCGTACAGCACCTTGTTCAGGTTGTAGGACGACGGATGCGGATGCTTGAAGAATTCAAAGCCGCCCTGCTGGAAGTTGTACGCGGGAGGGATCTCGCCGGTCGGCGGGCCCGTGCGCTTGTTTGGCAGAAATCGCATGACCGCATGGCCGTGATGCCAGGTCGGCTGATACGTGATCAGCTCGCCGGGATGTCCATCGCCGATAGCCCCGAACATGGTGCACCACGGCAACAGTTCCGTGTTGCCGACCTCGTCCAGTTGCTCCGACGACAGCTTCGTCAAGGCCTCTGTGTTCCCGCGCTCCAGTTGCGCGATCGCCCAGTAATCGAAATCGTAGGCAGGCTGCGGATACTTCCACGTGCCGGGATAATGCGACATACCGCCGCTGGCGACGATGACGACGCGCTCCGGACGGCTGGCGATAATCTCACCCAGCGCCTTACCTAGGGCATAACACCTCTGGGGCGAAGGCAATGGCGGCAAATAGGTGTTGATGAAGATCGGGACCACTGGGAAGGGGCGGTCGGCGATCACCCATTCATACACGGCCGCGAAACTATGGCCCAGCAGAGCATCCTGCGAATAGGCCATGTCGAAATCCTTCTTCACTAACTTGTCGATGATGTCCTCGGCCAACGGCAGGTGGACCGGGATTTCATAGGTCTTGGTTGCGAAGTGGGCCTTCGATGTTTCACCAGCGATGACCGCGAAGGTCGGGACCGAGGAAAGAAAGAACGTTTCCAAATGGTCGCTACCCAGTACGATGACGGCGTCTGGCTTCAGTTCGTCCAGATCCTTGCCCATCAACTTGATCGCTTCGATGTCGGCGTCCAACTGCTCGGGGACCTCCGTAGGGGGGCGTGTGAATAGCTGCGGTGCGTGAACGGTAGCGAAAGCTCCAACAATTTGTCCCATGATAATATCTCCCTTACTGGTCGGGCAGGTCTTCTGACTCCTGACTCCTGACTTCTTGCTTATTTATCTTCGTCGACCCAGACCACGCCGAGCTCTTCGCATTTCGCGCGGAGCTTGTTGAAGTCCATCGCCAGTTCGCCCGCCTTCAGTTTGGCACGCGAAGACGCTTCTTTTTTCAAGCGGTCCTGTCCTAGTTTAAGCACTTCATCTGCATCCTGGCGGCGCACCACGACGACGCCGTCGACGTCGGCGATGATCACGTCCCCCGGATAGATCGTTTCGCCAGCGCAAACCACTGGAATATTGACCGAACCTGGGGTCGCCTTCACGGTGCCGTGGGCGTGAATCGCTTTGGACCACACCGGAAATTCCATCGCGGTCAGATCCGCCACGTCGCGCACGCCAGCGTCGATAATCAAACCCAGGACGCCGCGCGCTTTGAGTGAGGTTGCGATCAGTTCCCCGAACATACCGTCGGTGGAAGGCGATTTGGTGGTGACGACCAAAACGTCACCCGGTTGGCAAACTTCGACCGCAGCGTGAATCATCAGGTTGTCGCCAGCCTGGCAACTGACAGTCACCGCAGGTCCTGCACATTTGGCGGTGTTGTAGATCGGGCGTAGGTAGCTGGCCAGCAGGCCGATCCGACCCTGCGCCTCATGCACGGTGGCAACGCCTTGATCCCCCAGTTCCTTGACGGTATCCGGGTTAGGGCGAGGGATGCGGCGTACGACTTTATGTTGCATAGATTCGTGTGTAGAGGAAACATCAATTTTAGCAGGAAGGCGGGAGGGGTAGGAGAATGTAGAAGTGAGAATATTAGAAGGATTTCCTTTCACTTCGCTACTGGCGCGGGTAGACTGCCTTTGAAAGAGCGGACACGCTTTTCGCGAAAATGCGGACCGTTCTGCATACAAACTCCGCATCTCCACCATCCAAGCGTTACTAATATCCTTATACATCGCGCGTCCAAGGGTATATAATTTTATTTCCTGGAGGGTCCATGCTGCTCAGACCGGCCATTTCTCTCGGCTTCGTGTGTAGCCTGCTGCTGCCACTTGCCGCACAGACGCCTGCTCCACCCGCTCCACCTGCTCCACCCGCTTCGACTGTGGCGAGGCCCGCACTCCCGTTGCTACCTGTAGGACCCCAAGGCACAATCTCCGGATTAGTGGTTCAGAGAGGAACGAGGACTCCCATCGAGAGGGCTCAGCTCCTTATGGTTGGACCCACCGGTGGACAGTTTCAATCGTCCAGCGACCCCGACGGTAAGTTTCAAATCAAAGTCCCACCCGGCGGATATCAGATAACCACGCGGCTTGTGGGCCAATCCGGATATATTGGCGTTCCCACCGTGAGCGTAGTTTCCGTCCGCGTGGACGAGGAAACGAAAACCGAAATCCAACTACCCAAAGCGGCCGAGTTGTCGGGCCGCGTTCTGGATGCGCGGGGCGAGCCGGTGCAAGGCGCACGCGTCACACTCTTGCTGCGCTCCTACGAAGTCTGGAGCACCAACCTCGTCTATGTGGACACGCCCTTCCGGGCACAGACCAACGACCTGGGCGAATACTCCTTTGAAGGTATTCCAACCGATGTTGCCTTCCACGCTTTTGCGGAAATCGTCACTCCCGGCAAAGCCGAAGAGCTCGCCAGAAATGCGGCGGACCCCGCTCTGCGCCGCCCGATTCTTGCGGGCACTTTTTATCCAGAATCACTGGACCCGGGCGGAGCGCAGTCTTTCACGCTTAGCGAAGGCGAGCGCCGTGAGCGGCTGGACATACGAATGGCGCAGACCAAGTCCTTCTGTGTAGAGGGTGCCTTGTTGCCAGCCCAGACCGACGTCCCGCATACCATCGACGTGGACCTGAACGCCGTAGTCAGCGGCGTCTTCAATGGATACGGATCCTTCCGCAGCGGCCGTATTATCGCGATGGATAAGGAAGGAAAGGCACGCGTGTGCGGATTGTGGCCGGGAGTTTATCGCTTCTCGGTCCAACCACAGAGCCGCAGGCAGCAGATGGGAGAGTACTACGGCCGTGGTGAGTTTATCATCACCGATAAGGATCTGACCAACCTTACGGCGAGGATCGGCGCAAACTTCGACTGGGATGGCGAGATCACTTTGGAAGGCCAAGCGCCGGCCAAGCCGCTGGACCGGCCGATGACGGTTGGGTTTAGCAACATCACTCCCTCCTCGCTCGGCCTCAACGTACAAG
>JBDTUY010000062.1:0-14736 GCA_040007495.1 Acidobacteriota bacterium | reverse complement strand
GATCGTTCGTGCTGTTGCTGCTGTGGGTTTACTACTCCACGCAAATCCTGTTGTTCGGCGCGGCATTCACAGAAGTATATGCTCGTGCCCGGAAACCTCTGGTCTCGACGGAGAACTGAAGCTCACCCAGTACTGCTAGTACTAAAAACATAAGATTTGCAAAATGTTCTATTGACCAAACGTGCATCTAGCTATACATTCAGAAGAGCGTATAAATGGAACAACGCAGACATCAACGATTTCCGCTTAAACTTCCCGTCACGGTGATGGAAGCCGATGTGGTCACCAACTCGGGCGAAACCTTGGATATGAGCTCCTGCGGCGTGTCTTTCACTTTGAGCGGTTCTATGTTCGTCGGGCAGTCGATCGAATATAGCATCACCTTCCCGCGCGTGGCGAAGGCTCGTGCAGAGGTCAAGCTTCGCTGTGTCGGCAAAGTCGTGCGGCAGGAACGCGGAACCACCGCGTATGCTGCAACTCTGGAGCGCTACGAATTTGTGCGCGAGCCGTTCCCGACAGTGCGGTCTCTGCGAGAACAACATGCGGGAGCTATCGGAGGAGCTTCCGCAGCGGCCGCCAGAACCGCTACGAACTCCGCCTAATCCCTATCCAAGCCATTGCAATTGAACGTTGCGCTGGTCGTCGCTTGTAGACTCCAGCCGTATCTCCAGCCTTCGCGCCGGTAGCAACTCCGGGAACCGCTCTCCCCATTCGATCAGGACGATCGCCTCTCGATCGAAGATCTCATCCAGCCCCAACCCTGCCACCTGACGAGCTTCATCCAGCCGATAGAGATCGATGTGATATGCCAGTCGCGATGCGCTTTCGTATTCGTGAATGAGCGTGAAGGTGGGACTGGTGACGTCTTCCAACTTCGCCACGCCGAGGCCTTGCAAGATGCCTTTAGCCATCGTTGTCTTGCCTGCACCCAGATTCCCGATCAGCAAAACTACCGCTCGCGGGGGCAACTCAGCCGCAATGCGCCCGCCTAACTCGATCGTCTCGTCTTCAGTGTGCGTGCGCTCCATTCGCATAGCGACTCGCTATCGCTTCGGTGCGACCTCGCGAATCGCCGCCGGAAGATAGCGCAGCAGATCGGTTGCGATCAGGCACTGTTCCGTCAATTCGTCCGCGCCCAATTCGCCGGCACGTCCATGCAGCCACACCGCGGCGCGAACCGCAGTGCCGATCTCTTCCGGAAATTGCTGCATCGTGCTCGCGACCATCCCCGCGATCATGCCTGTAAGGATGTCGCCAGTGCCGGCGGTAGCCATACCGGGTGACCCGCTAGTGTTGATCCACACGTTGCCATCGGGCATCGCGATCAGCGTGCGGTAGCCCTTCAACACCACACAGACATTACGCTCCTGCGCGAAGCTCCTGGCCGTGCTTAAGCGCTCGACTAGCGTTTGCTTTTCAACCGGCAACCCCGTCAAGCGACTCATCTCTCCTGGATGCGGGGTCAGAATCGTCTCTACGCCGCGCCCGCGAAATGGTGTGCCAGCAATCGAATTCAGCCCGTCCGCGTCGATCACCATCGGAACCGTAACTTCCTTGAGCAGTCGCGCCAACAATTCCGGCTTCATACCCAAGCCGGGTCCGACCGCAACTACCGACTTGCGATCTAACGCAAATCCATCGAGGCTCTCCGTCATCAGTTCCGGAGCATGCAGCGTCGCTTCGCGCGACGTCACTGAAACCAGACCAGCACCGGAACGCAACGCCGCGAGCCCTGTCATTGTGGCAGCGCCAGACTTACCCTCCGCGCCTCCCACAACCAGAACATGCCCGTATTTGCCCTTGTGGCCGTCGCGCTTGCGAGGCAGAAATAGATGCCGGAACTCACCCGGCGCCCCCACCTCCAGTCCGCTTGGTATTAACCATGGCGGAGTTCCGATCTGCGAAATCACCAACCGACCTACGTGCTCCTCGGCACCATTCGCCAAATAGTGCTCGACCTTGGGTGACGTGAACGTAACGGTTATGTCGGCACGAACTATGTCTGATGCAGAGCCGTCGCCGCTCTCCGCAATCGCGCCGCCTAAGCCGGATGGTAAATCGATCGCGACTACGCGCGCCTGCGGGAAAGTCTTCGTCGCGCGAATCAGTTCTGCCACGCGACCCGTCGGCGGGCCGCTCAAGCCGGTACCCAGCAGCGCGTCGATTACAATATTCACTTCCCGACGATCCCGAAGTTTTTCCGGAACTTCCCGTGTGGGAAACACTCCGCACTCAGGCAGACGCTTCAGGTTCGCGGCTGAGTCGCCGGAATACTCACTGGAATCGGCGGCCAGAATCACACGAAGACGCCCGACGTTGTACTCCCGCAAGATCCGCGCGATCGCCAAACCGTCGCCACCGTTGTTGCCTTTGCCGCAGAAGATGACGATGTTCTGCTGATCAATGGGATCGAACTCTCGTATCAACTCTTCCACCACGCGATGCGCGGCGTTTTCCATTAGAGCGATGCCGGGAACGCCGTCCTCAATCGTGCGGCGGTCGATCTCTCGCATCTGTTCGGCTGTTACGATTTTCACTTTGTGCCCTCCAGCAACATCGATTCCAGCCGCTTCAAACCGTCTGCTTCTCCCATCACAATCAGATAGTCGCCGTCCGCCAACTGATATTCCGGCGACGGGTTGAACCTCATATGGCCTTCCGCGTTTCGGACCGCCAGCAGAATCACGCCCGTTTCCTGGCGCATGTTCATTTCCGTCAGCGCACGATTGCAGAACCGGCAAGAGCTTTCCACGCGCACTTGCTCGATGCCGACGTCCAGACCTACACCTGCGTGTGTGGTGTGATCCAGAAACTGCAACACATGTGGCTTCAGCAAGGCTTGGGCCATTCGATGTCCCGTAGTAACGTAAGGCGCGAACACATGAGTCGCACCCGCGCGGCGCATCTTCGCTTCGGTAGATTCCTCCGCCACACGCGCCGACAACTCCAGGTTCGGATTCAGCGACTTCGCCGTGAGCACCACGAACAAATTGTCGGGATCGGAGCGTAGCGTAGCGATCAGGCCCTTGGCGCGCGCAATTCCAACCAGGCGCAGCGTATCGTCGCGGCTTGCATCCGCCAGCACGGCCAGCATGCCTAGCTTTATGGCGCGCTCCACGCGATCTTCGTTGTGGTCCACCACCACGAAGGGCGTATTCGATTCGCTCAACACGGCAGCCGCGCCACGCCCCACGCGTCCGAAACCGCAGAGGATGATGTGACCCTCAAGTTTGTCAATCATGTTTCTGGTCCGCCGCTTCCCAAAAAAATTGTTCAACTCCAGCTCGATAACGGTCTGCGTCATCGCGCCCATGGCCAACAGAATGATGGTAACGCCAACCATAATGAGGATAGCGTTGAACACACGGCCAGCCGTGCTCAGAGGATGGATTTCGCCGTAGCCTACCGTCGTCACGGTGGTCAGCGTCATGTAAAACGCGTCGAACGGCGAATAGCCTTCGATCAGAACGAACCCGATGGTTCCAAAGGCCAGCACAGCAAGTACGCCGAGCCCGACCAATGCCATACGCCGCCGAATGATGCCCATGATGGATTTGCAAAGCGCCGTTCGGGCGCGGCCTTACTCGTTTGTTCCCTATAGCCCGATCAATTGCGCGAGCTTGGAACCAGGGCGGACGATCGTCTCATTACGCTCCGGTCCGGTGGAGACTCCACCGACCTCGACACCCGATTTGTCTTCCAGGAACTTCAAGTATGCCTTAGCTTGCGGCGGCAGTTTATCGTAGTCCGAAATTCCGCGCGTTACGCATTTCCAGCCCGGCAGTTTCTCGTAAATAGGCTCGATCGCCTCCATCCCGCGATACGTCGCGGGCATTTCCGTGATCTCCAGACCATTGCGGCGATATCCGACGCAGACCGGAATTTCGTCCAACTGGTCCAGCACGTCAAGCTTCGTGATCAGCAGCGTATCAAAGCCATTCACCATCGCGGCGTAGCGCAGCAGAGGCGCGTCGAACCATCCGCAACGGCGAGGCCGTCCAGTAACCGCGCCGAATTCCTTGCCTTCGCGACGCAGCATTTCGCCCGCGCCATCGTGACTCTCGGTCGGGAACGGACCCGAGCCTACGCGCGTGATGTACGCCTTCGAGACACCGATCACACCATCGATCTTGGTCGGAGGAACACCCGTTCCGGTAGAAGCACCACCCGCAGTCGCACTGGAAGAAGTTACGAAAGGATACGTACCATGATCGATATCGAGCATGGTCCCTTGCGCGCCTTCAAACAGGACCCTCTTGCCGTCTTTAATCGCCTTGTTCAGCAATGCCGCCGTGTCGCACACCAAAGGCTGGATGCGAGCCGCCAGTTCTTCCGCCTTACGCCGGATCGCCGCGTAATCGATGGAATCGTTCAGTTGAAAGGTCGCCGCCAGGGTCTTCTTGTCGTCGGCCAGTGAATCGTACAACGTCCGGAAAGCCTCGGAATCATACAAGTCAGCGACGCGAATGCCACGGCGTCCGATCTTGTCTTCATATGACGGGCCGATGCCACGTGCCGTGGTGCCGATGGGAATGCGATTGTCGCGCGCCTCCGACATTTTTTCCACCAGGCGATGGAATGGGAAAATCACATGCGCCCGATTGCTGATCCGCAGTTGCTTATAGACGTCGATGCCGACCGCTTCCAGCGAATTCATCTCTTCGACCAGCGCTTCCAGATCGATGACCACGCCATTGCCAATCACGGCGCAGACGCCCGGACGCAGGATTCCTGAGGGAATCAACTTGAGTACAAACTTCTGCGGTCCAATATAAACCGTGTGGCCTGCGTTGTGGCCACCTTGGTAGCGCACGACGATGTCGAAACGCTCCGCCAGTAGATCTACTACTTTCCCTTTGCCTTCGTCGCCCCACTGCGCACCCAGCACAATTACGTTACTCATGTGTTTTCAAAACGCGCGGACAGTCCATCGGCAGTTCAGACGCCGCAGTGCCGCGCTCCCTTTTCAGCTAATTAAGCTGCAACTTTGATTCGTTTGGGATGCGCTTTGCACTAAAGGACCGATTAAGCAGATCCCGCGCCCCAACTGCCCATTGTAGCAGCGACACCCGCCCGGACCGCATTGGTGCAAAGAGTGAAGATCGGCACAGGATCGGATGTGGCGCGAGCTTTCCGTCGTTCGGATCCGTGACCGGACAGCTTGCAGAGGAGCTTTAGCTCCGCATCGGAAGATCGTTGGGAGGCTGAAGCCCCCGTGCTCGATAAATCGCGCGCCACATCGGGCCGAAGAGCCTACGGGCATTATCCGTCTACCCTTCCGGCTCCTCTGGAAGATCGTCTATGCGGTTTTCAAAGCGCGTATATTGACCTAGAAAACGCAAAGGAACAGTGCCGATGGGACCGTTACGCTGCTTGGCGATAATCAGTTCAGCCAAGCCTTTCAGATCCTCGCGATCGCGCTTGTAAACCTCTTCGCGGAAGATGAACATTACCAAGTCGGCGTCTTGCTCGATGGATCCGGAATCTCTCAAGTCGCTCAACTGCGGCTTATGGTCGCCGATGCGGGTTTCCGCCGCGCGGCTTAACTGCGAAAGCACCAGGAACGGTACATCTAGATCTTTCGCCATCAACTTCAGCCCGCGCGAAAGGGCGCTGACTTCCTGGTTTCGATTCTCAGCACGGCCCCGGGTACTCATTAGCTGCAAATAATCGATCACAACCAGAGACAGCCCGTGGGTGTTCTTCATGCGCCGCAACTTGGCGTGCACGTCCATCAGATTGACGCCCGCCGTGTCATCCAAGAACAGAGGACTCTCGGTCAAATTCGCCAGCGCAAATTGCAGTTTGCGCCGCTCATCCTGACTCAAATAGCCTGCTCGGAATTTGTGCTGATCGACCCGAGACTGTGAGCACAGAATACGAGTCAGCAGGCTCTCTGACGACATTTCGAGCGAGAAAACCGCGACCGGCTTGCGGACCTGCGGATGCGTGGCGACGTGCGCGGCGATGTTCAGCGCCAGCGCCGTCTTACCCATCGCGGGACGTGCCGCCAGGATGATCAACTCGCCGCCATTCATGCCGCCCGTCATTTCGTCGTATTTCGTGAAGCCAGTACCCAGGCCCCGCACACGCTGGCTGGGATCCAGGAACGCGCCGATGCCGCCCGGGAATTTTTCCAGCACCGCACCGGGCGTAATCAGGGCGTCTTTGCTGCGTGACTCGCCCAACTTCAACAGCGTCTCTTCAGCCGACGCCAGAATCTCGTCGGGCTCTTCTTCGCCGATCATGCAGCGGTCTATTACGCGCTGCGCGTTGAAGATCATTCTTCGCAACGTCGACTTGTCTTTGACGATACGCGTGTAGCTATCGATGTTGAAGATCTCGGGCAGGCCGTCGTCCAGCGAGACGAGATACGCCAGACCGTCCACGCTCTCCAACTGACCTTGCTTGATCAGTTCGTCGGCCAAGGTCACGCGATCTACGCGCTCGCCGCGATCGTACAGATCCTTCATGCGGGCGAAGATGCGTCGATGCTTCTCCAGCGCGAAGTCATCCGGCTCCAGCGAACCGGCTACCTGCAGATAGAGCGTGTCGTTGAGCAGAATCGACCCGAGCACAAATCGCTCGGTATCCAGACTGGCCGGGAGGCCTTTTTCAAAGGTGAGGTCTTTTGCAGCCATGAAACTCGATCTCTTACCTTATCAATCTATGCAGCTCGCCTGGAGCTTATTTAAATGCCTTCTGTTGGTGAAATATAGGCTCTGGAAAACGCTGTGGATATGCGCTGTTGAGGACTGGACCGGCAAGCCATTGAAAAGGATCGACTCAAAGAGAATTTTCACAATCCGTCCACAGGCGACTATTCGGTGGTGGCCACGGTCTTGGGCGTAAGCACCCCGACCGGATCACTGCCGAAGGTCAGCAATTAGGCGTATATGCTTCCACCTCGATGCGGCTATCGCACCCGATGTTTCGGATTATTCGTCAGCCTTCGCATCGACAAATGAAAAGGCCGCGACGGAAAGCCGCGGCCTGGTGCACTGCTCAGTTAGTTGGTTTCGCTATCTACTTCTCCTGACCGCCGCCATCCGCTCCGGGAGCCGAACCACCCATGAACAGACTTTTGCCGTCCTTGGTGAACGTCAGGGCTTTACCCACCGCACGATTCGCGCCGTCTTTGGCCTGGTAGCCATCCACCGTGATCTGCGAACCCTCCGGTAGCGAGTTCTTGGTGAACCCGAGCCGGAGCAGCGAATTGGGGCTGCCCCCCTCGATCATCCATGCCGTTACTGAGCCGTCTGCGTTCTTAACGTCTAGATGAATCCAGGAGTGGGGGTTTACCAATTCCCACTTGGTCACCGTACCGGTTAGCTTCAGAGGTCGGCTGGCATCGAATTCAGCCGCGAAGGCGTGATGGGCAACGGCTGGAATCGCGCTGGCAGCTAGGCCGACGGCGGCGATAATCAGAGCAAATTTTGTTCGCATGGGACTGTCCCTAACTTTCTAACCGCTACTTCTGCGCGGCCTTCTTCTCGTCCGCGCGGGCACCGCTCAGAATATTCGCCATGCCATAATTGCCTTCCTGGCAGGCGTATTCGTAGACTTGGCCCTTGATCTTGCCCATCGGATATTCGCCGGACCAAGACGTCTCCCAAGTTTGCGGATCGGAAACCGTGAACTGATACAGAACCGTCTCAGGACCCGTGCGCGTGAAGCGTTCCACCACGTGCAGGTCGCGGCTCGCGCCGCGGCCCAGTGCCGGCTGATCGTTAAAATTGGTGGTGTCCACTACCAGCGTTTCGCCTTCCCAATGTCCAACAGAGTTGCCGAACCACTGGCGGATGCTGGGGTCCAGATGCGCACGATTATCGGTCGGGATGATGCGGACATCATGAATCATTTCCTGCTGAATCGCCACATAACCCGGCCCCTGCGCGATCTGCAGGTTGGAGTTGTAGCCCTGCGGCATCATCGGAGGACCTTCGCCGCCCCAATAGAAGCAGCGTTCCGCGATCCCGCGATTTTCCGGACCGTCCATTTCATGACCAGCGGTCAACGCGCGCGCAGCCTGCTGCCGTTTGGTAGCCGCCGCGATCATCGGCGGAACTTTGCCGGTGGGTCCAACAATCAGCGACGTTCGCGTGTTCACCATCGCATCCGTCACGGTCTTGCCCAGACCGAACTGCGACACATCGTAGTGAATATCAGCGACGGTTCCCACCTGTGTGGCAGCCTTCTCTCGGGGTACGGCGGCAGCCTTGGCTTGTGCCGTAAGCTCGGCAGGCGTGTAGAATTCCTTCGCGCCCAAATTGTTGGCCCGTTCCAAAGGAACATTGCTTGAGTTGCTATAGACGCCTTCGATATCCGGCACGCCATCCGGCGTCCGAGGAGCCTTATATTTGGACTGCGCGAAAGCCGGTGCGGCAGCAACGGCAAGCGCGACGCCCAAGTTTAAAAAGGAGTGGAGAACTTGCTTGTTCATATTCAAACCTCCGGTTCCTACACTTTTACTAGACTTTATTCCTACTTACCCTTGCCCTTGGCCGCGCCTGGGCCGCCCTTGGTCTGGGCGGGAACCGACGGAGCACCAGCCGGTTTGCGAAGATGGCCGTACAGTAACTCCTCGGCGAATTCGACGCACTTGAATTCCAGAATCTGCGCGTTTTCCTCTACATGACGATACAGCGGCATCCGAATGGTCCACGGCTGCGAAAACGTCTTGGGGTCTTCAATCCGAGCTTCGTACCATAGAGTATCGGCACTGCGCGGAGTATAACGCTCCACTACGTGCAACTTGTCGCTGTGAAAGTCGCCCGCGCGATCAAACCACGAATCTTCTACCTGACTGGTGACGTCGATCACCAGCGTCTCGCCTTCCCAATGGCCATTGGATTGGCCCATCCAGGAATCCGCAGGAGCCTCAATCGGCTTACCCATGTTGATCGTGCGCACCGCACCGGCGTACTGATACACGAACATCATGTCTTTGCCGCCCTGAATGATCTGGAACGGATGCCCCATGTAATGCGCGCGCGGAATGCCGCCCATGTAGCACTTATTTTCCGGGTCGAGCTTCAGTCGATTCGCGAAATTCTGCTTCTTCTTTTCCAACGCTGCAGGTAAATAAGGAATCGATCCACCCACCACGACGCTTAGGCCCGGAGGAATGGCGAACATGGCGCCATCTTTCGGGTCCATCGATTGCCCTGCAGCATGCGCTTCCAGATCCCAGTTGGCAGTGTTCATCGCCTGCCAAATACCATTCAAATTCGGCTTGCCGTCCTTGGTTCGAGGTGCCTTATACGTATTCACCGGAGCCTTGACCGAAGGTCCTTGCCCCGAAGCAGGCTGGTACCCGATAAACAGCGCCAGGGCGGCAGCCAGGGAAACCATCGAAACCTTCAACAAGCTTCCAAACCCCAACCTGTTACCCCCCAACTTTTTAAACCAGGATCGCATCCACTTACCCTTATCTGAGCCAAATTTCGACGGAAATCCCCTCGGGAGCGTGCGCCCCCAAGCCGCTAATGATCTTATAGATAAACAACTTCAGTGTCAACGGCTGAAAGCATCCTGCATACATCCTGTCTGACAGCCGTCCACCCAAGGCGGTTGCATACCAGGGCGAGATTGGAGAAGCTTGAGGTGTCCGCCGAAAGGAAGGCCCCGATGGCAGCGATTCGATTTACATTGAACGGCAAAGCGCAGACGGTGGATGTTGTTCCGCAGATGCCTCTGCTATGGGTTCTACGCGATACGCTCGGCTTGACCGGCACGAAATTCGGCTGTGGCGTGGGGCTGTGCGGAGCCTGCACAGTTCACGTGGACGGCCAGCCTTCGCGGAGTTGCTCGACTGCGATTTCCGCGATCGCGGGTAAGAAGATCACGACCATCGAAGGGTTGTCAGCGAACGCTAGCCATCCGGTTCAACAAGCTTGGATCGAAGCGGACGTCCCGCAGTGCGGTTATTGCCAATCCGGGCAGATCATGACGGCTGCGGCGCTGATCGCCAAGAGTCCAAACCCGACCGATGCGGATATTGACGAATCCATGCGCGGTAATCTGTGCCGCTGCGGCACCTATCAATCAATCCGGAAAGCGGTGCATCGCGCGGCGCAACTTCGAGCCGCAGCGCAGCTTGAGTTAGTGGGCGCGGGCAAGGGAGAACGGGCATGAAGAAGGCAACGAAGTCTGAAGCGCAGTTGGACCGACGCTTGTTCTTACAGACAACGGCAGGCACGGCGGGGGCGCTCGTGTTGGGGTTCAAGCTCGGGGAGTCATCGGCTGCCGCACAGACAGCGCCGAGCAAAGCTACGGAGTTGAACGCCTTCATCGCGATCGCGCCGGACAATACGGTCACTCTGCAGATCCACAAATCTGAAATGGGGCAGGGCGTGGTGACGTCGCTATCGCAGATTCTGATCGATGAACTGGACGGCGATTGGAACAAGCTGAGAACTGAGTTTCCAGGCGTGAAGCCGGTGTACGGAAGTCCGATGATGGGCACTTACGGGAGCCTCAGTATCCGGACCTCATACACCCCGCTTCGCAATACTGCAGCTGCGGCTCGCGAGATGTTGGTGCAGACGGCGGCTACGCGCTGGGGTGTGGCGGCGTCGGCTTGCAAGACTGAGAATGGCAGCGTGGTCAACACGGCGACCAATGCTCGTTTGACGTATGGCGATTTGGCGGCCGATGCCGCCAAGCTGCCCGTTCCCGCGCGTCCCACCTTGAAGACCGCAGCGCAATTCAAGCTGATTGGGACGTCGCCGAAGCGGTTGGATACGAAGGCGAAGGTCACGGGAACGGCGCAGTTCGGTTTGGATATGCGGTTGCCGGGTATGTTATACGCGTCGCTGGAACGCTGCCCGGTGTTTGAAGGCAAGGTGGCGAGCTTCGATGCGACGGCTGCGAAGGCGGTTCCTGGCGTGAAGCAAGTCTTCGCCATTGAACGGGGCGTCGCTGTAGTCGGCGATAGCACGTGGTCCGCAATGCGAGGCCGCAAGGCTCTGAAGATCACCTGGAACGAAGGAGCCCGGGCTGGGAACAATACGCCGGGATTGCGCAAAATGTTCGCCGATCTGGCGGCGAAGCCCGGAACGGTGAGCCGCAACGCTGGCAACGTGGATACCGCGCTGACCGGTGCCGCGCGTAAGGTGGAAGCGGTGTATGAGGCGCCGTATTTATCACACGCTCCGATGGAGCCTCTCAACGCGACGGTGCTGGTTACTGACAACCATTGTGACGTGTGGGTGGGTTCGCAAATCCAGACGGTCGCGCAGCAGGCAGCGCAGAAGGTGACTGGGTTGAGGCCGGAGCAGGTAGAGATTCACACGCAGTACCTGGGCGGAGGATTTGGACGGCGCGGCGGCGAAGATTATATTGATGAGGCTGTCGAGATCGCGAAGCACATGAAGGGTACGCCGGTTAAGCTGACCTGGACGCGCGAAGACGACTTGCAGCACGATACGTATCGCCCGATGTCCTACACGAAGTTCAGCGCTGGATTGGATGCGGACGGTTGGCCGGTGGCGCTGCATGCTCGCATCGTGTGCCCTCCGTTCGGTGGGCCGACCACTGCAACCGAAGGTATCGAAGACATGCGGTATTCGATCGCGAATGTGCGGATCGAAAGCCATGCTCCGGATGTTGGCATTCCTGTGAACTACTGGCGCAGCGTCGGCTATTCGCAGAATACGTTCTTCATGGAGAGCTTCGTAGACGAGCTCGCGGCGTCGACGAATAAGGACCCCGTTGAGTTCCGCAGAAAGCTGCTGACTGGGCAGCCGCGCATGTTGGCTGTGTTGAATCTGGCGGCGGAGAAAGCCGGTTGGGGCACGGCTCTGCCGGCAGGCCGCTTCCGGGGCGTGGCGGTGGTCAACAACATCGGCAGTTACAATGCGCAGGTCGCGGAAATCTCGGTCACTGCTGGCAAGATCAAGGTCCACAAGATCGTGTGCGCGGTGGATTGCGGCGTAGTGGTGAATCCGGCGATCGTGCAGCAGCAGATCGAGAGCGGCATCGTTTACGGCCTTAGCGCGGCTCTGAAGCAGGCTATCACGCTCGATAAGGGTCGGGTGGTTCAGCAGAATTTCAATAGCTACGATCCTTTGCGCATCGATGAGATGCCGCAGGTCGAGGTCCACATCGTGGCTAGCACTGCGGCTCCGGGCGGCATCGGTGAAGCCAGTACGCCGACGGCGGCACCTGCCGTGATCAACGCGGTCTACGCGGCGACCCGGAAGCGTGTACGTATGTTGCCAGTGAAGGCTGCGGATCTCGCATAAGCGGACCGTGCTCAGGCGGGCTTGAGCGAATCAATTATTTTTAAGATACTGCGCTCGCGGGCCTACCCGCTACCAAAATCGCATACTGGCGAGGGGATCGCGGCGTGCGTGTGCTTCAAGTTTTCATTTGCCCGTGATAGGTTGTAAGTTATGCGTCTTTTTGCCGTGTTCGCAATTGTGAGTTCGTGTGTTTCGGTTTTCGGTCAGGCCCTGCCGGCCACCAATAAAGGTATGGCCACAGGACTGTCTGGTCGGCGCGCGCCAAGTTTTTCCTTGCCGGATTCCAGCCTGCGCCAGTACGACATACTCGACTACCGAGGAAAATGGTTGCTCATCAACTTCATCGCGACGCTTCCAGCCAATTGTTCGCATTGCAGAGAAGTCACCGCCAAGCTCGACGCGTTGAAGCAGAAGTATCCGGACCGTTTAACGATCCTGAATATTGTTCAGTCACCACCCGAGAATCAGGGCACAGTAGCGAAGTATATCGCGGACACCAAGACCACTTCGGCGGTCGTATTTGATTTGAGCGGGGTTTCGATGGCGTACTTTAAAGCAACCCCACAGAATTCAAGCTTCGATACGCCGCACATATTCGCGGTCAATCCACAGGGGATGATTGTTCGGGATTGGAATCAGGCGCAGGCGATGGAGGCGATCATGACCCCGGATATCGAGAAGCTGATGGGTGGCGGAGCTGCGAAGCCGGTAACCAAGGCCAAGTAGTTTCGCGATTACGGTGAGGTCTTCAGTATGTTCGTCACCAGGAAACACATCTCGCGGCGGACGGCATTGCGAGGAGTCGGCGCGACCATCGCTCTGCCTTTGCTGGATTCCATGGTGCCCGCGCAGACCCGGTTGTCGCAGACCGCTGCAGCGAGTGGAACGCGATTGGCCTGTATCGAGATGGTGCATGGATCTGCGGGGAGCACGGAAGAGGGCGCGCGCGAACACTATTGGAGTCCGGCAAAGGAAGGCCGGGACTTCGAGTGGTCGTATTCGCTGCAGCCTCTGGCCGCGCTGCGCGAGCATGTGACGATTGTGAGCGGGACCACTGCTCACGGTGCCGATTCGTCTTCACCTGCCGAAGGCGGTGGCGATCACTTCCGGTCGAGCGCTGTGTTTTTGACAGCTGCGCACGCGAAGCAAGCCAAGGGTCCTGACGTTGCAAACGGCATTTCTATCGATCAGGTGTACGTGCAATGGCTCGCCAAGCATGGCCGCATTTCCCAGACCCGAGTGCCATCCGCGCAGCTCTGTATTGAGAATTTTGGACTAAGCGAATCATGCGGGTTCGATTACGACTGCGTCTATTCGGAGACCATCAGTTGGGCTTCGGAGACTAAGCCGTTGCCGATGACCGTGAATCCCAGACTGGTGTTTGAGCAGTTGTTCGGAGCAACGGGACGGGCGCAATCCAGCAGCGTTGTGGACGGGATTGCCGACGACCGATCCCGGGTGCAAAGGGACTTGGGAGCACCAGATAGAGCAAGAGTGGACGCCCATCTTGAAGAGATTCGTCGGATCGAGCAGCGTATTCAAGCGATTGAAGCTCGCAATGCGACGGCAGCAAATCGCGACTTGTATCTTGCTCCACTGGGCGTGCCGGATTCCTGGGATGAGCATGTGAGGCTGATGTTCGACCTGCAGGTGTTGGCTTTCGCCTCGGAGACTACACGCGTCTCGGCCTTCAAGATGAGCCGCGACACGAGTCTGCGAGTGTTCCCGGAAAGCGGCGTAAAAGCACCATTCCATACGCTATCGCATCATAGCGAGCGACCAGAGCTGATCGCCGAATTCGCGAAGATCAATCGCTATCATGTCGGGCTGCTGGGCTACTTTTTGCAAAAACTGAAAGACACACCCGATGGCGATGGCAATCTGCTGGACCATTCATTGGTGTTGTATGGCAGTCCGATGGGCGATTCGCATTCGCACAATCATCGGCAGTTGCCTCTGTTGTTGGCAGGCCGAGCGGGTGGCAACCTCAAGGGCAACCTGCATCGCATTTGTGCGGACGGAACACCGCTGGCGAATTGTTTGCTGACAATCTTGCAAAAGTTGGGAGTGGAGCAGGAGCGATTTGCGGACAGCACCGGCACGCTGGATGTCTAAGCGCTACCGTAGGATTCGGCCACGGGCCGGAATTGTCATTGGTTCCTCTGGCTCCACGTAGGGGACGTTCCGCGGCTGCAGCAATGCCTTCACTCGTTTGGCGACGGATGCTGTGCTCAAGGGACGTGTGAATACTGTCTGTGCGCCGAACAGATCGGCTGCCTTCAACTGATCTGGTGTGGCTGCTTTGATCGTGGCCGCGATTCTGAGTTCCGGTCCCGCTGCTTGAAGCCTGCGCAAGGTTTCCGAACGTGTTTGCGATTCGGAGGTCGCATCGCTAATGACGAGATCGACTGGTTCGGTTACCAACGCCAATGCTTCCCGATCATCCTGCGCGGTTAAGACCTGATATCCCGCTCGCGACATCGTGGTC
>JBDTUY010000061.1:0-14778 GCA_040007495.1 Acidobacteriota bacterium | reverse complement strand
ATGCATGTTCGGGATCGATCAGGCGCCGCACCACACGCTCGTGAACGCCCAGGCGGCGTGCCAATTCTGAGTTGGTCACTTTCCGATCGCGCATCGCCAGATAGAGCGCGAGCTTCGGTGCAAGCCACAGCGGAACCGACACCAGGCGTTGGCCACGTTTCGCCGCTGAAGGCACCGGGATCTCTTCTTTCCGAGACAGCCGGATCGACAGATCCGATCCCAGCGCATCCATCGCTTCTTGCAACGCCTCGTGGGCGTCTATGCCATCGGTGGCAACGCGCGGCAGATCCACAAACTCTACCAAAATACGGCCGTCGCCGCCCTTCGTGAACTTTGCTGGATAGGCAAATGCGAACATGTCTAACCTCTACAATTCATGCGGATCGATCTTCAAATCGCGGCACATCTTGGCCAACAGGTCGCGTCCGATTTCCTTCTTGCGATCTTTTAGCGTCGGGAACTCTGCGCCGAAGTACAAACGTCCGTGGCTGCCTTTGCCTTTGTCGCTGACGAACTCGCATGCGATCTTCAGGCTTCGTGCCAGTCTTTGCACCCGCCGCTCAAATTCGGCACCCTTCACGATTTTTAGTATCGGACAGATCTGTCCGAGCGTCAAGTTGCCGGGCGGCCGATGGTTGTCTGAACCTCAGCCCCCCGCGTAACTAGTAAGCTAACAATTGCATGCTCCTAGCCTTAGACGTCGGCAACACCAACATCACCATCGGCGCGTTTGAGAACACCGCTTCCCCGGATAGCAAACTCGTGGGCCGCTGGCGGCTGCGTACGATTCATGAACAGACGGCGGACGAATGGGGCGTGCTACTGCGCAACCTGTTTTCGCTATCCGGGCTCGACTTGGCACAGGTGGATGGCGTGATCATCTCAAGCGTAGTTCCTGCGGTCGATCAGCCGCTGGAAGCTATGTCGCAGCGTTACTTCAAGCGGCAGCCGATGTTCGTGACGCCAGCCTCGGACTTAGGGATGCCGGTGCGCTACGACAATCCGCGCGAGGTCGGCGCAGACCGCCTGGTGAACAGCATCGCTGCGTTTGCAAAGTATGGAGGCCCATGCGTGGTGGTCGATTTCGGCACCACCATCAACTTCGACGTCGTCTCTGCGAAAGGTGAGTTTCTAGGCGGCGTGATCTGCCCCGGCATCGGCATGTCGATCTCAGGCCTATTCGCCCGGACCGCGCGCCTGCCGATGGTCGACTTCCGCGAACCTGAGAAATTGATCGGCTCCAATACGGTGGGCAGTATCACATCCGGCCTCTATTACGGATTCATCGGAATGATCGACGGCATCCTGGAGCGCATTATGTCTGAACTGGGGCCGTCAACCAAGACAGTCGCCACAGGTGGTCAAGGGCACGTGGTCACTGAAGCGTCACAGCGGGTCAAGCTCTACGATCAGGATCTGACGCTCGACGGACTGCGGATGATTTGGAACCGTTCCAGCAGCCCCGTCCGCAAGGGCGGGGACATAAATTCTTAACAGTATTTGCCGGACCCGTTCGGAACGGCCTACTGCACGAACATCACCACTAAAAACAAACCGCGCGACGCGTGGCCTGGAGAACCAAGCCGCCCATCGCGCGGTTTTTACTTCAAAAAAGTTCCCGATTCGCAGGAGCCTATTTCTTAGTGGATCAGAAAGAAACCTTCCGGACCCTTGTCTTTACCCTTATGTGCCCCATGACAGCCGCCGCACGATCCAGCAACCTTCGCTGATTCGACAGTAGCTTCGTCGAAGTTACCAGCCGCTGCCGCCTTGGCTGTGGCCGCAGCCGCAGCCTGGGCCGCTCCCGCCTTCTCCGCACCGTCTGCGATACCCTTCTTGGTGAAGAACGCTCCAACCTGCTTGAAGTCATTCTCCAGGATCTTTGCGCTGGCGGTTGTCGCGGCGGCATCCTTAGCCGTCACAGCGGCCGTCAACTTCCCTTTGGTTGCTGCGACTTCCTTCATCCAGCCCGAAAAATCGCTCTCGGTCTGGGCGAGCAGTACGCCGCCAATTACGCCCATGGAAAGGGCGAACACGATTCGTAGTATTTTCTTCATAGTAGTGTTTGCTGACTCCTCAGTGTTATATAGTACCTAATCTCGCAGGCTAAAACTTACCCGGCCGCCGTATTGCAGAGACGCCACCGCCGGAGGAAATGTTTCCTAACGTTAAGACCAACTTGCCGACCGGACGGTTGCGGCTCTTCAGAAATCCAGATATGGTTAGGGTGTGCCGGAGACAATCTTAGATCAGAATCTTCCCGATGTCGATCCCGAGGGTGAAGAAGATGAATCCACTCTAGCCGCAATTGACCGGGGTATCCAGGCTGCGGCAGAGGGTCGAACTGTGGCACTTGAAGATGTCCGGAAGATGATTCCCAAGTGGATTTCAAAATTCGATTCTCAGAACCGGCCTTAGCCGATTTTGAGGCATTGGTTGAATACTCTTGGGACAGGTTTCCAATCACTTCTGATCAGTTCGGGCAGCAGCTTTTGAATCGCATTGAGCAATTGGCCCGTCAACCTCAAATGGGCTACCGCGTTCGCCGCCGGGCTAACACGCGGAAGATCTATCACCCGCCATTCACAATTTACTATCAAGTAGATAGCGAGAAGTGCGTAATTGAGATTCTACATATCTGGCACGGTCGCCGTGGCAAGTCTCCTTTTGCCGTCCAATCCGTTGATTGACTTCCACTCCTGCCGGTCCCTAGACTTGGAGTTATCATGCGCCAAGAATGGATTGCTAAACGTAAGAACGACCGGACCCCAACCCAGATCCATTACGCCCGCCAGGGCCGCATTACCGAAGAGATGGAGTACGTTGCCAAGCGCGAGCGGCTGACGCCGGAAACCGTGCGCGATGAGGTCGCTCGCGGCCGCATGATTATCCCCGCCAACGTCAATCACGTGAATCTGGAGCCGATGTGTATCGGCGTGGCATCCAACTGCAAAGTGAACGCCAATATCGGCAATTCTTCCACCACGTCGGATGGGGCCGAAGAGGTCGAAAAACTGCGTCATTCGCTGAAATACGGTGCCGACACCGTGATGGATCTATCCACGGGCGGCGACATTCCGGCCATCCGCAAGGCCATCATCAAGGAATCGCCGGTGCCGATCGGGACCGTGCCGATTTATGAGGCGCTTTCGCGCGTGCGCCGTGTGGAAGACCTGAACATTGGCGTCATGCTCGAAGTCATCGAAGAACAAGCCGAGCAGGGGGTGGATTACATGACGATCCACGCCGGTGTTCTGGTCCAGTACATCCCTCTAACCACCAAGCGTGTGACGGGCATCGTCAGTCGCGGGGGTGCGATTCTGGCTGAGTGGATGGTGAAGAATCACAAGCAGAATCTGCTGTATGAACACTTCACCGATATTTGTAAGATTCTACAGAAGCACGATGTCAGCTTTTCGCTGGGCGATGGATTGCGGCCCGGCTCATTAGCCGATGCGAGCGACGCCGCGCAGTTTGCTGAGCTAAAAACTCTAGGCGAACTGACGAAGATTGCCTGGGAATACGATTGTCAGGTGATGATCGAAGGTCCTGGCCATATTCCTCTGGACCAGATTGAGATGCAGGTGGTGAAGGCCAATAAGCTGTGCCACGAAGCTCCTTTTTACACGCTGGGTCCTCTAGTGACTGATATCGCGCCGGGCTACGATCACATCACGTCGGCCATCGGCGCGGCCATGATCGGCTGGCACGGAGCCTCCATGCTCTGCTACGTCACCCCGAAGGAACACTTGGGTTTGCCGAATAAGGAAGACGTCAAGCAGGGGTTGATCGCCTATAAGATTGCTGCCCATGCGGCGGATATCGCCCGCCATCGCCCGGGTGCCCGGGATCGCGACGATGAGTTATCGCGCGCACGCTTCGCCTTTGATTGGAACAAGCAGTTCGCGCTGTCGTTAGACCCGGAAACCGCCAAAGCCTATCACGATGAAACGCTACCAGAAGAGGGCTTCAAGGAGGCCGCATTCTGTAGCATGTGCGGACCGAAGTTCTGCAGCATGAACCACTCGGTAAAAACCCAGGAGTTCACAGCAGCAGACGCGGAGGCAGTGCTGACGCAGATCAAGCAGCCGGAAGTCGCAGGGGTCGCGGGGGATTAGCCAATGGTCCTAACTGCAAAGGAAGAATCGCTGATCAACGCGGTCCGCTCGCTGCCCAGCGCCGAAACCGACAGGATGCTTACTTGGGCTCACCAGTTGCTTGATCTCGCGAATGGACGCCAGCTCGAATGGGCCGATTCTTGGTCTGATGAAGATCTCAAAGACGCAACTGTGGATGCGCTACGCCGACTCGATCGGCAAGAGACTGAGAGCCGTTGAAACAAGGGGAAGTTGTCCTTGGCGCATTTCCCGGTGCAGAGGCGATCAAGACCCGCCCTGCGGTTGTGTTGTCGACCGAGGATTACCACCGTCATCGTCCTGATGTTGTCGTTGGGATCATCACTAGCCAACAGCCGCGGCTGTTGGGTCCAACCGACTATCCGCTGACAGATTGGCAACAAGCGGGACTTCGTTTGCCCTCATTCTTTAGGCTATATCTGGTTACTTTGCCCCGGAATGAAGTGCGTCGAATTGGTATCTTGTCCGAACGAGACTGGAACGGCGTCCGTCGATGCTTACGTGCTGGGCTCGGTGAATTGACGTAAGAGGCTAGCTGGAGCTGGAGTATACCCTGAGTATGTTATGCTCAGTGTATGAGTATGCGTCTTCAAGTCCTCCTTCCGGATGCTGAGATGGATGAAATTCGGCAAGTCGCTGAGCGGGAGCATCTATCCGTTGGGGAATGGGTGCGGCGCTCACTGCGTGAAGCTCGGGAAGGCAGACCAGTGAAGTCCGCAGAATCTAAGCTCGCGGCCGTTCGCCGAGCTGTCGAATTCGACTTCCCAACCGGCGATATCGATCAGATGCTTGCGGAGATCGAACGCGGATACCACGAGTGATTTTTATCGACTCGAACATCCCCATGTATTTAGTTGGGGCGGCACATCCACACAAGATTGACGCTCAATTACTTTTGGAACGGCTCATCGCTGCGCGGGAACGGCTGGTGACGAGTGCAGAGGTGCTGCAGGAGATTCTTCATCGCTACGTCTCTGTGCAGCGCAAGGAAGCGATTTCCGTCGCCGTCCGAGCTTTGCTGGATGCAGTTGACGAAGTGTTTCCGATCGAAGAAATGGACGTCTTGCGAGCCAATGAAATCCTTCAGCTGACTAAAGGACTCTCAGCGCGTGACGCGCTCCATATCGCTGTTATGGAACGGCGCGGGATCAAACAGATACTGACGTTCGACGCCGGTTTTGATCGTTGGCCGGGCCTCCAACGTCTGTATCGCGCCTGAAGCGAAACCAGTCTAAGCCGCTCGTCGTATCCGCAAATACTGCATCACTACCGGGGCCACACTCACCACAACGATGCCGATGACGAACTTCTCGAAGTTCGCACGGATGAAGTGTACCTCGCCCAAGAAGTAACCCGCCAAGGTCGCGACCAGCACCCAGCTAATGCCGCCGATCACGTTGAACGACACGAAACGGGAATACTTCATGCCGCCTACGCCTGCCATGAACGGCGCGAACGTCCGGATGATGGGGACGAACTTCGCGTAGATCAGCGTCTGGCCGCCATGCTTTTCGTAGAAATCCTGGGTTTGTTTGATGTAGTCCTGCTTGAAGAACCGCGAGTCCTTGCGGGAAAACACCTTGGGTCCGGCGCGACGGCCCAAAAAATATCCGCACTGATCACCCGCGATGGATGCGACTACCAGCAGGGCGCAGATTTCGACGATGTTCAACTTACCGGCACCGCAAACGACGCCGACGGTGAATAGTAGCGAATCGCCGGGCAGAAATAGTCCGACTAATAGGCCGGATTCGGCAAAGACGATGCCGGCAAGCAGCGCATAGCCTGCCCAGCCAGTGATCACCTGCGAAAGCAAGGCGATCAACAGATCCGGGTTCGTGAGACTATGCCAAATATCGAGCAGGGAACCGATCATGCTTCGAGCGGCTACTTCGATTCGTGATACTGCGCCACCACACGTTGGATCTCATCCTGATGGCGGACCACCTTGCCTTCTGCCGTCAACTTGGTCAGAACGCTATCCAGCCACAATTCGGTACGGGATTGTTGCTTAGCGTCTCTCAGTTCTTTCGTCAAATCGTCGCGCTTGGCGGCTAGCTCTGACATGTCGGCTGCCTTCTTGCCCGTGACCTTGGCCAGTACGTTGCGCCCTTGGATCACGGACGGTCCGATGATCGTTCCAACTGGTTTGGTGAACGCCTCTTCCATGTAGACCGCAGCTCCCAGACCTTCGACCGTATCCGGGCGGGAGAAGTTGGTGGCGGTCTGGACCTTGACGCCGACGGATTTTGCTACTGCTTCAAAATCCTCGCCTTTACGAACGCGTTCGCCGGCGGACTTGGCTCGCTCTGCCGCGATGCCCTCCACCTTCTCTGCAATGATCGATTCCTTGATCTCGCCCTTCACTTCATCGAGTGTGGACGGCCGACCTGGAATGCGAGCTTCCATCACCGCGACCGCGAGCCGTTCTCCTGGTAGGGCTGCGATGTCGGTTACGCCTCCCGCCTTCAAGGTGGCCAGCTGTGAGGTCAGCTCCGGTGTGACACCCAGAGTTGGGATCGGATCGCCTGCGGCCGCTTCCTTGACCGTAATCACTTCGGCTCCGTATTTCTTGGCAATGTTGTCCAGGTCCGACGGGTTCTTCACCAGATCGGCATGCAACTGATCGCCGGCTGCCTGCATCTTCTCAGCGGCTTTCTGGCCCCGAAGATCCTTTTCCACATCGGCGCGCACCGTTTCAAACGGCGCGATGCTGGAGGCTTCCTTTTCCAGGACCTGCACCACGTGATATCCGAACTGTGTGGTCACGATGTCGGCAAATTCGTTGGGCTTGGTCGCGAAGACGGCTGCATCAAAGGCCGGATCGTACTGACCCCGTGTAGCCCAACCCAGATCGCCACCTTTAGGAGCGTTGGAGGAATCCTCGGAGTTGGCTTTTGCCAACGCCGCGAAATCGGCCCCACCCTTAACCTGCTTCAATAGGTTCTCGGCCTTGGTCTTCTGCGCGGCCTTCTCGGCATCGGTCTTGCCTTCGGTAGACAACAGGATATGGCGCGAACGGACCCGTTCCGGCTTGCGAAAATTGTCCAATGATCCTGAATAGGCGGCTCGCAGGTCCGCGTCGGAGATCTGAATACCGGCTTCCACCTTGGCATGATCCATCACCAGCACGCGGAAACCGAACTTCTCAGGCTTGGTGAAGCTTGCTTTGCGTTCTTCGTAGCGCTTCTTGATGTCATCGTCGGAAACGACCACGGCACTGCGGAAATCGGCGGCAGGGAAAGCCATGTATTCCACACTGGCTTTTTCGTTCCGCTTGCGGTACTCGGCTTCGACTTCTTGCGGCGTCACGATGGTGTTATCCCCGACTACGCGCAGCAGTTTTTCCAATAGCAGATTATCCCGAGTATCGTCGATCGCGTATTGCAGCGTCTTGCCCTGTTGAGCGAGCGCCGCCTCGAGTGCCTCGCGGTTCAGCTTGCCGTTTTGTACAAACTGATTGTAAGGCGCCTTGGTCAACATCGCGGTGCGCACTTCGTCGTCCGTTGCGGTCAAGCCCATTTGACCCGCTTGATAGGTGGCCGCGCGGACCATCAGCAGGCGGTCCAGAAATTGTGGGAAATAGACGTCCATCAGTTCCGCCGGAATCTTGCCTTGCGAGTTCTGTTGGAACAGGCCTTGGGCTTCGCTTGCGGTAATCTTCTGCCCGCCCACCTCCAGCACTACCGGATTCTGAGCCGTGCCCGTGTTGTCGTTATAGTTGGGGATCAGGTACGTGATCATGGACAGGGCTACGATGCCCAAAATCCCGCCGACCACATAACGAATCGCTTTGTCCCGGCTGCGGAACAGATCAAACATAGTATTGAATCTCCAATTGCAGATGCCCGTCCAAATCGTCCCAGCGGTGCAGGCAGAACCTGTCTCGGCGCGGGAATGCGTTCGCCGATGCGAACGCCGAAATTGGCAAGAGGCTACCGTACAGTATAACCCAGGCAGCCTGAAGAAGCGCCGATGAAGATGGGTCCGGCATGTTTTGCGAGGCCAAGCCTAGCTCCAATAGAAAATTTAAATGCATCCAATCAAAATTTTTGAACTGCGAGCAAGCTAACAAGTGTCTATACTTGCTACTCAAGCAGTTCACACCACGCCCGTGTGATCGGAACGCTAGACCGGGGGTGGTACCAACTTTATAGAGGAGCTTACTTATGAAGATCTCGGTATCCGGTCCTAGTGGAACCGGTCTACGCGGGACGGCGATTGCGACCTTGGCGTCGGTTTCGCGGCCCGTCACTGCAGTGCGAATGCTTCGCTGCCTTCAGATTCTGTTACTGGTACTGAGTTCTCTAAGTCTTGCGTTCGCGCAAACTCCCACGCCAGCCGTTCCAACCCCCGCCCCCACTGCCACTGGAGCCCCGGCAGTTCCTCTGATCCCTCCAAATATTGCTGAGCGTTTGGATAAGGCGGACAAAGCAGCCGCCGCAGCACAGACGGCAGGCGACAACGCCTGGATGTTGGTCTCCGCAGCGCTGGTCCTGATGATGACCGCCCCCGGTCTCGCGCTATTCTACGGCGGTCTGGTTCGCCGCAAGAACGTATTGAGCACGATGATGCACAGCTTCATCCTGATGGGCCTGGTGACCGTGTTGTGGGCTGTGTTCGGCTACAGTTTCGCCTTCGGGCATGGAAATGGGTTCTTTGGCGGCACGGAGTATCTGTTTATGAATGGCGTCGGGACCGCCCCCAATGCCGACTACGCCGCGACCATTCCTCAGTCGACCTTCATGGTCTATCAGTTGATGTTCGCGATCATCACGCCGGCACTGATTTCCGGCGCCTACGCAGAACGCATCAAGTTTAGCGGCATGTTGTTGTTCACCACGCTGTGGCTGGTAGTGGTCTACTTGCCGATGGCGCACATGGTGTGGGGCGTGGGCGGCTTGCTAGGCGCGGTCACCGGATCGATTCCGGCTTTCGACTTCGCGGGCGGTACGGTGGTGCATATTACTTCTGGCGTTTCGGCCTTGGTGTGTGCGATCTACCTGGGCAAACGCACCGGCTTTCCCAGCGAGACGATGCGTCCGCATAGCCTAGTGCTCAGCACCATCGGCGCGGGTTTGTTGTGGGTGGGCTGGTTTGGCTTCAACGCAGGTAGCGCGCTAAACGCTTCCGGGTTAGCCTCCAGCGCATTTGTCGCTACGCATTTCGCGGCGGCTTCGGCGGCTTTGTCCTGGATGGTGATCGAAAAACTGATGACCGGCAAGCCCAGCATGTTGGGCGCGATCTCCGGAGCGGTTGCCGGGTTAGTTGCCATCACGCCTGCATCGGGCTTCGTAAAACCCATGCCGGCGTTGCTCATCGGTATCGCGGCCGGTGTCGTCTGCTTCCTGATGGTGGCCAAGGTAAAAGCGATGTTCGGCTATGACGATGCCCTGGACGCGTTTGGCGTACACGGGATCGGTGGAACACTGGGAGCCATCCTGACCGGCGTGTTCGCGACTAAGGACATCAACGATCTGCGCGGCGGCAAGGCCATGGGTCTGGTGGACGGCGATGCGCATCAAGTGCTGAATCAGTTGATTGCCTGCGCGATCGCCTGGGGCATCGCGATCGTCGGAACCTTTATATTGTTGAAGATCACCGACATGATCACCGGATTGCGAGTGGATGACACAGCCGAAGTGGAAGGCTTGGACTTTAGCCAGCATGGCGAAGAAGGCTACAATTTGGAAGGGTAATCCCCTCGCCAAGCCTTGCAATCAATCATAGGAGAAATGACATGAAACGCATTGAAGCAGTCATTCAACCGCACAAATTAGAAGACGCCAAAGAGGCGCTCAAGGGCATCGGCGTGGATGGGATGACCATCACCGAAGTTCGGGGGCACGGTCGCCAAAAAGGCCATACCGAGGTCTATCGCGGTATGGAATATAAGGTGGACCTGCTGCCCAAGGTCAAGATAGAAATGGTGGTTGCCGATAACCGATTAGAGGAAGTGGTTCGGACGCTGACCGCAGCGACCCGGACGGGAAAAATTGGGGACGGCAAGATCTTTATATTCGACGTTCTGGATGCGATTCGCATTCGCAACGACGACCGGGGCGACGCGGCTCTGTAAGCAGCTGACGTTCGCCGGTAGAAGCTAAATTTGTAGGATGTTCCGCTTGTCGGAAGCGTCGAAGCCGCGGCCCTGTCCTGCCCGGCGGCTTCGGCGTTTCCGTTGTTTGACCGAAGGCTCCACGTGACGAGTCGCCGTTTCAAGATCCTGGAACGAGTCGCACAAGGAGATTATGACCTTAGAAATCCACGCAATTCCCGAACCGGCAGCCATTCGGCAGGCTTTGGCGGCGCGTAAGTCGGGTATCGACGAACAAATCCGCAACACCTTTCAAAAATTTCTCGCAGCCAGTTGCCCGTCCGGCCTCGCGATTGTCGCCGTCGGCGGCTACGGACGAGGGGAATTGTTCCCGCACTCCGATATCGATCTCTTGTTTCTGGTGGAATCCGATGCTCATATTCCGCCCAAGGAAAGGATACAGGTCTTTCTGCAAAGCTTGTGGGACTCGAATCTGCACCCCAGCCACTCCGTGCATACCGTGGCCGAATGCGTTGCGGAACACGCTGAAAACGCCGAGTTCACCATCAGTCTGCTGGATCATCGAATGCTGGCGGGCGATGAAACTCTGTACGCCGGCATGAAGCAGAAGTTCGCGCAATTCCGCACGCGCCGCGGACCTTCGGTCGCAAAGAAACTGGTCGAGTTGGCGGAGTCGCGCCGGGCCAAGTTTCACAATTCCATTTACCATCTGGAACCGAACATCAAGGAAACGCCGGGCGGGTTCCGCGACCTGCAGACGTTGCATTGGTTGCATGCGCTGGATCCGCATGGCACTCCCCCCGATTTAACCACGGCCTTCTACTTTCTATCGGGCATCCGACAGCGCTTGCATGATCTGGCGTCGCGCGATCAAAACGTTTTGAGTTTCGATGCGCAGGACATGTTGAGCGAACATCCTGCGACTTTGATGCGGGAGTATTTCCGGCACGCGCGTGCGGTGGACCAAGCCACGCGCTTGGCTTTAGAGGCAACTATGGTTCGGGGCGGGGGTTCTTTGTTGGGGCGCTTTCATGAGTGGCGGTCGCGCTTATCGACTGCCGACTACACTGTTCTGCGTGAGCGTGTTCTGCTCCGCGGCCAGAAACCGCCGACGGACCTAAGTTTGTTCGAGTTCATCGCCCGCCACGATCTGCGGCTTGCTGCCGACACGATGGAGAGGATGCAAGGCTTTGTTCCGCAGGCCAACTGGGACAACTGGAAACGCCTGCTGAGTTTGCCGAAGCCGTCGCCCGGTTTGCGCGCGATGCAGGAATGCGGCGTGCTGGGAAGGGCGCTGCCGGAGTGGCAGAACATCGAATGCCTGGTGGTGCGCGATTTCTACCATCGCTATACGGTGGATGAGCATACGCTGGTGGCGCTGGAGAATCTGGAGAATATCGCTGACGCACGATTTGCGAACCTCGCCGCGGGCGTAGGCGATCTGACGCTGCTTCGGTTTGCGCTGATCCTGCACGATATAGGGAAGGGCAGTGGCCGCGATCATTCTACCGTTGGCGAGGAAATCGCGCATGCCGTGCTCGGTCGGTTGGGAGCGCCGCAGGAAGATATCGATACGGTCGCGTATCTGGTTCGCCATCACCTGGCGCTATCGAACGTGATGAGCACGCGCGATCTATTCGACGGTGCAACCGCGCGGGCTTTGGCAGATTCGATCGGCACAGTGGAGCGGCTGAAGCTGCTAACTCTGCTGACCTATGCCGATATCAGCGCCGTCAATCCGCAGGCGATGAGTCCCTGGCGGTTGGAGCAACTGTGGCAGGCCTATGTGAGCGCCCACCAGGAGTTCACGCGCGAGTTGGCGACCGAACGCATCCATTATTCTGAACTAGCGAAGGAACCCGTGGGCACTTCGCCCGAGATGGCTCAGTTCCTGGAAGGTTTGCCGACGCGCTATGCGCGGACGCACTCCAAAGCCGAGATCGAAGGGCATTCGCAGATGGCGGATCAGCTAGCTTCGCGGCCCGTCGCGATTGAGGTGGTGCAGGACCATGGTGCCCACAAACTGACGCTGCTCACCAAGGATCGCCCCGGCCTGTTCGCGTCGGTTGCTGGAACCATTTCGAGCTTCGGCCTGGATATTGTGCGCGCCGAGGCGTTCTCCAATAGCTCCGGCGTAGTAGTGGATAGTTTCGTGTTCACGGATCCGCATCGCACGCTGGAACTGAATCCGTCTGAGACGGAGCGCCTGCGCGGCGTAGTTCGCAAAGTCGTCGAAGGTACCGAAGATGCCGAACGCTTGCTGCGCGGGCGTCAGCGCACGTTCCGGGCATCCCGTATGAAGATCAAACCGTCGGTTTCGTTCAAGGATGAAGAAGGCATCAATGCTACGTTGGTCGAAATCTCGACCGCGGATCGCCCAGCCCTGCTGCACGATCTTGCGGCTGCGATCTCGGTAGCTGGCTGCAATATTGAGGTTGTCATGATCGACACGGAGGCGCATCGCGCGCAGGACGTGTTCTATGTGACGCGCGAAGGATCGAAGCTGACCGAAGAGATCGAGATCAAGCTGCAGGCCCAATTGTTGGCGGCGTGCGTGGGAAGTTCCAACTGACGAACCTTGGCCACTTTCTAGGGGAAGGCGGGACGCCGGTCCCGCGCGGAGGCGCCGCCTCCGCTACCTAGGAGTGTTCCCGGACAGCCGAGGCAGGTGCCTCGGCGCGGGACAGCGTCCCGCCTTCCTTTTGCGTGAATCCCTAAGCCATGCCTCCCGACCTCGACCTGATGCAAGGCGTGTGGAAAGTTTCCTCATTGGAACTGGATGGAATGAAGCTGCCCTCCGTCATGTTTCTGATGGGGAAGGTCGCGGTAAAAGGCGCAACATTTCAGGCTTCGGGTATGGGGTCTGCCTTCAAAGGCGATCTGCAATTGGATGAGACGACCAGGCCCAAGAGCTTCAAATTGGAGTTCACCGAGGGTTCGGAAGAAGGCAACACTTGTTTCGGGATCTATGAACTCGACGGCGATCGCTGGACGTTGTGTCTCGCGATGAAGGGTGCGATTGCGCCTGAAGAGTTCGCGACGACTCGGGGTAGCCAGCGGGTGTTGCAGGTATTGCAAAAGGCATAGGCTTAAGAGTGTCTAAAAGGCAGGGATAATCTTAGCAATATGGGCCCTTGACTTTCTGGTCAGGGGGGGGTAGAGTCCTTCCAGGAGAAAAACGTGCAGCGAATATTTCCAGCTAGTAGCAGTATTCTTGTTTTTCTGTGTGCAATTCCGATAGCATTAAGTGCTCAGACCGGATTTACCGTGGCAGAGAGCCAAATACCGGGCATTCGGGTATCCGGTCCGCAAACTCCGGAGTTCGCAAAATATATTTCCGATCTCTCCGGCGGGACCAAGATCAATGATCCCGAGACCAGCGCGAGTGTGGCAAATCTCTTAACCCGCGCCATCGTTGTAACCAACACTGGCAACCGCGCCATAAAATTGTTCGTGGTGCGATGGGAGTTTACCAACGCCCGTGGGGGGAGACAGGCCGAAGGTCAGTGGCAGGAGTTTCCCGACAATACCCACTTCGATCCGGGTGCCTCCCGCCTCATCACTACAAATCCCAATTTATCGGCTGCGCTCCGATCCCCCCAGGTAGATTCGGCGCTGGCTCAAACAGGCGCGGTCAAGGGAAGAGCGATGTTTCAGAGTTCCTCGATTCGGGTGTCTGTGGATGCGGTGCTCTTCGCGGATGGCGGGTTCAATGGGCCGGACGCTAGCGGAATTTTCAATGAACTAACCGCTGAACAGAAATTCGTGCGAGGCTTCCGGGCTGAGTTAGAATCGTTGGGCCCGGATATGGAAAAAATTGAGACTCGCCTTCGGGAGATGCTTTCTCAGAAGCCCGAACCCGGCGAACTACGCACGATCCACCGACGTATGGATATGGCTGTAAAGCTATTAGGAGCGACAAGATTGGGCGAACCGCATTTTAGATCTGTCCTCGAAGCCGACTACGGAGATGCTGAGCGTCCCACACTCAGGAGAGAAAATTAATGTTCAGCGAGGTTATTGCGAAAAGTCTTCGTTTTGTTGCCGCGATAGTTTTGGTCGGGGTTTCTGTTGGCTGCTCCTATGGCCAATTTTGGGAGGACCCTATTGACGTCGATGGGTGCTCCGCCGCACCCGGTCCTCAAGAGAGCCCATGGTATGGATACTGCACTTTGTACGCGGAGAGTACAGGGGGAGGCGAGCCAATTACGATGTATGCTACTGCGATAGCCAGTTCGCAGATAGGTTTATATAGTGCATCTGCTACTCAGTATTCGGACGGGTCTTATGCAATGATCGCGGTGACTGCTACCATTGGAACCGAGCAAGTAAGTAACTCAGTCTCCTATTTTTGTGATGCTATGGGTGAATACTGTGAGGAGGATGGTTCAGATTACCAGGACTTCTACGTTAACGCATATATTCAATACTACTGATAGTAGTGTTGTTCAGATTATGCCGGACCGCCAATGCTTGGTGCACTAAGAAAAAGCGGTCAGGAGCGTCGCCACTCCCAAATAAAAAGAGCCGGGGACAACGCCCCGGCTCTCGTGAAAGATCCCGCCGACTTCAGCTTTGCGTGTT
>JBDTUY010000060.1:0-14820 GCA_040007495.1 Acidobacteriota bacterium | reverse complement strand
GCGGCAAGGGACGGGCACTGCAGCCAACGACGCCCAGGACTTGCGCGAACGCGCTGTTTCGTCGCGATAGGTCCGCGAGCTTGTCCTCGCAGTTTTCGGCACTTTCGATTTCCAGGTCTACAGCATGGGCACCGGCTTCACGCGCCGCGTCCAGAATCTTCAGCTGCTCCTCAATGCTCCCCACGAACCGGCCCTGGTTCTGGCGTCGCCGGCAAGTGGCTAGAATCGTGCAATCGCTGTATTCCGCCAGGAACTTCTGGATGGCAGGGAGGCCAGCTTTCGGGTCCGGCAAATAGTCCAGCCGGAACTCCAGAAAACGTTCCCCGGATTGATATTCGTCGCGGGCGTGCGAAAGCAAGGATTCGACGTCGGAGAACCCCAGTGCGATACATACTGGCGGAAACATGGTGCGTTGAGCCATGAGCAGCCGCCTAGCTTATCATGTTGGGGTAGGCCGACGCTGAAGTCCTTCCAGGCACGGTCGTTGGCCTTTATTCGCGTCCCAAGTCGTGAGGGTAACTGGCGTTGTGTCCCGGAGCACAGTGGCTTCGACACATATTAAGGTGGGAGGGTCAAACGTCAGCCTCGGACCCAGGTGGCTTATGCGGCCGTTTGTGCTGCGATAAACTGAGGCTATGGTGAAACTCAGTTCAACCCTATTCAATACCGTTCTCGGCTTGGCCGCGTTAACGGTTACATTGTTGGCACAAAGCAAGTCCGGCATTCTTCAGCCGCAGATGACGGTCGCCGAGGGTAAGGGTACCTACAAACAGCCCTTAGGCGCGCTGGGTGAAAAGTCGGCAACGCCCTGGAGCGCCACCACTCTCGGTGCGTCCGTCGACGGCAAGCCGAATACCGGCGCAACCAAGACAGTGGTCGGTGAAATTATCGACTTCTCCTGTTACCTCGAAATCGGCAAGCACGGCGGCAAGCATGTCGACTGCGCGCAGAAGTGTTTCCGCGCCGGTCAGCCGATCGGCTTGTTGACCGCCGATGGTTCCCTATACATGCTGATGGAAGAAGAGCACGATCCACGCCGCGACGGCATGGGTATCTTCCGCGACGCGGCGATTGAGCATGCCGGACATATCATGCAGGTCAGCGGCACGGTGACCACAGTGCGCGGCATAAACGCCCTCTACGTGCGCGGCTTCATGAAGAAGTAGCTGGTATCCCATCCTCTGCACTCAAGACGGTGCCAACCGAAATTCCCTAAATAGCGAAGCTACACACTGTAGCTTCGGCATGAGATGCGCAGTCTTTCCGCTTTACGCGCCGCTACCGCCAGGCGAGGCGTCCAGGGACGAGGAAATCTTTGAATAAATTGTACTGATGCTGGGCGTAATCGTAGACGGAAAAATCGCCCCAGCTGCAACCGCCACAAAGGCAGCCATCAATGCGTATTCGATTAGATCCTGCCCACGAATATCCAGGCAAATGCCCAGTACCCGTCGCTGAAGTTGATCATATCGTTGTCTCACGGTCAGTCTCGTGGTCATGGGATCGACAGCCTCTTTCCTGTCTTCCCCATCTTGCAGGATTTTGGATGTCGGCACAAGAAGGGTTTCACATTAGAGGATTGCAAGGGTTCTTAGTTAAATCGTTTGCGATTTGGATCTGAAAACCGACTTTCGCCCAGATTTTAAAACAAGTTAGACTCGCTCGGATTTATTTGAGCCTCAGGAGTCCGTTGGTCGGGAAGATACATGCTACTAAGGTGTTTTGGGGGAGTGCCTCAGGCTAAGTCTTGAAAAATCGATGGCTTGCAGCTCCTGGAAGCGCCTCTCAGTCCAGGAATTGAACCTTTACGTCCCGCTCTGCCGCCCGGCCGTGGTCGTCAATCACACGGATCAAGTGTATTCCGTCCGACAGAGGTCTCCACGCAATAGCCCCATGGCCCGCAGCGGATTTCGCGATCAGCGACGGGCCGTCGAACCAGAACACCGTCTCGACATCGGCCGCTGTGCTCGCCTCCAGTGCGATCGTCTCCATCTTGGACCGGTCAGCTTTCTGACGCAAACTGTAAGTAACTCCGCGCAACGGAGTCGCAATCCTCGGTATATCGCTACTGTCGTCCGCAGCGCACTCGGGGATCGTGGGGGCCTTGCGGCGGGGCATGCCAGCCTCCCGAAAGAGCTGCATCATATCGGAGGGCCAGAACTCGAATACTTCTTGTCGCGTTTGACCCGGCGCGTAAGGCGGACAAGCCGGAAGCCCCGTGCTGATGTTGATCGTCACCGCCCGATGCAGCTTGCTGACCTTAATCGGCGACTTCCCAGGGATGTACCAGGTCTCAATGGTCTGGGGACAATCGTGGTTCGGCAGATCGCCGCTTTCTGTGCACACAGCCACTTTGCTCACGCCCGGCGGCGGGGCAGGGAACTCGAATGGCTCGTCGGACTTCTTCAGATTCAGTGCATCGACGATGCGAAAGAACAACGGAGCAGCCGCATCCGCACCGATAAAGCTCGGATTGCCGCGCGCGTCGAAGTTTCCGATCCACACGACCAATACATAAGGACCCGCGATGCCAGCCGACCACGCATCGCGAAATCCCCACGACGTACCCGTCTTCCACGCAACCGGCCAGCGGCCCCGTGGAGCCAGCGAGTTGTCTTCCCCTGGTCGAGGATTCTTGCTCAACATATCCACCGTGATGAAACTGGCCTCCGCACTCAACAATCGGGAGCCTGGGCGCATCGGCTCGCTTGGCTTGGTCCGAATCGGCTGCATCACGCCCCGATTCGCGAGCATTGCGTACAACCCTGCGAGTTCCTCGGAGGTGACCTCGCCTCCGCCCAACGCCAGCGCCAAGCCGTAGTACGATTCCGCCCGCATGTTACCGATCCCCGCACTTTGCAGAAATTGGTACAGCCCAGGTTGACGCAACTGATTCGAAACCCAGACCGCCGGAATATTGCGGCTCCGAATCAGTGCATCCTGCGCCGGTATTGGTCCCATGAACTTTCCATCGAAATTCTCCGGTGTGAATGGACCAAACGAAGTCGGCGAATCGCGAAGAATCGTTCGCGGATGCAGCACTCCTTGATCCACTGCCAGTGCATACACGAAAGGTTTTAGTGTCGATCCCGGCGAGCGTTTTGTCAGTACTCCGTCAATTTGGCCGTGGATCTCTTCGTTGCCGAAATCTGCCGATCCGACCCAAGCCTTCACCGACATATCGCGATGATCCAGCAACAGCACCGACATGTTGCGAATTCCCCGGTCCCCGAACTGGTTCAAATAGACCGCGACCTGGCGCTCCACCAATCGCTGCAGTCCTGCGTCCAAGGTAGTCTCCACCTTACCCGGATGTCCATAATTTGCTCGGAGCACAGACCCTGTGAAATGCGGCGCCAGCATAGGCACCGGCACGTCTTCTTGTGGCAACACAGGCAGCTCCAGTTGCCGCCGTTCGGAATCCGTCGCGTGATTCGCATCTAGCCACAGCTTCGTAAGTTGCGTGCGTGCCGACAGCAACAGGTCTCGTGTGCCTTTGCCCGCGCGCGCGGCAGGCCGTTGCGGGATCACGGCCAGCGTGATCGCCTCCCCCAGTGTGATCTGCGACGAAGGTTTTGCGAAATACATCCGGCTCGCCATTCCGACCCCTTGAACATTGCCTCCGAATGGCACCAGGTTCAAATAGGCTTCCAGGATGCTGCGCTTGGAGTATCGCGCCTCTAGCCACAACGCGATTGCCGATTGCTTCAGCTTACCCGCCACTGTCCGTGTATTCAGGTGATACAGCATGCGGGCCAACTGCATGGTCAGCGTCGAACCACCTTGGCGGCCCTCGCCACTCCATCTTTTAAGTGCGGTCTTACTCCCCGCGCGAATCAGCGAAATCGGATTCACGCCGGGGTGCCAATAGAACCAGCGATCTTCCTTCAACTGGAACGCTTCCACCAACGCCGGAGACATTTCGCTCAGTGGCGTCCACAGCCGATATTGATCGTCCGAGGCCAAGGTCACGCGCAGCAGTTCATGATCTGACGACCACACCGAAGTAGACTGCGGAACCTGATCCCGCAAAGCGGCATGCGGCCACACGCGAAGCGCCAGCAGCAGAAGAGGTGCCAGCAGCCACCAGGAATTCAGGAGTGAGAATTTAGAAGTCAGAATCGTAGGCACGGTAAAACCCAGCCAATACTCGCGATGCCCCCAATTCTGACTCCTGACTCCTGTCTCCTGACTCCTGTTTTTCACGGCTTTACGATTTCCAACTTGGCAGCACGGCTCATGCCCGTGATCTGGTGGTTGTACATCGCCTCCGCGAACGCGGGCGGCACCTGGAAGGAACCTGTATTCGTCGCCCGAACTTTGTACACATAAGTCGCCGCTTCCTTGGTCGCATCGCCATAGAAGATCACTCGGTCGTCACGAACGTCCACGTACTGCGGCTTCCAGTTGGATCCCGCCCCCGGCTCGCGATCGAGAGTGGGTTCCACACCGCCCGGCAAAATATCCACCAGCGCGATCTGGCTCACGCGATCGCGATTCGTCGCTCGTAGCCGTACTCGCACGAAGAACTCCTCGCCTTCTTTGACGCTGGTCACCACGTTGCCCTTCGCATCCAGATACTCGTGGATCACTTCCAGCCCGCTATTGGCATCCGCAACCGGAGCGTTCCGATCAAAGCCCGATTCATTCACCGCGAAATAAGCGGGCAGGGAACCGTCGTGCGTGAACACCACATTGGCCAGCCCTGCGGGTACCGGGACCTTTGAAGTGGTCGCCTGCGTTTGTCCATTCAGCACCACGCCCAACTTCACTCGCGGGGCCGCAGTCTTCGCGTACGAATCCAGCGCCAGCAGCGTATACGCAGCCGACAGCGAACTAATCCGATTGCCGCTAATCGCGCTCGCAATGCCTTCCAACGCAGCTTGCGGAATGCTACCCGCCCGATCAGGAAAATGCTTCGTGATCAAATACAATAGCTGCGCATCGTGTACCACCGGCTCATAGTAGAACTCGTCCGTCCAACCCTTCTTCGCATCCGACCACGGCACACTGCGAATGATCCGATCCGCATCCGCATTGCGCTGCATCAACCGATAGGTCGACGCCAGATAGGCTGCGGCCAGATCCGTTGGCCAAGCTTGCGTATAGCGTTTGGACAGCTCCTGCTCAACGTTCGCAACCGCAGCAGTTGGTCTGATCCCCTGCCGAGCCAGAAGATACACCGCATACGCGTGCATCCGACCCTCTTCTAATGTCGAAGCCGGAGTCGAGGCAAAGCGCGTGAGCCAGTTATTCAGGTTGGCCACCATCTCCGGCGGAACCTTCTCGCCACGGTCGCGAGCCTCCAACAGAAAGTGCGCCGCATAAACCGTCGGGAAGTCTGCCGTCTGCGGATTCGAAGCCCACAGTCCCATTCCTCCAGATTCGTTCTCGCGGCTCTGCAGCATCGAAATCGTTCCCGCAATCGGCTGAGCATCCTTCGTCTTGACCGCACCGAATTCTGGCCGCGATGCCAATAGCAGCGCAGCAAATCCCTTACTCACGAGTTGCTCCGTGCATGGGTATGGATACGAATCGAGATACGCGATCAAACCCTCGCCCCATACCAGAGGCAGTGCAGAAATCGACGCCTGCACAGACCGTTGCTCCGGATAAATATCGCGCTTCAACGCCACAGTGGACGAGGCATTGGTGAAGCGGCCCAGCGAAAGCTGCGTCCTATACGCGATGGCGGGACGAACGCTGACGCTCTCTTCCATCCTTGCCTCAGACTTGCCCCGAACAGCTCGGAACTTCAAAGACGCAGGTCCCAACGACGCGTTCGCCTTAAAGCGGAATTGTGCGACGCCTTCCTTCTTCTCCGCAATCGTCAGGTCCGACCCCGCCGCACTAACAAGCGATAGCTCGCGCGATGCCTCAACCGTCACGTGTACCGGATCTTTGCCTGTAGTGTTGTTGAATAATCCGACACTGACATTGAACTCATCGCCCGGAGCCACCATCGACGGCACGTTCGGTGAAAGGATGAAATCGCCCTTCACTTCCGTGTTCGCCTCAGCAACGCCAACTCGCGACGGATCGACCGCAATGGCGACGATTCGCAACCGGCCGTTGAAATAATCCGGCACAAGGTAGCGGAGATCTTTCCCCTCAGGACCAACATCGATGATGCCGGACCACCAGGCCACAGGTGCCTTATGTTTCTTATTAAACGGATTCAGATGCCGCGAAAATCCGCCGTCCGCATCTCCACCTGCACCAGCTAACGCCAGGAAGCGTCGAAACTCCGGCAGGATCAGATCCAGAATCTGCGTAGTCTGCACTTCCAGCATTCGCTTCTGGAAAAAGTAACCAAGCGGGTCCGGATTCTTGTACCGTGCAACTTGCAGAATGCCTTCGTCCACCGCAAACACTGCTACGCGCGATGCGACCGTCGGAACCACGTGCATCACCAAAGTCGCGCCAGGTTTCACTTGTGTCGCGGAAGTCAATCGAACTTGTTGTGTCCTCGCGCCCAGAGCCGCCGCAAATGGTGCCGTTCCGTACGACAACGGACTCATGAAGATTTCATCCGATGACGGATCGCGCAGGAATTGCACGCTCACGTAGCCATTGCCCTCAAAGTCCTTGGGCAGGGTAACGCGCTGTACGGAACTGGTCGTCGTAGTTTTAAACCACTGATGATAGAACACGCGCTCGCGCTCAATCGTGATCAATCCAGCGCCGATATAGGGCGCGCGAATGCTGACATTCATCGTCTCGCCGCCCGCGTAAGACGGCTTGTCCAACTGAATCTGGAGCTCCGCGTTGCGTTCCAGCGACCGTGAAATATTCGCGTCCCCCGCAACGCTATACGTGATCCGATTGAGCTCCGTCCCGGTGCTATTGCGGAGGATTAGCACGAACTCGCCTGGTTCCTGCGTCGGCAAAACAAGATCGCTACCGCCCGCCGCAATGCGAACCGGACGAGTGTTCCGCACAGTTTCCTTGAGACGCGAAACATACTTGAATGTCGTATCGGGTTGCTGCGTCAACACGGACAAGTATTTGCGCTCCACCCACTCCAACGTCAGTTGCTCAGCCACAACGGGGTCCAGATTTCGATTCACCGCGATCCAATGACTCTTGCGATCGCTGGACCGCCGCACGAAAGTAAGATCGCCATCCGACTTCACTCCAACCAGATACGGCGCATCCGAAACAATCGCCGTGTTCTGCGCCGCGACGCTTCTGCCGCCTTCAGCCTCAAACGCTCGAGCCAGTACATTCAGCCGATAAGCGCGACCCGTAAAGCGTCCCAGGTCCAGATTCAACTCCGTGTTGCCTTTGTCGTCCGTGATCGTCGACGTCAGCACCTGATGGTACGGCTCCTTCACCACTTCTCCGATTTGAAAGCGATGGTCGGGATACCGCGCAAAGCTCGGTAGGACAGGAGAAAGGTTGAGCTCGCCTTCCACCCGGCGACCGCTGGCCGGTTCCCCAAACAAATGTGCGACGTTTACCTTGGCCTTCACATCGGCGGGTGTCAGCCATCCTGCCGAAACATTGTCCGCCAGATCCAAACGAATCTTCATCCGGTCTGGTTCAAATTCCTGCACGCTGAATGACGCGCTGCCCAGAATCTGACGCTGCCTCTCGTCCTTGGCCAACCACGCCTCTACTTGATATGTTCCCGTTGGAGCTGTGGCCTGCGTTGTGAAGGTAAGCTCGTCGAAGGCGGTCGCCGACAACTTGATCTTGTCGTGTCGAACGATGTTGCCCCGCGCATCGGTGATCTCCACATCGATCGGCAGTCCCGCCAGCGACGACTTCCAATCTGCCGTGCGCGTGATCATGCCGATATGCGTTGTCTCGCCAGGCCGATAGATGCCGCGATCGGTGAACAAGTACGACGAAAGCTGCTGAGCCGAGACCGCATTCTCCACGCCGCCTGTCTCAAAGCGCGATAGATCCAGGTCGCGACCATTGGCCCGCAACGGCAGGAATGAGAAGTCGGAATCTTTCTGCACCAGCACCATCAGCGGAGCTTTCTCTCTCCGGAACGTATCGGGCAATTTCTGCATCTGCGCCCGCCCAGTGCCGTCCGTAGTAACCGCCACCACTGGTTCACCGTTCTGCCCGATCATTTCAATGCGAGCGCCCTCCACAGGCTCCCCACTGCGGATCGATTGCACGAACACATCGCGTTTCCCGTCGCTGGCCTTCTTCACGATCAACCCGAGATCGGTGACCAGAATCAACCGCGCATCGTCGAGCACCCGAGGGCGATCCGGACCTCTACCATTCTCTTCCCCTTCATCCTCGCCATCGCCCTCTTCATCCTCAACCGGCTGTCGCTTGGCAGTCTCTATGGATCGGATATGCAGCAAAAACAGCCCACGCTTGCCCCCCGTCTGGTCCCGCAAGTATTGCCCCAGATCGATGCTGTCATACACGGGCTTGCCGGGCTGCTTTCCGCTGTAATCACGCGTCGCGGAGAACCGCTCCACAATCGAATCTTCCATGTTGTACAAATCCGGCTTTGAGAAGTCATACATGCGCGATCCCAAGTGCTGCAATTGATTCGGCAGCACGCGGCCCACTTCCACTTGCACCTGATCGATATCGCGCACCAGGAACCCGACCTTTTTATCCCCGGCCAGCGACAACAGCGAACCCTTCCCGATAAATGTCAGCGCTTGACGATACGGCGATACCTTGACCGTCGCCGTGTACGGCTTGCCTGAAATGTAGCCACCGGCGCCGTCGATGCCTTCTTTTACCAGCAAGTAAATGTATCGACCCACCGGTGCGTTGAATTTGAATCCATGCGTCAGATCCTGACCTTCATCAGAGGAAAGATACGTCAGCGGAAGCGGCTGCAACTTGGAAAGTATGTTGTTGCCAATCTGGCTCGGGTCCAGCCATTTGTAAGGCTGCTTGTCTTCCTTTGGTTGATCCGGATGTCGCACCGGCAACACGAATGCCTGCACCTTGCCAGCGAAGGATTTTTCGGGAACAGGCGAACTGCTCTTCACCACAAGCACTTGCTCCGGTTCATACTTTGCGTTATCCACCACAGTCATTTGTGCGTTATCAAAACGCAGCGCCGTGCGTCCCGGAATCGCGACTAATGATTCGAGCACTTGATTGGTTGCGTTGCCTCCACGCGCCGCACGAACGCCCTTGCCAATCCGGACCGTGATCGACGTTCCATCGCGCGGCATAGCCAGCGCTGCAGAATGGACGTACGCATTCAGATGCAGCTTGTCGTACAGAATCGTGAAGTGCTTGCTGTCGGGTGTCAGACCCAGGAACTCGGCATCCTTGCCCAACACCAACGATACAGCGGACTCAAACTGCCCCGGGTCCACCGGATGGCTGAATGTAACCGTCGCCACAACCTTCTTGAATGTAGGAATCTGCGGGTCTTGATAAAACTGCTTATCGCTGATCACCGCGGAGAACGGCTGCGCCTTGAAGTCAAACGAGTAGTCTTCCAACGACACGGTTTTCGTCAGTACTTTTTCTCGCGCGATTTTCACAGTGAAGCTGCCGTCCACCGGCCAGTCGGAACCAGGCGTAAACTCCAGGTGCTTGTCATCCAGCCACGTCCACTTCCCCGCGAGCTTGGGCGAGATGTCGATCCCCGCAGCGATCGTCTTGTTCAAACTCTCCAACGGCGCGACCGGCTCCTCGAAGTCGACCGTTAACGGTGCGACTACCTGGTTGCCTTTTTCGTCATACACGGTGAGTTTCGGTGCGGTCACTGTATAAGCAATGTAGTGCGGACGCGGGCCGAATTCATACCAAGCCGCTCCAGCGGTTGCCGCCAACAACACGGTCGCCGTGATCGCGACACGCTTCCGATCAGACGTTGCGAACCGGAATGCCTCGCGAAGCTTACCGCCCATCCAAACCATCCAAGCAGGCGCGCTCCATCGCACTTGTCCGAAGACTTTTTGTAGCAGTCGAAGAAGTGCTAGCAACAACGAGTTAAGGAAAGTCCAAGCGCCAGCGAGGGTCATTTGATGATGATTATAGCTGCTACCTCGCGGTAAGCGCCTTCGAAGTCGATAAGCGTGCTCTGATCTGGACTCAGTGCAATACTCTTGACAGCCGACCGTCTGGACGGTATGTTAAAGGGTATATGAGGGACGCCAAACGCACCGCGACGGTCATCCTCCAAGCTGCCGAACGCGTAATTCTGCAGTCGGGCATCGAAAAAACTACCATTGACGAGGTTGCCCGCGAAGCAGGCGTCAGTAAGGGTGGGGTCCTACACCATTTTCCCGGCAAGGAAGCGATCGTAGTCGGTCTCCTTGCCAGCTTGATCCAAAAGTTTGAGGCTGACGTAAAGGCGAAGCAAGCGCTTGACCCGGATCCGGGCGCTTTCACACGGGCGTATCTAAAAGCGGCCACGGAATGGAACGATCACTGCATAGAAGTATCTTTTTCATTGAAGGCAGGGTTTCGAAACTGTCCTGAATTGCAGAAACTGCTGGCAGATGCACACTCGCGCTGGCAGACTTGTATTGAGAACGATGGTATAGATCCTGTTGCCGCTTCGATGGTAAGGCTTGCAACAGATGGTCTGTGGCTCGCGAGAGTTCATCATGCTGTCATTCCATCGGAACCATTTCGTAGCGCCTTGATCAAGCGCTTAGTCGCGTTGACCCGCACCTCGAACGTGCCAACCCCAGCCAAGTCGGCACGAAGCAAAAAATCCGCTAAATCGCGTTAATTAACCGCGCCCTCCGGGGGCTTCCCGGCATCCAAGTTTTTATACCAGGCAATCTTTTTTATGCGCACTGATCACACCCCCTCTTCCTCATTTCTACTCCGAAAAAATGTGATGGCTTCCATCGGAGTCATGTTCCTCATGTTGATCTCCGCAGGCTGCGGCTCTAAATCGGTGTCGGCAGCCAACGGTCCGGCACCTCCACCTCTGGTCGAAACCGTCGACCTTGTCGCGCAGGATGTGCCGATCTATTCCGAATTCGCGGCACAGACCTTCGCACGCAATCGCGTCGAAGTTAGAGGCCGCGTCGACGGCTATATCGAAAAGTGGCTATTCAAGCCGGGCGATCAGGTGAAGGAAGGCCAGGCCCTGTACATCATGGATCTGCGCCGTTATCAAGCTGCGGTGGATCAGGCTTCCGGCAACGTAAAGCAAACCGAAGCCGACGTGTCGTTCGCGCAGCGGCAGGTCGCACTGGAACAGACACAGGCGAATCTGGCCTCGGCGGACGCAGCGCTCAGCAAAGCACAGAACGACTTCAACCGCTTGAAGCCTCTGGTGGAACAGGACGCTGCTCCTAAGCAGGATCTAGATACTGCAACCACCCTATTGCGCGCGGCCGAAGCGAATGTTCGAGCCAATCGAGCCAACGTGGAACAGGCGCGTCTATCCACATCCACGCAGATCCAATCCACTCAAGGCAAACTAGAGGCCGAAAAGGGCGCCCTCGAAACGGCTAAGCTCAACCTTCAATACGGAACCATCACCGCGCCGATCAGTGGTGTGATTGGCGACACGCAGATTCCCGTGGGAGGCAAAGTGGACGCCAACGCGGCGCAGCCTTTGAGTGTGATTGTTCCCTTAGATCCGATGTGGGTTCGCATTCAGATGAGTGAGGCGCAGTATCTTGAGTACGGTCGACGCAGGGCAGCCGGTTTACAACTTGAATTATTGCTTGCTGACGGATCTGTGTTTGCGCATCACGGCACGCTGGATAGCGTTCTGAATCAGATCGACCCGCGCACCGGTACCTTGGAAGTGCAGGCGCGATTCCCCAATCCTGAAGGCCGCTTGTTGCCAGGGCAATTCGGTCGTGTCCGATTCCAGACAGGCGAACGTAAGGCTGCGATTCTGGTGCCGCAGAGAGCCGTGCAGCAGGTGCAGAGCACGCAAACCGTGTACACGGTGAATGCGAACAATCAAGTGGAAGCCCATGCAGTCAAGACCCAGGAACGGGTGGGCGAAAACTGGGTTGTAGGACAAGGCCTGAAGCCCGGAGAGAAGGTCGTGGTTGAAGGACAGCTTCGCATCCGGCCCGGGGTTCAGGTAACTATGAAGCCTTTCCAAGCGACCGGGAAGGGTAACTAATATGGCACGCTTTTTCATAGAGCGGCCAGTCTTCGCGATGGTGATTGCCATCGTGATTGTTCTGCTGGGCGCCGTTGCCATTCCATCGCTCCCCATCGCCAGTTATCCCGAAGTGGTGCCTCCTGTGGTGCAGATCACCACCAACTATCTGGGCGGCAACGCACAGGATTTGGAAGCCACCGTCGCGCAGCCGATTGAAGAACAACTAGTCGGTCTGGACGGAATGTTGTACTACCTGACCAACGTGACCAACAACGGTCAGTTGACCATCAGCGTCACCTTTCAATTAGGCACCAACCCCGACACCGCCGCCGTTCAGACGCAGAACAAAGTAAATATCGCGCTGTCTCGTCTGCCACCAGAGGTTCAGCGTGCAGGCGTGACCGTCAAGAAGGTGTCCAGCGCGTTCCTGATGGTCGTGGGCCTGCACTCGAAAGAAAACCGGTTTGATTCGCTCTTCATCACAAACTACGCGCAAATCAATCTGGTAAACCAAATCGGCAGCATTCCAGGGGTTGGAGAAGCCCGCTTGAGTTCCGCGCAGGTTTATTCTATGCGCGTGTGGGTCAATCCGGATAAGCTGGCCAAGTACGGCTTGACCGCGACCGATGTAAATAACGCAATTCAGGCCCAAAACCGCCAAAATCCGGCAGGTGCGGTCGGAGTGCCGCCTTCTCCGAACGGAACAGATTTCCAATACTCGATGATCGCCCCCGGACGGCTGGTTGAGCCTTCACAGTTTGAGGACATCATTCTCCGTGCTGAACCGGACGCCGCTCTGCTGCGAGTTCGCGATGTGGCGCGCGTGGAATTAGGCGCGCAGACCTATGCGGGATTCAGTCGTCTGGATGGATCTCCCTCCGCGAACGTGATCGTATACCTAGCCCCCGGCGCCAACGCGACGGAAACAGAAGTGAAAGTGAAGGCGCTGGTCACTGAGGCGCAGAAGACATTTCCGGCTGGCTTGGACTACGTGATTCCCTACGATTCCACCATGTTTGTGCGAGCCGCAATCAAAGACGTGTTGATCACTCTGTTTGAAGCCGTCGGACTCGTGATCCTGGTGGTCTTCCTTTTCCTGCAGAACTGGCGCGCGACGTTGATCCCATTGCTGACTGTGCCCGTCGCAATTATCGGGACCTTCGTCATGTTCCCGATCCTGGGATTCTCCATCAACATCACCACCATGTTCGGCCTGGTGCTGGCAATCGGAATCGTGGTCGACGACGCAATTGTCGTGGTCGAAGCTGTGCAGCGTCTGATCGATGAAGGTAAGTCACCGCGCGAAGCGACCATTCAAGCAATGCAGGAAGTCTCAGCTCCCGTAGTTGCTATCGCGTTCATCCTGGCGGCAGTATTCGTCCCCGTTGCATTCTTGGGCGGTATCAGCGGTAAAATCTATCAGCAATTCGCACTCACCATCGCGACCTCTGTACTGTTATCCGCGTTCAGCGCGCTTTCGCTAAGCCCCGCATTGGCTGCCTTGCTGCTGAAGCCGAAGACCGAGTCGCGAGGCTTGCTGGCCCGCGCATTTGGCGGCTTCAATCGCGCGTTTGATTGGAGCACAACTCGCTATGTTGGAACGGTCGGCGTTCTAGCACGGCGTTCTTTTCTGACTTTGACTGCGCTCGTCATCTTCTGGGTTGCCGCCGGTGGACTCTTCAAGTCGCTATCGGCCGGTTTCCTTCCGGATGAAGATCAAGGCGCATTCTTCACCTCAGTTCGTTTGCCCGACGGATCTTCCGTAGGCCGAACCGATGCCGCCTCCGCGAAGATTGAGAAGATCATCGCCGGTCTCCCCGGTGTGAAGGATTACTTTGTTCTGGGTGGCACGGACATCGCGACCGGCACGCAAAACTCCAACGTCGCAACCATCATCGCGACCTTGGAACCGTGGGAGGAGCGTCACACTCCTGAAAAGCAACTCTCCGCGATTCTCGCTAAGGCGTCTGCGGGCTACGCCCAAGTGCCGGAAGCCTTCAGTTTCTCATTTGGTCTGCCGCCGATCCTGGGCTTGAGCAACACCGGAGGCTTCCAATTTGTTCTAGAGGACCGCGCTGGAACCGATATCGACACGCTGGCTCGCACTGCCGACGCGATCGTGGACGCAACGAAAAAGTATCCCGAACTTGCAGGCGTGAACAGTACGTTCCGCTCCAGTGTCCCCGCGTACAAGGTTGAGATGGATAATGCGAAATTGCAGACCGCTGGCGTGCCGATCACCGACGCATACACGACACTGCAAACCTTCGTCGGTGGGCTATATGCGAACGACTTCAATGCATTCGGTCACACTTGGCAAGTCGTCATCCAAGCGGACCCCGAGTTTCGGGCGCAGCCAGACGACATCAACCGCTTCTACGTTCGCAGCACCGGTGGGAACATGGTCCCGCTCGGCACCGTCGCGAAGGTGATCCCGACCACTGGTCCCGATGTCGTGTACCGTTACAATCGATTCCGAGCGGTGCAAATTCTCGGCGGACCTGCCCCAGGTCACAGTAGTGGCGAAGCTGTGGAAGCGATGGAAAAGATCGCGCAGTCTTCCTTGCCGGGTGGTTTCGGCTACGAATGGACCGGCACCACCTATCAACAAAAGGTCGCGCAAGGCAACGAAGTCGCGCTGTTCGGCTTCGCCACTGTGCTCGTATTCCTGTTCCTCGCCGCGCTCTATGAAAGCTGGTCTATCCCGTTCGCGGTCGTGCTGGCAGTGCCTCTGGGTATCTTCGGAGCTCTGTTCGCTGTCTATCTCCGATCTTATCCCTACGACATTT